>CAYNUP010000136.1:0-8552 GCA_964400565.1 uncultured bacterium | reverse complement strand
AAGTGGCTATTTTCAAACATAACCCATATAAAAAATACCATTAATTTTTCTGAATGTCAATTTTAATTCTATTTTCCTTTAATAATTGTTCATCTACTTCTCCTGGAGCTTCTGTCATAAGACATACACCTTTTTGAGTTTTAGGAAAGGCAATTATTTCTCTTATGCTCTCTTCACCAAGTAAAAGCATAATTAACCTGTCAAGACCTAAAGCAATACCTCCATGCGGTGGAGCACCAAATTCTAAACTTTCAAGTAAAAATCCAAACCTTTGTAAATATAAATCTTTTTCAATGCCAATAATTTTAAAAATCTTTTCCTGAAGGTTTCTCCTGTGAATTCTTATACTACCTCCGCCTATTTCTATGCCATTTAATACTATATCATATGCTCTTGATTTCACCTTTAAAGGTTCTTTTTCAAGTAATTCAATATCTTCTTCTTTTGGGGATGTAAATGGATGATGAACTGGTTGAATCCTTTTTTCTTCTTCATTATATTCAAAAAGAGGAAAATCAACAATCCAGACAAAAGATAATTTTCCTTTTTCTTCAATAAGTTTTTCCTTAATTTTATCAATCAAATTTTTAAGGGTATCATTCACCCATTTTTTTCCTCCTCCAAGAAAAAGTAAAATTCCAGATGAAGAAAAAGATGGTACATTTTTAAGTTCATTGATAATTTTATCTGAAAGATATTTTTTAAATGGACTCTGAATTTCATTATTTTTAAATCTTATCCACCCTATTCCATTACCTCCTGAATTTTTGATAAATTCATTATATTCTTCAATATTTTTTAAAGAGATTTTCTCTCCATCTTTTATAAAAAATCCCTTAATCACTCCTTCCTTTTCTAAAATATCTCTCAAAATTTTTATTTCTGTTGTTTTAAAAATTTCTGTCAAATTTATAAATTCAGTGTTTATCCTTAAATCCGGAGCATCTGTCCCATATTTTTCAATTGCTTCTTCATAAGTTATCCTTTTAAAAGGAATTTCAACTTTAATCTCAAATGTCTTTTCAATTGAATACTTCAAAAGATTTTCTACTAAAAAAATAATATCATTTTCTTCAATAAATGACATTTCAATGTCAATCTGTGTAAATTCTGGCTGTCTATCAGCTCTTAAATCTTCGTCTCTGAAACATCTCGCTATTTGATAATATTTATCAAAACCTCCTATCATTAAAATTTGTTTAAATAACTGAGGGGACTGTGGTAAAGCATAAAATTTACCAGGATTTAAACGAGAAGGAACAATAAAATCTCTTGCTCCTTCAGGAGTACTTTTTGTTAAGATCGGCGTTTCAACTTCTACAAAATTTTGCTGTTTCAAAAACTCCCTTACGAAGAAAACAAAATCAGACCTTTTAATTAAATTTTTCTGGAAATTTTCTCTTCTCATATCCAGGTATCTATATTTCAATCTTAAACTTTCATTCACTTTTTCAACACTATCAATTTCAAAAGGTAAATTTTTGCTTTCATTTAAAACTTCAATAGAAATAATCTTAACCTCAATTTCTCCAGTTGGTATCTTTTTATTTATAGTTTCTTCAGGTCTTTTTACAACTATTCCTTTAATATACACAACAGATTCGTTTTTAAGTTTTTCTATTTTCTCCCAGGTGTCTTTTTCAATCTCTTCAGGAGAACAAACTATCTGAACAACTCCATATCTATCCCTTAAATCAATAAATTTTAAATTTCCATGGTCTCTAATAGAATGAACCCAACCACATAATACCACCTGTTCTCCAACATTTTTAATATTTAACTCTCCACAAGTATGTGTTCTTAACATTTGACAATCTCCTTTATTTTTTCTATCATCGTATCTTCTTTCAATTCAATTTGAGAGCCATCTTCCATATTTTTCAAAATTAAAACCTTTTTTTCAATTTCATTCTCTCCCAAAATTATACACCATTTTTTCCCAAGTTTATTCGCAATACTTAAATGTTCTTTTAAGTTTCTTTCTTCATAATCAATTTCAATACCAATTTTTTCTTCAATCATTTTTCTTATAATTTCAAGTCCCTTTATTTTTGCTTTTTCGCCTAAAATAATGAAATATATTGTTTCTATTTTTTTAATATTTTTTTGATTTACCAGAGGAACTATTCTATCAATACCTGCTGCAAATCCAACCGCAGGAATATCCGGTCCTCCCATATCATGAACAAGGTCATCATATCTTCCACCTCCTGCAATTGCGATATCTTCTTTTTCAACAAAAACTTCAAAAACTGTCTTTGTATAATAATCAAGCCCTCTTACAAGATGAGGAGCAATTTTATAATTTATATTAAATTTTGAGAGGAGTTCAATTAAAACATCAAAATGATTTTTACACTCTTCACATAAAAAATCAAGTATTGATGGAATATTTTTCAACTCAGTTTTACACATGGAATTTTTACAATCAAAAACTCTCAAGGGATTTTTTTCAATTCTCCTCCTACAATCCTCACATAAATTATTTACTCTTTCTCTGAAGTATTTTTTAATTTCTTCTATATATACTTTTTTACAGGTTTTACAGCCCAGAGAATTTATATAAAAAACAAAATTTTCTATTCTTAGTTTTTTAAAAGAAAAATCTAAAACTTGAATTGTTTCAAAATCAAAGAAAGGACTTTTTCCCCCAAATATTTCAATTCCAAATTGATAAAATTGTCTATATCTTCCTTTTTGGGGTCTATCATATCTGAACATAGGGCCGTAATAATAAAACCTTGCAATTTTTTTTGTACTATAAACTCTGTTTTCAATGTATGCTCTGACAACAGAAGCAGTTCCTTCCGGTCTTAAAGCAACCTCTCTTCCTTTTTTATCTTTAAATTCATACATTTCTTTCATTACTATATCTGTATTTGAGCCTATTCCTCTCTCAAATAAATATTTATTTTCTAAAATTGGGGTTCTTATCTCTTTAAAACCGAATAATTCACTTGTTTCAATAAATACACTCTCTATTTTTTTCCATATCTCTATTTCTTCTGATAAAATATCTTTCATTCCTCTCAATCTGGTAAAAATTTCCATTTTTCTCCTTTTACCTATTTAATTTACCACTAAATTGGAAATTTGACAAAGATATTTTTAAGAAGTATAATTACAGAATAGGTTACTAAAAAGGAGAAAAAATGATTGAGAGTGAAATTAAAAAAGATATAATCAGTAAATTTAGAAGACATGAAAATGATACAGGTTCACCGGAAGTTCAGATTGCTATTCTTACAAAAAGGATAGAGGCTTTAAATGAACATTTTAAAAAACATAAAAAAGATTTTAACTCAAGAAGAGGTTTTTTAAGATTGATAGGTAGAAGGAGGAAACTGTTGAGATATTTACAGCAAACCGACCCCGAAAAATACCTTAAAGTAATAAATGAATTGAATTTAAGAAAATGAAAAAAATTGTAATTCCCTCCGGTGGAAAAAATATAGAAATAGAAATTAATTCAGTTGCAAAACAGAGTCATGGGTCTGCATTGGTGAAATGTGGCGAAAGTATGGTTCTTGTTACTGCTGTACAATCTGAGGAAGAAAAAGAAGATTTAGATTTTTTCCCTTTAACCTGTGATTATAGAGAACAGACATCTGCTGCTGGTAAAATTCCTGGTGGATTTTTTAAAAGAGAGGGTAAACCTACGGAAAGAGAAGTTCTTATTAGTAGATTAATAGACAGGTCAATAAGACCTATTTTTCCAAAAAATTTTTATAGAGAAGTCCAGATAATTTCTCTTGTCCTTTCTGCAGACCAAGAAAATGAACCTGATATACTTTCAGTAATTGGTGCTGTCTCTGCATTACTGGCATCCTCTATACCTTTTACTGAACCAGTTGGGTGTGTAAGGGTTATTAAAAAAAATGGAGAATTTTTTATAAATCCTTCTATCTCTGATTTTAGTGAGAGTGATTTAAATATGGTAATTTCAGGAACAGAAGATGCAATATTGATGCTTGAAGGCTTGGCAAATGAAATCTCGGAAGAAGATTTTATAACTGCTATTGAAATTGGATGGAATGAAATAAAAAAGATGTTGGGAATATTAAAAGAAATTATAAATCCAAATAAAACAAAATATGAAATTTCTTTTGATGAAGAAATTTATAAACTTACACTTGAATATCTTAAAACAAATCTTTCAAATGCTTATAATTATAAGGGAAAACTTGAAAGAAAAGAATTTTATAAACAGATTAAAGAGGAATTTCTATCACAGTTTGAAGAGGAGAAACAAAAAGAAGTAGATAAAATTTATGAAGATGTTTTTGAAAAAGAAATAAGAAATTTAATTTTAAGTCATCAAAAAAGACTTGATGGAAGAGGTTTTAAAGAAATAAGACCTGTAGAATGCAAAATTGGACTTTTACCAAGAAATCATGGTTCTGCATTATTCACAAGAGGACAAACACAATGTCTTGCTTCTGTCACTCTTGGCACAAGTATGGACCAGCAAATAATTGATGGGCTTTATGAAGAAACAACAAAAAGATTTATGGTTCATTATAATTTTCCTCCTTTTTCAGTTGGAGAGATTTCGCCACTGAAAGCACCTTCAAGAAGAGAAATAGGCCATGGCAATCTTGCTGAAAGATCTCTCATACCATTAATTCCACCTGAGAATGATTTTCCATATACAATAAGAATTGTAGCCAATATCCTGGAATCAAATGGTTCTTCATCAATGGCAACCGTTTGTGCTGGAAGTTTATCCTTAATGGATGCAGGAGTTCCTGTGAAAAAACATGTAGGAGGTGTTTCTGTTGGGTTAATAAAAGAGGGAGAAAAATATGTAATTCTTACGGATATCGCAGGAGAAGAAGACCATTATGGAGATATGGATTTAAAAATTGCAGGAACACTGGATGGAATAACAGGATTTCAGATGGATGTAAAAATAAAAGAAATTTCAATTGACATTTTAAAAGAAGCAATATATCAATCAAAAGAAGCAAGAAAAGAGATACTTGAAAAAATGTATACCACAATTTCTTCTCCAAGGTCTTCTCTTTCTCCTTACGCTCCTAAGATTTTGACAATAAAAATTAATCCTGAAAAAGTTGGTCTTGTGATTGGAACCGGTGGGAAAACAATAAAGAAAATTATTGAAGATACAGGAGTAAAAATAGATATACTTGAAGAAGGAGAAATAAGAATATACTCAAACGACCTGGAAGCATGTAAAAAAGCAGCAAGTGAAATAAATAAAATTGCAGAAGAACCGGAAATAGGACAGGTATATGAAGGAGTTGTAACAAAAATTTTTCCTTTTGGTGCTGTTGTTAAATTTTTACCATCCCAGGAAGGACTTATCCATATATCAGAACTTGCTCCATATAGAGTCAAAAGAGTTGAAGATATTGTAAAAGTTGGTTCTCCTGTGAAAGTAAAAGTTATAGGAATAGATGAACAGGGAAGAATTCTCTTAAGTAAAAAAAGGGTAGAAGAAAACCAGCACAAGGAGGAAAAAAATGAATAAAGCCAAAAAGGCAGAAGAAAATATTTCTTCTTATACTAAAATCCCTGTAATAGGTGTTTTTGCACCATGCGACCCAAGAGTGGATGAGGAATCAAGGGAAAGGGTAAAAAACATAATAAAAATGGCAGCAAATATAATAGCAGAAAATATTAAATTGCCGGATGGCACCCCCTGTAAAGTTGTGTACAGTGATGTATTAGTTGATGGTGAAAAAGAAGCAGATATAGTAGCAAGACAATTTGAAGGAGAAAAAGTGAATATTCTTGTAGCGGTACCTGATACATGGGCATTTCCACAATTAACTATTATTTCTTTAATTCAACAATTTCCACCTGATACTCCTATAAATATTACCTGTGGAAACAGTGGTCCAAAACCAGGAGTGGTATATACTCATGCATGCAGTGGCGCTATATCTCAATATGGAAAGTTAATTCACATAATTGTTGGAAACTGGCCAGATACAGGGCTCAACCCTGTTATGAGTGAGAATACTGCAAAACAACTTATTGACTGGTGTTATGCAGCAATTACATATGTTGGACTTAAGGGAAGAAGAGTTGTAATTTTTGGACATGACTCCATGGGTATGGAAACTGCTCTCGCTCATATCATTCCAACAAGAAAAATATTTGGATTAGAAATAACAAGACTTGATATGAAATTGCTTGCAGATATGTTAAAAAGAAAGGCATACAATAAAAATGAACTTAAAGAATTAAGAAACTGGTTAGAAAAAAATTCTGGTGGGATTGAATTAAAAAATGAAGATGATAGTAAACGGCTTGATCAATCGCTTGCTATGTATCTTATTGTGCGGGACATAATGAAAGATTTAAATGCTGTTGGTGGTGGATTTATGAGTCAACTTGAATGGGGTTCTGATAAAAGAGGGATACCTTTACCTGTTGCAGATATAATGGAATCGCTCTTTAATTCTACTTTTGACCATAATGGTAAAAAACCACCTATCCCTTATGCAACTGAAGCAGATGTTCAAGGATTATTGACAATGCTTTTCTTTACTTATCTCTCAGGCGGTGCACCTCCTTTATTTATGGATTTTAGAAAAGTATGGGAAGGATGGGAAATTCAACAACTTGCTGAAAAAATTGGAGTAAAAATAAATGAAGAGGAAATCTGGTTTAAAAAAGGATTTGTGGATGGAACTAATTCAGGAAGTGCTTCATTTGACTGGGCAGGTTATCCCGGAGAAGACCCTGAAAAAATAATGAAAAGGATAAAATTTCCTCTTGCGGACAAATTTTATTTCCCTGGCCTTGGTAATTCAGTTACCTATATTTCTCCAGGAGGAATAAAAGGTATTGCAGGAAGATTAGCATACAGTTCGTTAAATAATATTTTTTCTCTTATCTGGGATGAAGCAGAAACTGTTGATCTACCAGAAAAACTTGCAGATGCAGTATGTAAAACATCAACATATACTTGGCCACATACATTTGTAGTTCCAAAATATGCAAGTATGCTTGAATATAAACAATATGCTCCAGCAAACCATTTTCATATGATATGGAATTTACCTGTATCTCGTCTTGAATACTGGATGGACCTTGCAAATGTTTTATCTATAAAACCATGGAAAGAAAGACCTGAATTCATTGAAGGAGTGGATAGACCATTACCTTTGCTTTACCTTATTAATGGTGGAGAAACAGAAACAAAACTTAAAATATCTCAAAAATTTTAA
This sequence comes from uncultured bacterium, assembly GCA_964400565.1. GTDB lineage: Bacteria > Ratteibacteria > UBA8468 > B48-G9 > JAFGKM01 > JAMWDI01. Next base: position 1,350 of record CAYNUP010000136.1, on the reverse strand, counting down.
TTAGTTTACTTGTCTCTATTGACTTAAATCAAAAAATTTTGTATTATTATATTTTATTACTGGGATATGCCCCCATCGACTAGTGGTCTAGGTCACCACTCTTTCAAGGTGGTAGCGCCGGTTCGAGTCCGGCTGGGGGCGATTTTTTATTAAAATGAGAAAACTTATTGCTGTTTGTGGAAGCAACGCAGGAGACAAGAATTTAACCAGAGAAGTACTTAAAATTGCCGAAAAGGTTGGTGCTTTAATTGCCGAAAGAGGAGGAATACTTATCTGTGGAGGACTTGGTGGAATAATGGAGGCGGCAGCAAAAGGAGCAAAAGAGAAAGGTGGAATAACTATTGGTATTCTTCCTTACGATAAATCAAAAGCAAATAAGTATATAGATATTCCAATTGGAACAAATCTTGGTTTTTATAGAAATTATATAATTGTAAATTCTGCTGATGCTGTTATTGGTATATGTGGGAGATGGGGAACTCTAAATGAAATATCAATGGCAATGGCTCTTGGAAAACCAACAATTTTAATACCTTCAACAAAGGGAATTTGTGAATTATTAAGCAATGAAGAAATATTAAATAAATTTGAAGAAAAACCATATATAGCCCAAACACCAGAAGAGGCAGTGGAAATCGCTTTTAAAAACAGACTTTAAAAAACTTTTAATAAAAAAAGGCATCCGGATTTACTTAAAGGACGATTATTATTACCACATTTTGGAGAGACGATACAGGAAGGACAGCCCATCTCACATTTACAGTTTAAAACAGAATTATATGCAATCTCAAAAATTTTATCAATTCTTTCATAGGCAAGTCCTGTTATCCCCACTCCACCAGGATATCCATCATATATAAAAATTGTTGCTTTTTGTGTATCTTGATGAAAAGGAAATGAATAACCACCTATATCCATTCTATCACATGTAACAACAAGAGGAAAAATCCCAATCATTGAATGTTCTGCTGCATGAATACTCCCTGGAAAATCAAAATTTTTGCTTTTCATTTCATATACAACTTCATCAGACAATTCTATCCATATTGACTGTGTTTTAAATTTTTGTGATGGCAAACTCAACATATATGTTCCAATAAGTGTTTTGTCTTTTTCTCTTCTTTTTTCATAACTTACAATCTGCTTTGTAACTTTAATTTCTCCAAATTTTATTATAATCTCTTTTTTCTCTCTTTCCTTTTTAACATCCAGTATTTCAATTTTTTCCCACCAGTTTGGTTGTGTATAATAATCACCATAGTTTCTCTCAACAATAACCTGTTTTTTCTCAAAATTTATAAATATAACTTCATATTTTTTACCATGATGTAAATAAATTGCTCCTGGATG
>CAYNUP010000135.1:0-1887 GCA_964400565.1 uncultured bacterium | reverse complement strand
CTATAGCATTTCCTAAAACTCAAAAAGGTATATGTCTTATGACAGAAGCGCCAGGAGAAGTAGATGAACAATTATTGAAAGAAAATAGAATTAAAATTGACATTCAAAAAAATTAATGGTATTTTTATAGTGTAAAAGTTGGGAGGGAAGAAATGAAAAAAATATATTTTTTATTACTTATGTTTTTAGTTGGTTGTGCTACCTATCAGCAAAAAAGTGAAAAAAAGACATCTGAGGAAATAATAGATATGAAATTAAAACAGGCGATTTCAATAGCAGAAACAGCCCTTGAAGTTAGCAAAAATGCGGAAAAATTGGCTACTGATGCAGTAAATATAAGTAATCAGGCAAAAGCAAATTCAGAAATAGCATTAAAAAAAGTGGATGAAGCAATTAAGGCAGTAAATGAAGCAAGAAAATTTACAGAACAGGAAGTTAAAAAAGCAATAGATTCTGCAAATAAAGCTTCAAAAGAAGCAATAGATTCTGCGAATAAAGCTTCAAAAGAAGCAATAGATGCTGCAAATAGAGCAATAGATTCTGCAAATAAGGCTTCAAAAGAAGCGATAGATGCTGCAAATAAAGCAAGTGAAAGGGCAATAGCAGTAGCAAATCAGACAATAGCAGAAATTAATAGAGTAAGGGCAACCATTCAAACAAAACCTGAAGAACCCATAATAGAAGAAGAACCAAAAGCAGGGAAATATTATATAATCCAAAAGGGCGATACACTTAAAAAAATTGCTTATAAGTTTTATAGTGATACGAGTAAATGGGAATTAATCTATAAATCTAATAAAGAGATTATTAAAAATCCTAATTTGTTAATCCCTGGTACCAAAATTTACATTCCTTAAAAATGATTATTAAAAGAGAGTTAGAGATTTCTAATGAAGAAGCTCAATTCCTTTATGGTATAAAAGATGAAAACTTAGAATTTATTGAAAATCTTTTTGGCATTGAAATTTTTGCAAGAGGGAATCTGTTAACTTTTAAAGGAGAAAGTGAAAAAGTAGAGAAAGCATTGACTCTTATTTACGATATTTTGAAACATAGAGGGAAGAAAAAACATATAACAAAAGGTGATATACTTTCAATTTTGGATGTAGAAGAAAAAAAGAAAAAAGAGGAAAGAAAGGAAATAAAAATTGAAGAGACAGAAGGAGGGATCCTTGTAGATTCTAAAAGGAAAATTGTTCTTCCTAAAACACCCAGGCAGAGGTTATATATTAATTCTATTAGAAAATATGACCTTGTTGTTGGGATAGGACCGGCTGGGACCGGAAAGACATACCTTGCTGTTGCCTGTGGAATAGAAGCAGTAAAAAAAGGACAATTTCAAAGGTTAATTTTAACAAGACCAGCCCTTGAAGCAGGGGAAAGACTTGGATTTTTACCCGGAGACCTTGAAGAAAAAATAAAACCATATCTCCAGCCAGTTTATGATGCCCTTTTTGATCTGTTAAAATATGAAGAATTAAGAAGATGGGAAGAAAGAAAAATTATAGAGATAATCCCTCTTGCATATATGAGAGGAAGAACGCTAAGCAATGCTTTTATAATTCTTGATGAGGCACAAAATACTTCTTTTGCACAGATGAAAATGTTTTTAACCCGTCTTGGCATTGATTCAAAGATAGTTATAACAGGAGATATCACCCAGATTGATCATCCACTTGATTCTTCTACATCAGGACTTGTTGGTATTCAGAAAATTCTTTCTCATATTAGAGGGGTAAAGTTTATTTATTTTACAAATAGAGATGTTGTGAGGCATAAACTTGTAAAAAAGATAATTGATGCTTATGAAAAATATTATGAAAAGAAAAATAAAGGTGGAGATATTTCAGAATCAGAAAAAAATAAGGATAGATAAGAATTTTATAG
>CAYNUP010000134.1:0-5056 GCA_964400565.1 uncultured bacterium | reverse complement strand
CTTTCCCCAAGATAAATTCAAAGAGTAAAAATCATTAGAGAAAAATCAAAGGTTTATTACCCCAAATTTTCTTTCTATCTTCCAACTTTTTTTCACTGCTTATATATATCACTCCTATCCCAAGTTTGTCAAGTTAAATTTTTTATTTTTGGAAAGATTGATAATCACAGAGGAGTTTGTCTTCTATAATTTTTTGTCCGATTACTTTGAGAATTTTGTTTTTGAGGTTTTCTCTTGATTTTAAAATGACAGGGATATAATTTTCGCTATAACCTTCCCAGAAACCATTTTTTTCTCTTTCAAATAATACATATAAACTTTCTCCCACAAATTTTTCTTTAACACACATACTTATTTTATTTAAAATTTCAAAAAGTATTTTTTCTCTCTCTTTTTTCTTTTTCTCATCAATTTTATCGGGTAAATTTATTGCTTTTGTGAATTCTCTCTCTGAATAAGGGAATATATGAACCTTTAAAAATTTTATTTTCTCAACTGCAAGACAACTTTTTTCAAAATCATCCTCTGTCTCTCCAGGAAAACCAACCATAATATCAGTTGTAAATGTGACTTTTTCAATTTTTTCTCTTATCATCTCAATCTTTTTAAAATAATCATCAAATTTATATCTTCTTCCCATTAAATTTAAAATTCTGTCAGAACCGCTCTGCAAAGGAATATGAAAATGGGGACAGAATTTTCCTATATTTTTTAAAAAATTAATCAATTTATCATCTATATAATAAATCTCAATTGAACTTAATCTTATTCTCTCAAGTCCTTCAATTTTATTAACCTTCTCAATTAAAGAAATTAAACTATCTCCTGTATCCCTACCAAAGGCGCCAAGGTCAATTCCAGTTAAAACAACCTCCTTATATCCATTTTTTACTAAACATTTTATTTCCTCAATTATCTCTTCTTCATTTCTACTTTTTACTTTACCCCTTACATATGGAACTATACAATAAGAACAAAAATTTTCACATCCATCCTCAATTTTTACAAAACACCTTGTATGGGAATTAAATCTTTCAATTTTATTTTTAAATTTGTAAAAAAAATCTTTTTTGACAGTTTGAATATTTTCAAGATTTTTAAAAGAATCAGGGTCTTTCTCAATAAGACAACCTGTTAAATATATTTTTTTCCTCTCTTTCAACAATCTTTTTATTGCTTTTTTTACTTCCTTTTCAACTTTTTCTGTGACACAGCAACTGTTTATAATCACAATATTATCATCTTTAAAATTTTCATCCTTTTCAATATTTTCCTTTATTAACTGGCTCTCATATTGATTAACTTTACATCCGAAAGTTAGAATTTTAGCCATTTTTAAATTTCTTCTATTTCAAGGCGGGCAAGTAAATAGGAAATTGTTGATTCTGCTCCCTGATTTCTATTCGGTCCTTGTTTTGTAAGTCCATCGTAACAACCACCTGTAACAGGGTCATACATCATTTCTCCTTTTGTATTTCTTCCTAAAAACCAGTCAAAAACAATTAATGATAGATTCCCATATTTTTCATTTCCTGTCAGTTTTTCCGCTTTCTTTAATGCCTCAATCATACATGCTGCCTCAATTGGTTGCTGGTCATAATACGCTCTTTTCCCTCCCTTAACATACCAGCCATTATTTCCAATTGGAATAAATCTATTTTCTATAATTGTCAGGTCAATAAGAAAATTGAGTGTTTCAATACCTATATTAAAATATTTCTCGTCTTCTATTATTTCATAGGCATAAAGCAAACCACTGGGTAATTTAGCATTTTCATAAGTTATTATATTTTCAAACCATTTCCAGTTTTGGTCACTTGAAGAAAGGTAATTTTCAATCATTCTATCAGCAAGTTTTTTTACCAGTCCTTTTATATTTTCATTATTTTCAGTTTTAAGATAATAATAAAGACCTGAAATACTGTTTGCAATCCCTCTAAGTGAATTTATCTTTTCTATTTGTGGAAGCGCAAGGTCAAATATATGTTTTGCAGCACCTTTAATATTTTCATAAACAAAATCGCTTGAAAGAAGATATCCTATAGCCCATATGCATCTTCCAAAACAATCATCTCCACCATCAGTATCAAGAAAATTTCTATCATATCCAAGTAAATTGTGAAACCTTCCATTTGATTTCTGCATATAGTAAATAAAACTTAAATATGTATTTATTAAGTTTAAACTTTTCTGGTCAATGCATAAATTATAGTGCTTTGTCACAACCACAAGTGCTCTCGCATTATCATCTGTTGTATATCCTGTCTTTCTATCAGCCATAGAAAATTTGGCATGCTGAATGATGCCTACATCATCTGTAAGTGTTTCAAGATGAGTTAGTTTTATAGGCAACAATCTATCTTCAAAATAGACAGAAACGCTCTCCCCTCTACTTGAACTAACCCTTGAAAAGAGTGTTAAATATTCCCATGCAACCTTTTCCCATGTCATCTTCTGTCCGAGTTTATATGCCTCTCTTTCAATCTGTTTTTTCTTTTCTGGGTTTTTCAATAGATATAAAACTGCTTCGCTTATTCCATCAGGGTCTCTGAAATTCACAATAAGACCTCTTTTGCCATTTTCAAACATATCCTTTGCATAAAGATAAGGAGTGGAAATACATGCCTTCCCACATCCAATTGCATATGATAAAGTTCCGCTTGTTATCTGTCCAGGATTTAAATATGGAGTTATATAAATATCAGTTGCGCCGAGATAATCAAGAAGTTCTTCAAGAGGCAAAAACTTATTTATAAACTTTACATTTTCTTTAATATTTAACCTTTCACATTCTCTTATTAAAAATTCTCTATAACTTTCTCCTTCATGTCTGACTATATTTGGATGAGTAGCACCTATAATTAAATAAACAACCTCAGGAAATTCTTTAACAATCTCAGGTAAAGCATAGATAACATATTCAAGGCCCTTCCCTCTGCTTATAAGACCAAATGTAGAAAGGACAATTTTTCCTCTTAAATTCAGTTTTTCTTTAAAATAATCAGTGGGTCTTAAATAGGCAAATGGAACTCCATGATAAATCAGTTCTATCTTTCTCTTACTTATTCCATAATATTCCTTCAATAAATTCTGGGCGATATTTGTCATAACAACAACATAAGCACTTTTTTCAGATATTTTTCTAACTATTTCTCTCATTTTTTGAGGAGGGGCTGGTAAAACAGTGTGAAAGGTAGTTACTACTGGCTTTTTAAGATTATCAAGAAATTCAAGAAGATATTCTCCATATTCTCCACCAAAAATCCCAAATTCATGTTGAATACTGACAATCTCTATGTCTGAATTATTTACAAATTCACTCGCTTTTTTATAATCTTCCAATTCTTCCATTCTAATAATACTGACAACTTCTTCAGGATAATTGTATTCATCTCCTTTACCATTTAAAGCAATAACCCTTGATGGAATTAAAATATTATAATTATCTATATGCCTTAATAAATCATGTGTGAATGTAGCAATACCGCATGGCTTTGGAATATAAGTAGACAAAAAACATATTTTTGGCTTATAAATACTATACTCTGTTGGCTTAAAAAATCTTGCTTTTGTTATGATTTCCATTTTTATTGAACAATTTTGGAAAATTCAGTAATAAAGGATTTATCTCCAATGGCAGAATTTACTATTTCACAGTTATTTTTTATAAAAACAGAATTGCCTATTATTGAATTTTTTATAATAGATTTTTCTTCAATAAAAACATTTTTCATAATAATTGAATTTTCAATAAAACAGTTTTTACCAATAAATGACTTTTTCCCAATAATTATATTTCCTTTAAAAACTGAATTTCCCTCAATAATAACATCTTCATCCACAACCAATTTCCCTTCAACAGTAATATTTTCTCCAATAAAAGATGTTTTTTCCTTTTCAATTCTTTCTTCTTTTCTTTTATAAAGAAGGTTAAATTTCCCATCAATAAGGTCAAAATTTGCTTTTTTATATTTTTCAATTGTCCCAACATCAAGCCAGTATCCATAATGAATATATCCATACATATCCATCCCTTTTTCAAGAATTGAAGGGAATGTCTCTTTTTCAACAGATACTTCCCTATCTTTTGGAATTTCATTAAGGACTTCTGGTTGGAATACATAAACACCTGCATTTATCGTATCCGTAGTTATCTGGTCTGGTTTTGGTTTCTCAATAAATTTTGTTATTCTCATCTCATCATCTGTGACAATTAATCCATAGGAAGAAGGGTCACTTACTTTTACCATACCTATTGTAACATATGCATTTTTTTCTTTATGGAAATTTAAAATTTTTTCAAGATTGAAATTTGCAAGAACATCTCCATTAAAAACAAAAAATGGCTCTTTTCCCTTTAAAAATTTTTCAGCATTTTTAATCCCACCTGCAGTCCCAAGAGGCTTTTTCTCATATGAAATGGCCAATTTTAAACCCATTTTTTTACCTATATCAAGTATTTTTTTAAACTCTTCCCCTTTATATCCAACCCCAAGAACTACTTCTTTTATTCCATAAACTCTCAATAATTCAAATTGATATGAAATAAATGGAATATTTACAAGAGGTAAAAGTGCTTTTGGAGTTGTAATTGTAAAAGGTCTTAATCTTGTTCCAAATCCACCTAAAAGTAAAAGAGCCTTCATATACCCTCCTTTTGAGAAATTTATTCCCCTTCAATATTTTTATTTTACCCTTAAAATTGAATTCTGGCAAAAACTTAACCAAAAAATAAGTTAAAAATGATATAATAAAAAAGATGAAAAACAGGCAAATTTTATATTTAACAGTCCTTACCTTTTTTGTTTACTTCAACTCAATATTCAACCCTTTTATATGGGATGATTTTGACCTTATTGTAAATAATCCTTATATTAAAAATCTTAAAAATTTCAGATTTTATTTTACAACTGATATATTTAGAGGAGGCAGTTCAAATTTCTACAGGCCATTGCAGACAATTTTTTATGCTTTAATTTATAAATTTTTCAAACTTTCTCCTGTTCCTTACCATATTTTTAATATCTTGCTTCATACTGGTTGTGCTATTTTATTT
>CAYNUP010000133.1:0-2390 GCA_964400565.1 uncultured bacterium | reverse complement strand
CTTTATAGCGAGCTTTGGCACCTTCAGTTCAGTGATGTTTCATCTTCTTAAATCTTCTGTGAAACCAGTAATACTGCTCGGGATACTGTCTGATTAATTTTTCAAGAAGACAGTTATATTCTTCAATGAGCTCTTCAGCTTCCTTTTTCAAATCCATTTCAGGATAAATTTTTATTACATGAAAATCTTTTTCTCTTACAATAAAAACCGGAACCAGCGGAGAACCTTTTCTTTTAGCTATTACAAAGGCACCTTTCTGGCACTGAACATATTTCCCAAAAAATTTTGCATATATGCCGGGTCTTGCCTGATCTGCAAGTATAAAAACTATCATTTTTTTCTTTAAAGCTCTTATTATTTCCTTCGGGACTTCTCTATCGGAGCGAAATGGAATGGGATAAATTTTATAAGATTTTATAAGATTATATAAAAATCCCTTTGGTAAATATTTACCTTCTTTAAAAAGCACAGCCACTGGATAGCCTTTTTCTGCAAGCCATGCAAGCATCACTGGAATATTCCCAAAATGTCCGCTAAGGGCGATGATTCCTCCTTTTTTTAAGGTTTCATCAAGACAGTGTAACCCTGATGCAACCGCCCATGATGAGAGCTTTTCATTTCTTTTTACAATATGTGCAACTTCAAGTGCGGTCAAAATTACTTCTGTTAAAAATTTTTTGAGAAGATTTTTGAGCTCTGTAAAATCATAATTATTTTCAAAGGCAATCTTTAGATTATTTAGTGCAATATTTTTTCTTGAAAAAGGGATTAGAAAGAGAAAACTTCCTATAATTTTTGCAATCTTTTTAAGTTGCTTTTTTTTAAGTATTTTCCCAAGAATAAAAAATATTTTAAGAAATAACTTGAAAATGATATGTTTTATGAGAGATTTCATAATAATGTTAAAAAATAATTATAATATTCCTGTGAAAGAAATACAAGAAATAGCCAAGATAGAAGACCCTGTAAAAAAAAGAGCCACATTTGTTGCTTTTCTTACCAGAGAGTTTAAAAGAAGGGGAGCTAAAGAACCAGTGGTTGTAGGTGGTTTAGCACTTGAAATATATACTCAAGGAAGTTATACAACAGGAGACATAGATTTAAAATCTGAAAAAGAGATATTAGAAGAAATTCTTATAAAATGGGGATTTAATAAAAAGGGTAGAGTTTGGTTTAATGAAAATTTAGATATTTATATTGATTGGCTTGGTAGCAGTCTTGAAGAAGGCATTGAAGCTGAAAAAAGATTGAATACTGTTATTATTGATAAAGATCTGGAGCTTAAAGTTATATCAATTGAAGATTTAATAATAGACAGACTTAAAGCTTACAAATGGTGGAAAGACAGAGATGGTTTTATGTGGGCAAGAATTTTATGTGAAATCAAGAAAAGCCTTGATGATCACCTTGATAAAGATTATTTAAAAACAAGAGCAAAAGAAGAAAAAATAGAAGATGTTATTGGAAAGTTATTGAAAGAATGAGCCGAATCAGTTATGAATGTTTAAAAGAAATAGCAAAAAAAACAAAAGCAAAACTTGCCAGAGAAGGATTTTTTATAAAAAAGACTCAAAGAATCATACCCAGAGAGGCTGAAAAGGAAGAAATGCTTTATCAGATGGCTATTAATAGATTGAAGAAATATCCACCATATAAAAAAGGAAAAACTATTTTTTTGCCTTATTTTTCCAGAAAGGATGGCAATTAATGAACACTCTTCTGGCGGTTATTCTTTCCTTTTTAATTTTTATAATAGCATTCAGATTTTATGGAAGATATATAGCAAAAGTTTTCAGTGAAAATGACAAAACTCCAACTCCCGCTAAAACCATCAATGACGGCATTGACTATGTTCCTTCAAAAACACTGGTGGTTTTTTCTCATCATTTTTCATCAATTGCCGGTGCAGGACCCATAGTTGGGCCTGTTGTTGCTTTTCTTTATGGTTTTTATCCTACATGGTTGTGGATTCTTTTTGGTGCAATACTTATTGGCGCAGTTCATGATAGTGCTTCCATATTTGTTAGCTTGAGAGAAAAAGGTAAATCAATTGTTGAGATAGCAAGAAAAACAATGGGTAGGTGGGGCTTTATTCTTTTTATTCTTTTTGTATTTTTTATGCTTTTGCTTGTCTGTGCAGCTTTTCTTGACCTTACCTGCGTGGCTCTGACATCTATGGTAAAGCTTAAAATCTTAAATCTTCCTGAATCACAAAATCTTTTCAGGACAATCACTGATACAAAAACAGGTGAACCTCTTGCAGTGATTGGAGGTATAGCATCCACATCAGTTGTTGTTATAACATTTTTTGCTCCTTTAATTGGCTTTTTGCTTTACAAAAAGAGTTTAAAAATTCCCTATGCTTTAATACTTTCTATTCTGGTTATTAG
>CAYNUP010000132.1:0-3512 GCA_964400565.1 uncultured bacterium | reverse complement strand
CCTGAATTTACATCTATTGATGTTAATGTTTCTCCCTTTTCTATAATTATATATCCGCCCGATGGAAGATTTATTTTTTTTGACATAAAGTTTTCAATTTTGTCTTCAAGGTTGTAATAAATAAAGATCGGTGTTTTCTTTTTATAAAGAAAAATTTTACCTCTTAATTCAGGAATAAATAAATTTACATACTTTTCTACCCTGTGAAATATAAAATTATCGTCAATCTCAACTTTTTCACAATTTTCATCAGCATAATCTCTCAAAACTTTTAAATATAATGGCAACTCTCTCCACAATAGAGATGGAGATTTTTTTCTCTTATAATCCCTTTTGATTTTTTTCCATGTATTTAAAACATATTTAATTTCGCGTTCAAGATAAATCTCTTTTTTATTCATTGAAGCAGTTCTTATTATAAATCCAAATTTTTGACCGATGTTTTTTTTAAATATTTTCATCAATCTACTTTTTTCTTTTTTATCCAGTATTTTTTTTGAAATCTTCTGGATTTTTAAATTTGGAAGAAGAACAAAATATCTTCCAGGTAGAACAATTTTTTCAGTAATTTTTGGTGATTTTTCATCTTCTCCAGGTTTGCAGACCTGTACTAAAACATCTTCTTTAGGTATAAAAACCTTCTGGACAAAAGATTTTTCTTCATATTCTTCATAAGGAAAATAAAAATCATGTTTATTTAATTGTAAGAATCCACTTTTCATTTCACCAATATTTATAAATGCAGAATTGAGACCTGGAAGAATTTTCTCTACTCTTCCTTTGTATATATTACCTATTTCAGGTTCAATATCCTGCACAGAAACAAAAAAGTTCTCTATTTTTCCATCACCTTCAATCACTATTCTTAAAATTACCTTTTCATTATTTATAAAAATTCTATATTTGCTCATTTTCAATTATTAGTTCTCTTTTTATACCATCAAATAAGCCATTGGGGAATACATTTTTATGATTAAAATTTTCCATTTTAAAAACTACTTTGACAAAATCTGTATTTTCTTCAATTATTTTACCGTATTTTCTAACATTTTCTTTTGAGACCTTTTCATTTAAAGGAATAAAATAAATTCCATAAATTGAAGATAGAGGGATTTTTTTGTCTGTCCACGAACAATTTTTAATTTTCGTTCCTTCTGGAAGGACTTCATTAATTTTCTTTATAAAAACTTCTAAATCTATAGTTTTTTCAAATTCTACTTCAAAAAATTCATTTATTCCTACAATTGGAATAGGCAAGGGTGGACAGAAAGAAATTTTAAGGCGTGGAGTAAATCCCTGAGAAAATTTTAATGGTAGGTCTAATCTTCTTAAACTTCTTTCAATTAACTTACAAAAGGATAAGTGCGGAATAAATCTTGAAATTCCTTCTTTTTTATAAAAACACCTCAATATATACTTACTTTCCATTCTCTTTTATCTTTATTTCCTCTATATTATGGAGAACTCCTCCATAGACACTTATTTTTAAATTTTCAAACTTATTCCTTACAGCATAAATCACATTTGAGTTTGCTGTATAAATTAACGGTAGGTAATTATTAACTATTTCCTGCCACTTATCATAAATTTTTTTTCTTTCAATCGGATTTAAATATTTGGTTCCAATTTCAAACAAGTAATCTATTTCTTTTTCCCATTCATAATTTCTTTTGTTCCCAAAATTCCAGAAGTGAAGTTGTCCTTTTGAATGCCATACATTTTTACCTCCATGAGGTTCAATCCCTCCTGTAAGTCCAATAATAACTCCTTCCCAGTCTTTTGATACTGTAAGTTTATTAACAAGTGTATTAAAATCCAATGGGAGTAAATTAACTTTCATACCAAGTTTTTCAAGGTCATTTTGAATGATATTTCCTATTTGAATTCTTTCAAAATTATTGCTATTGGTTATTATTGTAAATTCCACTCTATTATTATTTCTATCATAAAGCATTCCATTTTTCCACCAGAAACCACTCTTTTTTAAATATTCTTTTGCTTTTTCAAGATTATAAGGATATTTTATAATTTTATCATTATAGAAAAATCCACATGAGGAATTCATTGGTCCAAACTGGGGAGTTCCAAAACCTGCATAAACATTTTTAATAATTGAATTTCTATCAATTGAATAAGCAATGCTTTTCCTAAAATTAACATCAGAAAACCAGTTTTTTTTATATTCAAGAATTTTTCCATCCAGATTTTGATTGAAAGCAAGAAATTCCGAACCGAGTGAAGGACCAACATCGTATATTTTAAAATTTTTTATATTCTCAAGAGGTTTCAAAATATAATAGTCCTGTCCTCTTATTGATAAAATGTCAATTTCTCCGTTTCTAAATTTCAAAATCGCCATATTAGGGTCAGGAATAATTAAAAAAACAATTTTTTCAATATAGGGAAGTCGTACACCATTTTTATCTTTTTTCCAGTAATATGGATTTTTTTCAAGAATAACCCATTCTCCTGGTCTATAATCCTTAATTTTATATGGTCCTGTTCCAACTATATTTTCTACTTTTTCGTTTACTCCCCATGAACTTGTAAATCTATTTTCAACAACAGTTTTTTCAAGTTTATGTTTTGGTAAAATTTCCTGAGTTAAAAGTTGTAAAAATGGAGCAAATTTTTCAGGCAAAATAAATTTTACTGTGTAATTATCTATTTTAATTACATCTATTTTTTCCCCTTCAATAGTAAAAATGTCCCTGCTACTTGTTGGTATATTTTCATTATAAATGAGGTCTTTAAAAGTAAATACAACATCATCTGCAGTAAACTTCACTCCATCATTCCATACTATATCTTTTCTTAAATAAAACTTCCATATTTTGCCGGTTGAGTCAATCTCCCATTTTTCCGCCATACACGGTTGCACTTGAAGTGTCACTCCATCTATTTTAGTTAATCCTTCAAATATAAAACCTGTAATTATAGTTGTACTTGTTTCCTTTGCAATAATAGGATTGAATGATTTAGGGTCAGAAGATGTTGATAGAATAAGAGTATTTTTGAATTTTTTTATTTTTTTTTCACTGCAGCCTGTAAGAAAAAAAATCAGAATAAGAATTAAAATAGAGAATTTTTTCATTTTGGGAATAAATTTTTTAAATCTTCAAGGAGATGTGACATATTTTGATATCTCAAATTTATTTCCTCTTCTGTTGCTTTTTTAATAATCTCCTTCAATTCATAAGGTACAGGTAAATCCTCACATAAAATTTTTTGTTTTCCTATATTTTTTCTATATGCTCTTATATCTATCCTTTTGAAATAATCTTCGTTTTCTTTACCCTCTATATAAAGTTTCGCTGTTATTATTTCATCCATCGTAACTCCAAAACTGTATATATCTGATTGAAAGGTTGCATATCCTTCTTTTTGTTCTGGAGATATATAGGATATTATACCAAATTTTGTAACTGTTCCAGATTTTGGAAATATATCTTTTTTCCAGATTTTACTGGGAAGTTTTGCTATTCCAAAATCAGTAATTTTCACATTTTTAA
>CAYNUP010000131.1:0-6489 GCA_964400565.1 uncultured bacterium | reverse complement strand
GAGGTTAAAGGGTTGTGGATAAAATAAGGAAAAAAATATATAAAATAGAGAGTAAGTAAACGCCTTAAATTCCTTTTATAGTGCGGGTTTAAGAAGACACAGGAGTATAAAAAACTAATACTAATTTAGAGGAAAAATTCACGTACAATTATTACAATATATACAACAACTACAACTATGCAAAATTGAAATTTTGCATTTTTAAGGTTGTTGTTGTTCTCTTTTAATATTTTTTTCATAACCCCTAAATCCCCTTACTTAAGGGGACTTTATAGAAACATTATACCTCCTACAGCAAATAATAAGAAAATTAGAGAGATAATAGAAGCAGTTACTGTTGCTATTTTATATCGTCTTATCAATAAATTCCTTTTATTTATTTCTTGATTTGCTTCATTCAATCTCTGACTTAATTTATTTAAATTTTGATCTAATTCCCTTTTTTCTAACTCTCCTGATGTCAACATCCGTTCGTAATTCTCTACCTGATTTTTTAAAGAGCCTATTTGGATTAACGCTCCTTGTAACTCTTTATTTACTTGCTCATAGTTTGACAAGATAAAATTTGCTTCACTATTTGCAAAAGTTTTTCTTTTTCTACCCTTACCATTTCCATTTATATAATCTATTACAGAATCACGATAAATAAATATTTGAGCCCCATTTTTACCTTTATCATATATCCCTTGTAATTTACCGGCTTTAAATAATCTTCTTGTGTTGTAAATGCTATACTTTAACAATAGAGAAGCTTCTTTTAATGTTAAGGTTTGTTTTCCCATTATTACACCTCTTTTTTACTATATTATCCAGAATTTAAGGAAATTTTTTCTGAAGTTATTTTGTAATAATGTTTTATAAAGGTGATCACATCATATTATCAATGTTGTAAGAGTAAAGCATAGAAGTATATGAAAAGTGTGCTAATGCCAGCCTGCAGCTCGCCCCTGAAAAAAAGAGAAGATTTTACAGAAGAAGGATTGTTAAGAGTACTAAAGTTGCTCAAGGATGGAAAGAAATGTGGAAATTGAATGCAGAATTAAGAATGCAGAATGCGGAATTGGAGGATTTGGAATGCAGAATTAAAGGAAATGGTATGTTTTCCAGGAAAGGGATTATTAAGGGAAAACCCCGCCCTGAACAGTGGCAGAAATAAGTCTCTGTTCAGGGCGAGTTTTTCCCTTAATATTCCTTCTGGGGTGGGGGGAGAGAAGATGGACAGAGCGAAAAAACCACTTGCTCGACATGAGAATATGAGGCTCGTGGCGAGCAAGTGCCTCTGCGGAGTGCAAAAATTAAAGAGGGAAGGCAGAAAAGGGCATTGAAAAAGGATGTTTCAATGCCCAGAGGATAACAGTCTGCCAGAGGCAGATCCGCCTCTGGCGGAAAGCGACGAAGGGTGAATTTAATTTTTAGACCCTTATTGAGATGGTTTTCCCCCTCTTTTTAAAAACCCTTACCTTAATGGGATAAGCCAAGGAAAGGGGGAGTAAAGAGGGGGAAAAACTTCGGCAAAGGGTCGGCACTCCGCAGAGGCAACTATTTGACAAAGCTCAGGGCTGAAGGTTTTTGAGCGACTGGGGGTGGGGATAGAAGACAGAAGTGAAAATTGTTCAAGTCGTTCAAAATTGTTCAAGTTGGTTTAAATAGTTCAAATGGTTCAAAATTGTTATTTAAAAAAATGATGGAGAGATTGTGGGAATGTTGGTGGCGCCTTGGCGCCATCAAAGGATTGTGGGTAACCCTGAAATAATACAAATTTATGCAACTATTCAGGGTTATCCACAATCTGACATTTCCACAATCGGCAAAAAGTGAGAGGCAATATTAAAAATAGGGGGGTTCTTGGGGCGATTAGTGTTTTTATATTAACCTTGTGTTTAAAGTGCGTAGTTTTTGAAATTTGAGGGGTTAAAAATAGATTGCTATGGAGGCACCGAGTAAAGTTGAACTAATGTCATGATTTTTTCGCCAGAGGCGAATCTACCTTCGGCATGACAAATCTTCCTGTTTCATGCTTGTCGATAACTTCTTTTAGAGTTGCTACAGTGATAACTGAGGAGAGGGCTATCCATTTTTTGAGAGTCATTTTATAAACCCAGCCGCCTAAGAAACCTCCGTAGCCGAAGTGAAGAAGGTCATCAATTTCAAATTTAGCTAAAAAATCATGTAAATTTTCTGCGTAAACTGAAGAAGAAATGGAGAGTGAAAAGAGAATTAGAAATAGAAATATAAAGATTCTGCGATATAAATTAATCACAATTCAAAATAGTTCAAGTTGTTCAAATAGTTCAAAAGGTAAAATCCCCCTTCAGCCCCCTTTAGTAAAGGGGGAAAGTCTTTTGTGGGGTTTTATTTCAGCTCTGACCAGAGGGGTTTAATATCTATGGGAAGTGGGGGTCTACCGTGTAAGAGGAGATAAGATTCAATAGAGATGCCTTCTTTTCGGATTGTATTTATATTTCCTTCCCAGTGTTCATAGATGGTGGCTTCCCATGTGTCAGTGATAATAGCGATTTGATTTGTTCTTCCGTGGCAATTGCCTTGAGCGTGGCGGATAAGGGTGTCGAATAATTCTGAAAATTTTAGGTGCCCTTTCCCTTTTGCCATTTTTCCGTTTAGAGAGATAAAGACTGCTTTAGGGCAGCATTTTTCTGTAGGTAGACCTGGGTAGCAATTTATTTCTTCTTCAGGGAAGCAAGTTGAGACAAGCTCTTCAATATCACCGAGGGTTAAGCCTTTTTCTGCAGAGCTTTTGGATATTTCTTCTGCTAATTTATAAAAGTTTTCCATATTTCTCCTTTCAAATAAGTCGTTCAAAAAGTTCAATGATTTCTTTCAAATTGTAACATTTATATTTACAATAATTTTTTATCCTTTCAATTTGATTCTCTATCGAAAACCCTTCTTTTGCTTGCTCTTCTGTAGACACTCTGACATAGCCAATTGAATAATTTTCATTCTCATTATCCATATCTACCAATTTTATAACAAAGCTTCTGTTAAAATTTGGCTAATTAAAGTTTGATAACCTCGTAGGCCTTTTTCCTTCGCAATATCTTTAGCTCTCTCTATTTGCCAGCACTTTAATCGAATGGTTACAGGTATTTTAGGGGTTGTGTCATTGAGAATAGGCAACAACCATTTTTTATCTCCATCTGTTAAGGGTTTTGTATGTTCAATCGAGCCAGAAAATTCTTTTTCTAACTTTTTGGATTTTGCTTCTAAATTCTTTATATTATCGTGTTTCATCTGATTTGCCTCCTTTCATTTTTAGTAAGAGGTCTCGCATGAAAAATAAATATTCGGTCATCTGCTTCTCTATGGAATCCAATCTGCAGCCAACGGGCTAAATAAGATTTACCCCAAAGAATATAACCATCTCCATGTCGCCTTGGATAGCCGGGAGCTGGAGATTTGAAAGCTGACTCCGCTTCTTTAGTAGAAACACCATGTTTTGCAATATGCTCAATATTCCATTTAATCCACTTAAATCGCTTTTTCAAATCTATTTATATTATATAATGTAAATACAATTTGTAAATACAATTTCAAAATAAAATGATAAGTAAAATTAGTTCAATGTAATTTTACTACGAACCAAAATTATTAGGTAAATAATTTTATGAGTTTTCTGAAGGTGATTTTTCGTTTTGGCTTTTTTTCTTTTGGTTTAAGTTGTTCAAGCTGTTTAAGTCGTTCAAATGGTTCAAGTGGTGGGGGGTTTTTGTTAAGTTTTTTGAGAAGAGATTTTGAAGGCTTGAAATTTATATCGTAGTAAGCAGGGAGAGTTTCAATTTTGCCGGTAGAGATGTTACGAAATTTTTTTGGTGGGCGGAGAACTTGATCAAAAAAACCGAATTCACGAAAATAAACCCGCTGTCCAGAGAGTAAAATTTGAGAAATATTTTTTAGAACACCTTCAAGGAGTCTCTTTGCTTCGGCGTCGGATAAGGCAAATTCTTCGCTGAGAATGTCGAGGAATTCTTTTTTGTTTATCTGGTTCACCCTGTTAGACCTCCGTTCAAATTATTCAAGCTGTTCGAGATTATCCGAGTTGTTTACGCTTGATGATTTCAGCAAATATATATTGGACGATTTCTTCTGATTTGGTTTTGGGCAAATCAAAGTTCTTTGAGAGAGAAGTGGAAAGTGAGACGATATCGATTCTGAGTTCTTTCTTTTCATGTTCTTTAATATAATTCATAATCCCTGCGGAAATATTACCCAAATCAGTAGGTTTTTGACGTAGGATTTCTTTGAGGACATCTTCCCAGTTCAAGTATTTTTTTCCAACAACTTTTTCTAATGCAATTTGGATATCTTTGAGCAAGATAGTGGTGCGTTTATCTTCTTTTGCTAAATTTATAGATTCGATAACTACAGTTTCTATGAGGGTATTGAATCGAGAAATGAGTTCGCAGACTGCGTCGTCAGCTGAGCGGAAACTATGGGTGGTCTTTACATAATCTTTTATTGTATTGGTTTTAATAAATTCTGGTTTTTTTTCTGGCATAAAATCCCCCTTAATCTCCCTTTAATTCAGCCAGAGGCTGATCAACCTCAGGTTGAAAAGGGGGTATGATTTATTAGGTTATTATATGATAAATCAAAGCTTTGAGGGCTTCGTTTAGTTGTTTTAGTTCATAAATTTTTAAAAATTCTTCGTCTTTTCCAATGATAGGGACCATTATTTCCTTTAGTCTTTCTAGCAATCTTTTAGTAGATACTGCTTCGGCTTCGAGGCCATAGAGTTTATTTCCTTCAATTAGATACTTTTGATTTATATAGTGGCATTTTTGGACTTCTGACCACCAGCGTTGGTTTTTAGAGCGCATTGATTCTGGGGTTGGAATTGGGAATCGAGAGGCTAAAATTTCATTAGGGGTAAGAATATCAGGATTTATGAGATTATAAATCTTAACATATTTTATTCCGTAGTGTGCTAAGTTATTAACAAATGCGTCTTGAATTATCCAGCCTGAAGGATCGAAGTCAACTATACTGAACAGATAAAAAGAGCGTTTAATGTTAATTTTTGTTTTCCTGATGTCATCGACAAAATATTCAATATTCAAGAGGGAGGGTTGGCCACCGAGAGCGATGGTAGATACATTGTAGGTTTCACCGATTTCGGTTAAAAAGCCTTGAAGTCCCAACTTTTCAGAAAACAGAATAACATTAGGGAATGCCCGAACTTTGCGTTGGGATTCATTATCATCTCGAAAACCGATGTCCTTATATCGCATGATTTTTAATTCTTTTACCATAAAGACGAACTGGTCAATGAGTTGGGTATATTGGTCAGTTTCTTTAGCGAGTGAGTCTGCGCGAGCGAGGGTAGGTTTGATATACATATACCAGAAAGTGCGGATTAATTCTTTAAGTAGGGGTTTTTCTCCTTTTAAGATTCTTGTTCTAAGTTGCCAGATAATATTTCGCATGAGGCAAGCCACATTGACTGGATATTTAGTTGCGCCCTGGCTGAAATTTTTGATTAGCCAGGCTTTAGGTTGGTCGTGGATTAATTTTTTGAAGTGGCGGATGCCGGCATCATGAAGTTGGCGGTCAAGGAATAAGGGGCCAGTAGATTCAAGTAGTTCAAAGGGGTCAGGGTTAATTTCTGGGGTCATAGGAATATTTTAGAGGTGATTTTCAAATTTAGCAAGGGGTTTTTGCGGTAGGGGGTTCAAATTGTTCAAGCTGTTTAAATCGTTCAAGTTATTTAAGTGGTTCAGGGGGTTCAAAAAAGCTGAAACTCAAAATTAGCGAGTTTTAGAGGGTTAGGGAGGCTAATAGAAGAGATATTAGAGTTACAGATGAGAAAAGGAAGGTTATAGGAATAAATATCAAGGGTTCTCCGTCATAAGATAGGTCATAGAAGAAAATAGGCAGAAATCAATTGATATTATAGTAAAAGACAACAATTAGTAGACAAAAACCCTAAATCAGAAACACTAAATTCTAAACAAGCACAAATCTTCAAAATACAAATGCTCAAAACAGTTTTGAGTTTTAGAAATTTGGATTTAGAATTTATTTAGGAGGTAGAATTTATAGTTTAGAGTTTTATTTATGTCAACTTATTAATGACGCTGACTATAACTCATAACTGGCAAAGTGATGGAAGGAAATTAAAACTAAAACAATAAACAATTCTAAATATATCGAACGCAAATGAAAATAAAAGTAAATAGTTAAAACTTAAAATAATAAATTTTGTCCACAATTTAGAAGAGATAAATAGACCAAAAACAGAAATAATGAAAAACATACCCCAAATAGGTCCCAGAATATGATATTCAATACTTCTAAAAATATTACCGTGAAAAAACAAATACAATGACCTTAATAAACCGCATCCGGGGCAAGGTATACCTAATACAGCCCTAAATGGACATAAGCAATACCCATGAAAAATTAAATTGAATGGTATAACAAAAAGCATAATTATTATAGATAAACTTATGTTTTCAATAAGCTTAAGTA
>CAYNUP010000130.1:0-11920 GCA_964400565.1 uncultured bacterium | reverse complement strand
TAATAATAGAGGACTTTCAACCGAGGAAAAAATAAATAAACTACTTGGTTTATTAAAAAAATTTGACAAATTTGAAAAATGTGCTTATAATCTTAAAAGAAATAAATTTGGTGGCTAAAAACAGACATAACCCTTATTTTTTATTATGAGTTTTTACTTTCTCTGGAAATTTTTTGAAAAAGAAGAAATGAAATACTTAATCTTTTGTGGAATATCTATTGGATTTGCATTATCAACAAAATTTACAGGAATTGTTCTTATGCCATTAATTTTGCTTTCTCTTATTATTCCTGAGAAAAAATTTATTAAAAAAGAATATATCAAACACTTCTTTTTATATCTTCTTCTGCTTCCATTTTTCATTCTTTTATTAACTTATAGGTTTTATGGATTTAGTAATTTCATTCTTGGGCTTAAACAGATAATTTTTGAAACAACTGAAAGAGGTCATATCAGTTATTTAAATGGTAAATTTTCTATTAAGGGCTGGCGATATTATTTTTTATTTGCATTTTTTTATAAAACTCCGGTACCTGTTATAATTATAGTTTTAATTTCATTTTTTATATCTTTTAAAATTGAAAAAAAAGAAAGATTTTTATTAATTCCTGCTTTGATTTATTTTATCTTTTCATCTTTGAGTAAAAAACAAATAGGAATAAGATATATACTGCCTGTCTATGCTTTACTTTACATTTATTCTGGAAGATTATCTAACTACTGTAAAAAAATAAGGGTTAAAGATTTGGTTAAAAAAATTATTTTTGGGACTTTTATTTTCTGGTTTATTTTTTCTTCTCTTAAAATTCATCCCCATTATCTTGCTTATTTTAATGAAATTGCGGGTGGACCTGATAATGGATGGAAACATTTAATTGATAGTAATATTGACTGGGGACAGGATTTAAAAGGACTTAAAAAATATTTACAGAAGGAAGGAAATCCAGAATTAATGTTAAACTATTTTGGTTCTATACTTCCTGAAACCTATGGATTGAAATATGAACCATTTTTATATCCATTTTTTATAGTTTATGTTCCTGAAAAAAACTATAATTTTAATTCTGCTTTCCCTGAAAAGGAATATCTTGCCATAAGTGTTAATCATCTTGTTGGACTTCCCTATAAAGACCCGGAAATTTTTAACTGGTTGAAAGAAATAAAACCAGAAACAAAAGTTGGATATAGTATATTTGTTTATGATATTACAGATAATATTTATCTGAGAAATAGAATAGCAAAAACACTTGAAAAATATGGCTTTAAAATCCAGGCAGAAAGGCAGAGAAAAATTATAGAAATGTTGAAAAAGGGTCATTTAAAATAGAAAAACTTATCATAAAGAAAAACAAGATGAGTATTATATTTTAACAAAAAATTATTAAAGTGAGTCCATTCTATCCCAGTTGTATTATAAAAATATAATATTTTTGCCAGTGTAAAATAATTTTTGAATATGTAAATCTGAAAAAAATTTATTGCAAGACATTCTATACCTAAAAAAATTAACAAAATCTTATTTCTTTTAAATTTTATAATTTCACTTATAATAAAAGTGAGTAAAATACATATAAATGGTAAAAAGGAAACATGGGCAACACCGCATAAATCTTTTGTGGGATTTACAATTAATGATATAAAAAAAGTGAATGGGATGTAAAATTTTAAAAAGTGTTTATCTATATTAAGGAAGAGTTTTTCAGGTTTTTTAAAAAAAAGAAAAATAAGAAAAAATGATAAAGTAAATGTTAAGTTACCTAAAATATTAGAATAATATAAAGGCAAAATAAAGTTAAAAATTTCAAATTTTCTATCATTGTAAATACTAAAAACACTGCGATATTCTTTTGGGATTATTGGAAAGATTGTTTTATAAAGATTATTAACATCCTTTTCAATCCTTTTAATAAAATTCATATCTTTTTGTTGCTGATAAGTAGTATTGGTTAAAAATGTATCCTTTAATCCATAATTTTTTATTGACCATGAGAAATATGTGAAAATTGTTGCAAAAAATAGAGAAACAAATATTAAAAATTTTTTGAATAAAATTTTTTTAAAAAATGACCTGAATAAAAAATGAAATAAAATCCCAAAAATATAAGGACCTGCTGAAAAATGGACTATAAAACCAATCCCTAAAAATAAAGAGGAAAAAATTAAAGAAGTTTTCTCATAATTTTTAAGAAAATTTAAATAAAAGTATAGGCCACATATTACATAATAAGCAGAGATTGCTTTTGTCCAGGTATATGTTATCTGTTTTAGAATATATGGGTTTAGAATTAATATAATGCAAACAAATATAAAAAAATTTTTATTTTCGTTTTTCAAAAAATATTTTTTGCATAATAAGTAAATAGAAAGAATTAAAAACAGGTTCAACATACTTGAAACAATCTGATATTTATAAAAATCAGGACCGATAATTGAAAGATAAAAAAAGCATAAAATATTGAAAAAAGGAGGCCTTGAAGGGAATTTTAAAGAAGCAAATGTAATATTTAGTGGTAATCTATCAAGAAAAAAAATTGTTCTTAAATAATGTTCAAACCAGTCATAAAACCACATACCTCCAGAATAAAAAGGAATAAATGACTGGTAAAATATTATAAATAGAAAAGAGATGAAAAAAGAGATTAAAAGATTACTTTCAATTTGGATTTTATTTTTATAATTTAAAATTGCAGAAATAATTAAGAAAATTAAGAGAAAAAGCCCGTTAAATATTGTTGAATTTACATTTATTATATAGCCCAAAAATCCAACAATATAAAACAAAAAACAACTTATTCCAAAACTCAATACAAATTTTTCATTTTTTTCATAATTTGTTTTTTCAATTATAATTCTACCAGGAAAATATAAAGACCAAAAGACAAAAAGAGATAAAATTAAAATTTCAAAAAAATTTTTCATTAAAAATATGATACAATAAAAAAATAAAAAGGAAAAAAATGATTATTGAAAGGATTGTTGTTGGTGATTTTTTTACAAATTGTTATATTGTAGGGTGCGAAGAAGAAAAAGTATGTGCAATTATTGACCCTGGAAGTGATGGAGAGAAAATAAAAAAAGTGATTGATAAGAAAGGATTAAAACCTATTTTTATTATAAATACACACGGACATTTTGACCATATAGGAGCAAATAATTTTTTTAATTTATCTGTATACATTCATAAAGATGATGCTGATTTTTTAACTGACCCAGAGAAAAATCTTTCATCTCTTTTTTATTCTCCATATGTATGTAAAAACAGTATAGTAGAATTAAACGATGGAGACAAGATAAAAATAGGAAAAATAATTCTTGAAGTTTTGCATACACCAGGTCATACTCCTGGAAGTATATGCCTCAAAACAGAAAATATCCTTTTTACAGGAGATACTGTTTTTGAAAATGGAATTGGTAGAACAGATTTTCCTTTTGGAGATGAAGAAAAGTTGATTAAATCAATAAAAGAAAAGATAATAATTTTACCCGATAATACAGAAATTTATCCAGGTCATGGAGGATTGTCAAAAATAATGAATATAAAAATCTGGTTTTATTTATAATCTCCTTCAAGTTTTTTCATAAATTCAATATGTTTTGAAAAATCCCCAACTTCAAGTAAATTATGAGAATCAGACCCGAATACAATTTCTACATTTTCTTCAAGGCATATCTTAAAAAATTCATGGTCCGGTATGTTTGTGTGGAAATTTAGTTCTGCACAAACACCACCTTCTCTTAAAATTCTTACTACTTTTCTATATAAATTTTTTGGTCTTTCAATATTCTTTCTTGCAAAAAATCTGAATGGATGAGCAAGGATATCAATTTTATTTTCTACAAGTTTTTCTATTGTTTCAACAAATTTCTTTTCAAGTAAATCTTTACTTACATAATATTCTTCGGGTAAATAATGAACTGCTCCAACAATAATCTCAAAAAATTTTCTATCCTCTTCAAGAAGTGTTAATTTTCCATTTTTATCTATTTCAACTTCAATTCCAAGTCCTGCTATATTTGTATTTAAAGATTTAAATTTTTCAACATATTCTTTTATTCTATCCTTCCCTTCCTCCCTTTTTCTTTTTAATATCTCGGTATCTTTAAAAAATTTAAAATTCCAGTATTCTTCTCTGGAGAGATATAATTGACCAGCATGCTCTGTAAAATAAACTTTTTTAACACCAAAAATTTTACATCTTTCAATAACCTTTTCCATACTAACATCTTCGGCACAATAACCAAATTCTGTATGACAGTGATAATCAGTAAGTTCAACATTATTTTTAAGGGTATACTCCTTTATATTTAATGGCTCTTTCAATTCAATCAAAAAATACTTAAATGGTTCCTCGCAGATTGCAGGTAATGTAAAATAATATATCCCATCCTTATTTAAAACATCTATTCCTTTATGATAATGACCACTTATTGAAAGAAAAACATTATTTTGTTTATATAATGAATGTACTTTTGAAAAATCTGTTAAATTATAGGGATAACTGCTTTCTATTTCTGGATATATTACATTATGCTGTATTACTATCACTTTTTTATCAGGGTTTTTCTTTACGATTTTTTTAAAATTCTCCCATTCCTCATCACCTCTTATCGCCACATCTTTCTCATAATATCTATCACAGAAAACATAAAATAAGAAATTATCATATAAAAAATATCTACTTTCTTCACCAAATATTTCATAAAATTTTTCAGGATTTTTATCGTGATTTCCAAAAGCAACAAGAATTTTTTTAGCAGAAAAATCTTCCAGAACATTTTTTATTTCTTTATATTCTTTCTCTGCATTTGGATTTTCTCCATCATCAAGGATGTCTCCTGCAATAATAACAACATCCACTTCTTCTATTCTTCTTTTTATTCTCCTCAGAAATTCAAGTCCATATTTTGTTTTTCTTTCCGGTATTAAAGAAATTCCATTACTTCTATAATGCAAATCTCCTATTAAAAGGATTTTCATATTTAGTGCTTAAAATGTCTTGTTCCTGTGAATATCATTGATATACCAAGTTCATTACATTTTTTAATTACCTCCTTATCTTGCTTTGAACCACCTGGCTGAATAATAGCACTAATACCCGCCTCTTTTGCAACAATAATACTATCAGGGAATGGGAAAAATGCATCTGAAGCCATAACAATTGGTTTTGGTATTTTTTTGAAATTGTCCTTCATTTTCATAACTGCAATTCTTGTTGAATCATATCTTGACATCTGACCTGTTCCTATACCGAGTGTCTGGTTTTTTGTTGCTATAACTATTCCATTAGATTTTATAAATTTACATACTTTCCATGCAAATTTTAGGGCTTCAATCTCATCTTCTGTAGGTTTTTTTTCAGTTACAACTTCAAATTTTTCATAGTCAATTTCATCAGGTGTCTGAATTAAAAATCCATCTACAAGAGTTCTGAAATCATATCTGTATTTCAATTTTTCAGGACATTTGATAACTCTTAAATCTGGTTTTTCCTTAAATATTTCAAGTGCTTCTTCTTCATAATCAGGAGCAACAATTATTTCATAAAATTTTTTTATAAAAATTTCAGCAACTTTTTTGTCTACCTTTCTGTTAAATCCAACAATTCCACCAAATGCACTTATAGGGTCTGTCTGAAGTGCTTTCTGATATGCTTCAACCAAATCAGCACCAACTCCAACTCCGCAAGGATTTGTATGCTTTATAATTACACAAGCACAATTTTCAAATTGCCATACAAGATTATATGCACTTTCCATATCAAGTAAGTTATTAAAGGATAATTCTTTTCCCTGAAAAATTTCTCTTTTATATTCCATATCAACAAATTTATACCATCCACCCTTCTGATGGGGATTTTCGCCATATCTTAAGTCAGCAACTTTTATAAGACGAAGGTCAATTTCTGACGGTAAAATCTCTTTTTCTATTTTCCCTGAAAAATACGAAGAAATTATAAAATCATATTTTGAAGTTAATCTGAAAACCTCTCTTGCACATTTAAATGAAAAAGTTTCACTTACAGAGCCGTTATTCTTTCTCATTTCCTCAATAAATTCACTATAAAATTCGGGTTTTATAAGAACACATACATATTTATAATTTTTAGCAGCAGCCCTTATCATTGTTGGTCCACCTATATCTATATTTTCTATTATTTCTTCATCTCTTTTCCCCTTTTTGAGTGTTTCCTCAAATGGATAGAGATTACATACAATAAGTTGGATAGGCAAAATATCGTTTTCCTTTATCTGTTCTAAATGTTCCTCTTTATCTCTTATAAACAAAATTCCTCCATAAATCTTTGGATGGAGAGTTTTAACTCTTCCATCAAGTATTTCAGGGAATCCAGTGAATTCACTTACTTCTTTAACATCAATGCCATTTTCTTTCAATAATTTTGAAGTTCCTCCTGTAGAAATAATTTCAACATTATATTCTTTTAAAAATTTTGCAAGTTCAACTATACCTGTTTTATCAGATACACTTAAAATTGCTCTTTCTATTTTTATCATTTCTTCCTCCATTTTTAATAAAGCCCTTCCTGTTTTTCTAAATGTTTTTGAATTTCTTTTACATCAACTTTATCCACTGAAATATTTCTGTCAAGTGCAATGTATCCTGCAACTCCTCCTGCATGACCTGTTGCCATACCTGTTGCCATAACCCTTATAGAACCCATTGCTTTATGTTCTGCTGAAATACATCTACCCACAACAATTAAATTTTTTGATTTTTCAGGCATTAAACATCCATAAGGAATACTGAACCAGTCATTTTCTGGTGGGTAAAGTTTTCCTTTGGAAGGGAGATATTCTTTATATTTATCAAGAGCAATACAGTATTCCTTTGTTAAACATTCCTTAACACATAGATGAACATTATCTTTGGTTCTTCCAAGGGGACAATGTATATCAATCCAGTAAGTTCCTCTTGCAATACTGTTATCTCTTTTTTTCCCATTTAAAATATCATCTTCTGTAAGTGTGTGTAGTCCTTTTATCTGCCTTGTTTCTCTAATCCCTATATTTGGTGGTAATGCGGATATATAAGAATTTTCAAACCCAGGAACATTTTCCTTTAAAAATTTCCAGTATTTATAAATCTGGTCCCTTAAAAAAATCTCTCCTTTAGTTAAATCAAAAACATCTGTTCCATCACCAGAAAATCTCATAACATTAAAAGACCTTTCTCCTTTTCTTATTGTGCTTCCTTTTCCTCCAAGTCCCTCATTATAGATTTTTAATTCACCATTTTCTCTCAATTGGTTCAATTTTTCCCTTGCCATTTTAACAACATCCTCTGTAATTTTTTCTTCATCTATTCCTGCAGTTTTAAAAATACATCCCATTGATTGCATTTTCCCGTCAAAAAACCTTCCTTTTGTATATTCAAATCCAGAATAATAAGCAATATCAGCATCTCCAGTAGCATCTATAAATATTTTCCCTTTTATCCTCATTTTTCCATTTTTATTTGCCACCTCTATTTCTTTCACCCTTCCATCTTCTACTTTAGCACCACAAACAAAAGAATGGTATAAAATTTCAACTTTCTCCTCAATAAGTAACTTTTCAGAAGATATTTTTAAAATTTCTGAATCAAAAGAAATTCCTCTTTTTTTATAAACACTCTCCCATTTCTCACATCCACCAAGTTTGTTTGTCTTTTCAATTAAAAGTTTTAAAAAACCACTTACTGCAGGCTCATTTTCGTTAAAATAGTGTCCAAGAATCCCTCCAACAAGTCCACTTGTTGCCATTCCTCCTAAAAATCCATATCTTTCTGTTAATAAAACATCTGCTCCAAGTTTAGAAGAAGCCCATGCAGCAGCCATTCCAGCAGGTCCACCACCAATAACAACAACATCTTTCTCCATTTATAAACTCCTTTTTTCCTATTATTTTAGTTTTTATTTTGAAATTTTACAAATTAAGGTAAGGATTAAATATTATATTTACCACAATTTGAACCTATCTTCCCAATAAGTTTTTCATTTTGATAGATACAGACAAGTTCACAATTGTTTGTACATTTATCACAGATTATAGTTTCTGTTCTATAGTCATTTTCAATAAATTCATATCCTTTAAATTTACCTCCGCCTTTTTCCATTGTCAGAATTGCAACTCCTATCGCTCCCATTAAAAAACTATATTCAGGAACTATAACTTTTTCTCCTAAGTACTCCTCCATTGCTTTAACAATTGCTTTATTTTGACTTACTCCTCCACAGAAAACATATGGAGGCAAAATACTTTTACCTTTTGCAAGCATACTGAAATAGTTTCTCACAAGGGCAAAAGCAACTCCCATTAAAATATCTTCTTTTTTAAATCCAAGGTTAATTTTACTCACACATGAAGAAGTACCAAAAACAGCACATTTACCGCTTATATTTGCAGGAGTTTTACTTTTTAAAGCATATTCAGCAAATTCTTCCACTTTTATTCCCAATCTTGAAGCAACATTTTCAATATAAGCACCACAATTTGCAGAACAGACAGTATTCATAGCAAAATCAACAAGAATTCCATTTCTTATTATCAAAATTTTACTATCTTCAAAACCCATTTCAAAACAGGTAAGATTTTCAGAAAAATAATTCATAACACCAACAGATGTGGCAGTGATTTCTGTTGTGGTAATATCTGCTCCAAGAAGGACTGAACCAAATTTTCTTCCAGCACCTATAACTCCACATCCACTTATTTTAATATTTCTATTTCTTCCAAAAAGAAGTGAAAGTGATTTTTTTAAGGTTTCAATTATTCCCATATTTCTTGTATAAATATAATCAATAACTTCTTTTTTTTCATTTAAAAGTACACATTTAATAGTTCCATTTCCTATATCAACTCCAAGAACTACTTTTTCCACTTTTTTCTCCTTATAAGTTCACAGAAAGCATTTATTCTATTATCAATATTTACATCTGAAACATTTTCATCAAATCTTAAAACCATAAATGGTATATCATAATCATCACATATTTTTTTGATAAATGGTTCTGCAACACATTCAGGCATACAGGTTAATGGCATTGCAAGAATAATCCCATCATATTTTCTTCTTGCAAAATAAATTGAATTAACAATACTGTCAAATCCATGACCTGCAATAATTTCTCCTTTAAGTAATCTTCTGGCGATTTTTCTTTCCTTTCTTTTTTCTATCCTGTCAAGTTTAAATCCATGTCTTATAAATTCACTTACATTTAATCCTATATCAACATTAGCACCATATTCTCTCAATTTTGAAACAAGATTAAAATTTGCACTGGGTTCAATACATGTATAAAATTCTCCAACAATTCCAATTTTTATATCTCCTTTATTTTCTTCCATATCTTTTCTTTCAACTTCTTTAATATCCTCCCATGTTTCCTTTACAATTCTAATAAGTTTTGTTTTTGGTAAATTTGAAGAAATTCTAAACATCCATGAAAAGAGATTTTTTGCCTTAGGAATAATCATTTCAAATTTATATCCCAGTTGCCTTAAAGCCATCTCTGCCATCACATAATAACATCTATATCTGCAAAATCCCTGACTGTTATATATGATAAGTGTATCTGCGCCCCTTTCAAGAGAATCAATAAATGAGGAAAGGACAATTTTATATGGGAAACACATCATTTCAGGAGCATATAAAACACCTTTTTCAATTATTTTTTTACCAACAGGATTTGGTTCAACAACATCAACTCCAAGTTTTTTAAAAAATCTTATCCCAACTTCAGTGTAAATTCCAACTCTTGGAAAACTCACCTTCATTTTATTAAAGTTATACCTTTATAAAATAAGTTAATGTAAACATATATTTCATTTATGAAGGACTTGATAAAAATAAAAATATAAAGTATAATGACATAAGACAGGAATAAAAAATGGGAAAAATAAATGAAAGAAAGGGAATTCCTTTACCAAAACAGATAAAGGGAGCACTCTTGAAAGATATAAAAGAAGGCAGAATAAAACCAGGGGAGAAAATACCATCTGAAGAAGAGATTGCAGAAAAATTTGGTGTTAGCAGAATGACAGCAAGAGAAGCAGTTATTGAACTTATAAATGAAGGTTATTTATATAGATTGCCAGGTAAAGGAACATTTTTAAAAGAGGACCTATCTGAAAAAAAGGAAATTTTGAAAAAGACAATAGTAATAAAGGTGCCAAATTTAAAAAATTCATTCTATTATGAAATTATAGGTGGTGCAGAAATAATTTTTACACAGAGAGAATATGAATTCAAAATTCTGACAGAGAGGGATAATCCAGTAGAAGAAAAAGAAATTTTTGAAAAAATTTTAAAAGAAAAGGAAGAAGGAGTTCTTCTTATTTCTGCATATTACACTCATACAAATTTATCTGTTTTAAAAAAAATGATAGAAAAAATTCCGGTTGTTGTTATTGATGTAAAAGTTCCCCAGATAAAGGTTGATACTGTAATTTCAGATGATTTTAAAGGCGGATTTATGATAACAGAACATTTGATAGAACTTGGATATAAGAAAATTTTACATCTATCAGGTCCTTCTGGAGATTCAAGTGCAGATGGAAGAAGGGATGGATATATTGAATCTATGAAAAAATATGGATTAAAACCCATAATAAGATATACAAAATGGGAACTTGAGGATGGATACTTTGAAACAAAAAAAATCTTTTTGAATAGAAATGATATAGAGAGTATATTTTGCTGTAATGATGAAGTTGCAATTGGTTGCTTTAAGGCATTAAAGGAAATAGGGAAGAAGGTGCCGGAGGAGGTAAGTATTGCTGGATATGGAAATATGGATATAAGTAAGGTTATAGAAGTTCCGTTTACAACAGTTGACCAATCACCTGAAGAAATGGGAAAAATAGCAGCAAATCTTTTGTTGGATAAAATTGAAGGAAAAAGAAAGTTTAAAGAAGCAGAGGAAATAAAAGTAAATACAAAACTCATAATAAGAAACTCATGTGGAATTTATATCCCAAAAAAGAGAGAAAATTAAAAATAAAAAAATTTGACAGATTTATTAAGAGAGGAGGTAGAAATGAAAGCAGTAATAACAGAAGGGAAAGGAGATGTAAAAATAAAAGTAATTCAAATTCCTGAAATAAATGATTATCAATGTTTATGTAAAATTCTTGCATGTGCAACATGTACAGGAACAGATTTAAAAATTATAGATGGAAAGATGAAATGGTGTAAAAACTATCCTGCAGTTCTGGGGCATGAGAGTGTTGGAATAGTTATAAAAAAGGGTAAAAAAGTTAGATATATTAATGAAGGAGATATTTTTTTAAGACCTACATGTATTTATTTTGGAGAAAAATTAGGCAATTATTATTCAGCAATAGGAGGATTTGCAGAATATGGAATTATAACAGATGTTAAAGCATTTAAAGAAGATTTCAAAGAAAAAGAAGTGCATTACTATACAAAATACCAACAAAAAATTCCTTCTGATTTAAATATTTCTCCAATAGATGCAACAATTTTTATAACTTTAAAAGAGACATCAAGTTTTTTATTTAATATAGGAGTTAGATTTAATAGTTCAATTTTAATTCTTGGTTCCGGTCCTGTTGGAATGTGTTTAGTTTATTTTTCAAAATTAATTGGTTGCTATCCTGTTATTGTTGCCGGAAGGAATAAAAAAACATTGAAATATATTGAAAAAATTGGTGCTGATTATATAATAAATACAAATGATGAAAATCTTGAAAAAATAAAAGAAATAACAGATGGAAAAGGAGTTGACTTTATAATTGATACAACAGGAAATAAAGAATTTGTCTTAACTTCTTTAAATTTTTTATCAAAAAATGGCAAAATTGCTCCATATGCAAGTTATGAAGAACAGGAGCCATTTAAAGATTATAAAGAAAGCGAAAAATTTATATTTAAAAATCCTACAGAATTTGAAACGCATAA
>CAYNUP010000129.1:0-3788 GCA_964400565.1 uncultured bacterium | reverse complement strand
GAATTATAATAAGGACATATTCACAGGATGAAATTGAAGAATTTGCAAAATACTCAGAAATTCCTGTAATAAATGCTTTAACTGACCTTTATCATCCTGTTCAGATTTTATGTGATTTTTTCACAATTTATGAAAAAAAGGGGACTCTTGAAAATCTGAAAATTACATATATTGGTGATGGAAATAATGTTTGTAATACTTTAATAGAAGGTTGTGATTTACTTGGGATTGAAATAAGAGTTTCAGTCCCTTTTGAATATATGCCTGATGAAAAAATAATAAAAAATTTGAAAAATAAAAATCTTTTAAAAATAAGTTCTGAGCCAGCAGATTTTATTGAAGATGCAGATGTAATCTATACAGATACATGGGTTAGTATGGGTGATGAATTTGAAAGGGAAAAACGTCTTAAAATTTTCAAAAAATATCAGGTCAACAGCCAACTGTTAAAAAAAGCAAAAAAAGATTTTTTATTTATGCATTGCCTTCCAGCACATAGAGGCGAAGAAGTAACAGATGAAATAATAGATGGGCCAAATTCAGTAGTTTTTGATCAGGCAGAAAACAGGTTACACTGTCAAAAATCTCTTCTAACTTTTATTTTTAAAAGAGAGATTATTTAATTCTTATGGAGTCCAACAGTGAAATTTGATAAAAGAATTGAAAAAGTTAGGGAATACCTTCATAATAAAAAAATTGATGCGTTCTTTACAAAAAATCCATCTCATATATTCTATATTACTGGACTTCTTGAAATAGAGGGATATCTTATAATAGAAAAAGATAACATCTATTTTTTTACATCCCCCCTTTATTTTAAAGAATCCCTTGATAGTTTACAATCCAATGTTAAAAATCTATATGTAAAAGAATTGAAAAACGATAATTTCCAAAAATTCCTTTCAAAATATAAAAAAATAGGATTTATAAACTCTGAACTTTCTTATACCTCTTACAAAAACTTTCAGGAAAAAATAAAAGCAAAATTAATTGGAATTGATGATTTTATTCTTAACATGAGAATGAAAAAAGATATAGAAGAAATTGAACTTATAAAAATGGCAGAAAAAATTGCCAGAAATACAATAGAAAAAATAAAAGAGAAAATTAGAGAAGGTGTAAATGAACTCGATATTGTTGCAGAAATAAAATATCAAATTATAAAAAATGGAGCGAGAAAGGAAGCATTTGAACCAATAGTTGCTTCAGGAATTCACAGTTCCTATCCTCACCATAAATCAAAAAATAAAAAAATAAAAAATGGAGAAATTGTTGTTATAGATTTAGGTGCAGATTACAATGGATATAAAAGTGATTTAACATATAGTTTCTTTATTGGGAAAATAGATGAGGAAGTTAAAAAAATATACAAAATAGTTGATGAGACACAAAAAATATGCATTAATTATGCAAAAAATGGAAAATTAAAAGGGAAAGATTTATATAAAAAAGCCGTAGAAAATTTTAAAAAATATAAACTTGAAAAATTTTTTATTCATGGACTTGGTCATGGAATTGGGATTGATGTTCATGAAAAGCCAATTTTGAATAATAAGAGTGAGGATGAAATAATAAAAAAAAATGTATTTACGATAGAACCAGGAATTTATATCCCAGAGAAATTTGGAATACGACTTGAAAAAATGGTTTATATGTAAATTTATATATTCTCAGATTGATATTATCTTTACACCAAAAAGAAATTTTTTGTTTGAATGCGGGAATTTATATAAAAAACTTTAAAAAAATTTTAAAAATAGTAAAATTTATAAAAAATAAAAAAGGAGAAAAATGGAAAAATTTATTATTGAAGGTGGTTATAAACTTGAAGGAGAAGTCCAGATATCAGGTTCCAAAAATGCTTCTTTACCTATAATAGCAGCAAGTATAATGGGAGAGGGCAAAACCGTTTTACATAATGTTCCTGATTTAAAAGATGTCCAGACAATGCTTAAAATTTTGAACTATATGGGAGCAAAAACGAAGTTTGAAAACAATACTCTTGAAATAGATCCATCCGGAATATATCAGTTTACTGCTCCATATGAATTTGTAAGCACAATGAGAGGGTCTATATGTCTTTTAGGACCTTTAGTTGCAAAATATAAAACAGCAAGGTTTTCTATGCCTGGTGGATGCGTAATTGGACCAAGACCAATAGATTTGCATATAAAAGGATTAAAAGAACTTGGAGTTGAAATAGAAAATGAGGAAGGATATATTTTAGCAAAGGGGGATAAACTTAAAGGAAACATAATTTTTCTTGGTGGAAATTTTGGGTCCAGTGTTCTTGCAACTGCAAATATTATGTGTGCTGCGAGTTTAGCAGAAGGAGAAACAATTATTGAGTTTGCTGCATGTGAACCTGAAATTGTTGACCTTGCAAATTTTTTAAAGAAAATGGGCGCTAAAATTTATGGGGAAGGTTCCCATATGATAAGAATTGAGGGAGTGAAAAAATTAAAAGGAACTGAATATTCTGTAATCCCTGATAGAATTGAAGCAGGAACATATATTTTGGCTGGATATATAACCAGAAGTAAAATTAAAGTAAATAGAGTAAATTCGCTTCATTTACTTTCACTTTTTGATAAAATTAAAGAAGCGGGTTTAAAAATTTCTTTTGCAGATAAATATGTAGAAACAATTCCTGAAGATAGATGGAAAGCAGTAGAAATTACAACATTGCCATTTCCTGGATTCCCAACCGATTTACAGGCACAAATGATGAGTTTCTTAACTCTTGCCGAAGGGGTAAGTTTGATTACAGAAAAAGTATTTCCTGAAAGATTCATTCATGTTGGAGAATTAAACCGTCTTGGTGCAGATATAACACTTGATGGTTCAAAAGCAATAATAAAAGGAGTAAAATCACTAAAAGGAGCAAAAGTTATGGCTTCTGACTTAAGGGCAAGCGCTGCACTTGTTCTTGCAGGACTTGCAGCAGAAGGAATTACAGAAATTTCAAGAATTTACCATTTGGATAGAGGATATGAAAATTTTGAAAAAAAATTAAATTCTATTGGAGCAAAAATTAAAAGGGTGAAGGAGGAGAGTTAAAAATGAAAAAAATTAATTTAATTGTATGTGGAGCTGCAGGTAAAATGGGTAGTTTGATAGTTAAACTTGCTTTGAAAGATGATGAATTTTTTATTAAAGGAGGAATTGAGGCAAAAGGACATTCTTTAGTCGGGAAAGAACTAAATGAAGTTAAAATTTATGATAATTTAGAGAATATGCTTGAAAAAAATGATGTAGTTGTGGATTTTACAGTCCCTTCTGCAACAATGGTTTTTCTTGAAATAGTTAAGGATAAAAAGGGTAAGATTGTAATTGGAACAACAGGATTTGAAAAAGAACAGATTGAAAAGATAAAAGAGATAGCCAAAGAAATTCCTGTTTTCTTATCTCCCAATATGAGTTTAGGGGTTAATCTTTTTTTTGAAATTATAAAATATGCAACCAGAATTTTAAAAAATTATGAGATTGAAATTAAGGAAATTCATCACCATTTTAAAAAGGATTCTCCGAGTGGAACTGCAAAGAAAATTGCTGAGATAATATGTAATGAGAGAAAATTAAAAATAGACGAAATTTTAAAATATGGAAGAAGAGGTATCATGGGAGAAAGAAAATTTGAAGAAATTGGAATTCATTCTTTAAGAATAGGAGATATAGTTGGGGAACATTATGTATATTTTGGAGGAACTGGAGAAATTATTGAAATTTCTCATAGATGTTATAATAGAGAATCTTTTGCCTTAGGTGCTTTAAGTGCAGTCAAATAT
>CAYNUP010000128.1:0-4140 GCA_964400565.1 uncultured bacterium | reverse complement strand
CATTGTTACAGCCCATTTATGCGGGAAAATGAGGATGAATTATATAAAAATTGTTCCGGGTGACAGAGTAATTGTTGAAATTTCTCCTTATGATTTAACAAGAGGAAGGATTATTAAAAGATTATAGGAGGAGAAAAAATGAAAGTGAGAGCATCTGTTAAAAAAATATGTCCAAAATGTAAAATAATAAAGAGAAAAGGAGTTGTAAGGGTTATTTGCAGTAATCCACAGGATGGACCAAAGCATAAACAGAGACAGGGTTAAATGGAGGTAAATTATGGCAAGAATACTTGGTGTGGAAATACCTGATAATAAAAAAGTTAAAATAGCATTAAGATATATTTACGGCATAGGAGATGCACGTGCTTTAGAGATTGTTCAAAATACAGGAATAAATGGAGAAAAAAGAGTAAAAGAATTAACAGAAGAAGAACTTGGAAGAATAACATCCTTTATCCAGAAAAATTATAAAATAGAAGGAGATTTAAGACAGGAAGTATCCCAGAATATAAAAAGGTTAATAGATATAGGATGTTACAGAGGGTTAAGACACAAATTTTCTTTACCAGTTAGAGGACAGAGGACTCGTTCAAATGCAAGAACAAGAAAGGGTCCGAGAAAGACTGTGGGAGTTGTAAGAGATAAAGCAGCAAGAAAAGCATTAAAGCAAAAATTACAGGAAGAGAAAAAATAAGGAGATAGGAAATGGCGAGAAAATATACTAAAAAAAGAAGGAAAAAACTTAATGTTCCAAAAGGAGTTGCTCATATAAAAGCGACTTTTAACAATACAATTATAACAATTACAGACCCTGAAGGACATGTTTTACTATGGGGGAGTGCAGGGACAGTGGGATTTAAAGGAACAAGAAAAGGAACCCCATTTGCTGCTCAACTTGCTGCAGAAAGTGTTGCAAAAAAGGCACAAGCATTATTAAATATGAAAGAAGTGGATGTAAGAGTTAAAGGTCCTGGTCCTGGAAGAGAAACAGCAATAAGGGCTTTACAGAGTGCAGGTTTGAATGTTGTTTCTATTAAAGATGTTACTCCAATTCCTCATAATGGATGTAGACCACCAAAAAGGAGAAGGGTATAGGAAGGAGGTAGAAATATGGCAAAATATACAAAACCTTTATGTAAAATATGTAGAAAATACGGAGAGAAACTTTATCTGAAAGGTAAAAGATGTGAAAGTGATAAATGTGCAGTTGATCCAAGAAGGGGAAAAATCAGATTGATAAGGTCTAAAAAACTATCAGAATATGGAATGCAACTGAGAGAAAAGAACAAGGTGAAAATATATTATGGAGTTCTGGAAAGGCAGTTCAGGAGATATTTTGAAATTGCAAGAAAACACAGAGGAGTTACAGGAGAAATTCTTCTTCAATTACTTGAAAGGCGTCTTGACAATGTTATTTATAGAGCCAACTGGGTATATTCAAGAAAAATGGCGAAACAACTTATAAATCATGGACATCTACTGGTAAATAATAAAAAGAATGACAAACCTGGTTATCTTGTAGAAATTGGAGATGTTATTCAGTTAAAACCAACCAGTAAATATGTCAAAATTGTTAAAGAATGCATTGAAGAATATAAAACAAGACCTGTCCCTTTATGGCTTAAAGTAGATAATGAAAATTTAAAAATAGAAATTTTGAGATATCCCACAAGAGATGAAGTATCAATCTCTGTAGATGAACAATTGATTATAAACTTTTATTCAAAATAAAAAATGGAGAGGTGAAAAATGAGAGATTTTATTTATCCAGATAAATTTATTTGGGAAAAGGAAACATATAGAAACAATTATGGAAAGTTGATAATTGAACCTCTTGAAAGGGGATATGGGGTTACTATAGGAAATGCTTTAAGAAGGGTTTTACTTTCATCAATCCCTGGATTAGCAATTACAGGATTAAGAATTGAAGGAGTTTTACATGAATTTGCAACACTTGAAGGGATGAAAGAGGATATTGTTGAAGTGGTTTTAAATATAAAGCAGATTGCTTTAAAAGAAATTGTTAAAATAGATAACTTCCCGCATGTAATTAAAACAGAGATAGAAGGCAAGGATGAAATATGTGCTGGTGATTTAATAAATGATAATTTTGTTGAAGCAATAAATAAAGATTTACATATTGCAACTGTAGACCCATCTAAAAAATATAGATTTGAAATTGATATTACAAAAGGATTTGGATATTTACCTGTAGAAAAAATGAAACTTATGATTAAAAAAGAAAATATGCCTGTTGGAACAATTCTTATAGATGGTTTATATTCTCCTGTTAGAAAAGTTACCTTTCATGTTGAGAATACAAGAGTAGGGCAATTTGTAGATTATGAAAAATTGATACTTGAAGTATGGACAACTGGAGGAGTAACGCCTATTGAAAGTGTAAAATATGCAAGTGAACTGCTCAGTAAGAAGTTTGGACTTATTCTTTCTTATCAGAAATTAGAAGAGGAAGTTGTAGAAAAAGAAGAGATAAGAGATGAACTTGATACTCCAATTACTGATTTGAAACTTCCAACAAGAATTTATAATGCTCTTGAAAGTAAAAATGTAAAAACTTTAAGAGACCTTTTAAATATTTCCAGACAAGAACTGGAAAGTATAAAAAATTTGGGCAAGAAATCTATAGAAGAAATAGAAAATATACTTGAAAGAATGGGTTATCACTTAAAGTCGTCGGGTGAACCTGTTCAAAAGAGGGAGAAAAAATGAGGCACAGGAGGGATGTTAAAAAACTTGGCAGAAACAAGTCACACAGGAAGGCATTAATGAGAAATATGACAATAAGTTTTTTTCAAAATCAGAAAATTATAACTACGACAGCAAAGGCAAAGCAATTAAAGAGAGTTGTTGAAAAATTGATAACTATTGGTAAAGGTGGAACTTTGACGGATTATAGAAGAATAAATCAGTTTGTTAATAATCCTGAAATAACAAAAAAAATAATAGATATTTCAAAAAGATTTTCTGATAGGAATGGTGGTTATACCCAGATTGTTAAAGTTGGTTTTAGAAAGGGAGATAGTGCTGAAAAGGCAATTTTAAAACTACTTTAAAAAGATGGGAAACAGAAATTTAAAATTGCTTGATCTTATTGATAAAGAAAAGAATATTTATGAGATTATTTCTGAACTTGCTCAAAGGAGTCATGAGTTAATGAAAGGGGCTTTACCTTCTATTGAAATAAAAAAAGGTGAAAATCTGATTCAGGTTGCGATAGAGGAGTATTTACAGAAAATAAAAATTAAAAAATGAAAGATTTTTTTTCTCTCCTAAAATTTATGAAGGAAAAAGACGCATCTGATTTACATCTTAAATTTGGAAGAAAACCCATTTTAAGGATAAAAGGGGAGTTATTTGAAGTAGAAGAGTGGGAGTATACTTTGACAAATGAGGATTTGTTCAAAATTTTAGAAATAATTATGCCAGAAGAGGAAAAGGGGATATTTAAAAAAGAGAAAGAAGCGGATTTTGCTTTTGACAATCCAGAAGTTGGCAGATACAGAGTTAATGCTTTCTGGCAGCGAGGTTATCCTGGAATTGTATTGAGAAGAATAAAAGATACAATTCCAACGCTTGAGGAGCTCAATTTACCCTCTGTTGTGAAGAAAATTGCATTTTTTGAAAATGGACTTGTTTTGGTTACTGGACCCACAGGATGCGGTAAATCAACAACTCTTGCAGCCATGATAGAAATAATAAATAATGAAAAAGTTGAACATATTATTACAATTGAAGACCCAATTGAATATTTATATACAGATAAAAAATCAATTATAGATCAGAGAGAAATAGGAATAGACACTCTCTCTTTTGCTTCTGCTTTAAAACATGTTTTAAGAGAAGACCCAGATATAATTTTAATAGGAGAGTTGAGAGATGTTGATACATTTCAAGCAGCAATAAGTGCATGTGAAACAGGTCATCTCGTTTTTTCAACATTACATACTATAGATACAGTGACAACAATTACAAGAATATTGGATTTTTTTCCATCCTCCCAGCATGAACAGGTAAGGAAAATACTTGCATATCATTTAAGAGCAACTATATGTCAGAAACTCGTACCTAAGAAAGATGGCACAGGTATTGTTCCAGTTTGTGAAATTATGATAGTAACAC
>CAYNUP010000127.1:0-3675 GCA_964400565.1 uncultured bacterium | reverse complement strand
ATGAGAACGAGCATTTCCTTCAAGTTCCTGTGAGAGTTTATGTATCTGCTGACCTTTCTGAAAATGTCTCAACAATGATTAGATTGGCAAAAGAATTTCACCTTGGTGAAGATCTTGCAGATCCAGTAGGTGATATTGTTCTTGACCTTGCTTATATAAAAGTTTCAGATTTACTTGTTCCTGGACTTACACTTAAAGTTGGAAGACAGGAAATTCAACTTGGAGAAGGACTTGTTGTTGGAAGCAGATACAGACCAAACGATTATCCAGCC
Source organism: uncultured bacterium (assembly GCA_964400565.1). Classification (GTDB taxonomy): domain Bacteria; phylum Ratteibacteria; class UBA8468; order B48-G9; family JAFGKM01; genus JAMWDI01. Next base: position 3,403 of record CAYNUP010000127.1, on the reverse strand, counting down.
GACTCAGCCGACTATATTTATGCAATTGACCTTGGGATTTTAAAAGCATTTGATGCTATAAGAATTGACTATGCTCCAAGTGCTCTTCCAATGAATTTAATCCTCTTTGGTGCAAAAATAACTGAAAATATCACAAGTGACGACGAAAATTTATATGGTGTTGACATTGGATTTAAAGTTGCTGATGTTGTTAATTTAGATTTTTACTTTGTAAGAGAAGATTCAGAAAATATTAATACATATGGAGCAAGGATTGTATCTGGAATTCCAGCAGTTGAAGGTCTTTCCTTAAAAGCAGAATATGCAAAACAATCACAGGAATCTACAGGATGGGCTTTACTTGCTGGAATGGAATATAAAATGGCAACAGCGATGAATCCATATGTAAAACTTAACTATTCAAGATACAGTGGAAAAGATTATGGTCTTGACTCTGAGGACTGGCATCTTGTTTATCCATCCAATATTGGATCAAGAATAGGTCCAATTCTTTATGCTTATGCTGCAGAAAATAATCCTTCATTATTAGAATGGGGAAATGCACAATTTATTAATGTTGGATTTGGATTTTCACCTACCGAAAAAGTTGGAATTTCCCTTGATGGATACTGGGGAAGATTCCTTGAAGCATACATTGGAACAGAGAAAAATATTGGCTTTGAAGTTGATCTTGGAATTGACTGGAAATATTCAGAAGATTTAACATTTGGAATCATGGGTGGAATGCTTTTCGGAAACAATGTCTATTTTGCTGAAAACCCATGGCAGATTATTGGTTGTGTAAAAGTTGCATTCTAAATTGATACAGAAATAAAAAACCCCGGCTATCTTTTGGTAGCCGGGGTTTTTTATTTTATCTCACCCTCACCTTCATCCTCTCCCATCAAGGGCGAGGAAATATGGATAAAAAGAAGGAAAAGAATAAAAGAAAAAAGATGTATAAAAATAAAATATATCTTGCTACTAAATATTCATCTTCTTCCATAATTATAAATTTGTGATAAAATAAAAAATATGAACAGATACTTAGATTGGATGAGAAAGGCAGAAAGGGATTTAGAAAGTGCAAAACTTGAAGAAGAAAATGGAAAAAATTGATGACTTAAAAGAAAGATTGAAAAAGATTATAAAAGAGAAAGCAGTTGTTTATAAAGAAGTTAAACTTTCAAGTGGTAAAAAAAGCAATTATTATATAGATGGAAAACTTATAACTCTTTCTCCTGAAGGAATTTATCTTGTAAGTAAGATTATTTTTGAAATGATAAAAGACCAAAATATAGATGCAATTGGTGGGCTAACAATTGGAGCAGATCCAATAGTAAGTGGTGTTTCTTTAATTAGTTTTATTGAAAAAAAACCAATTTATGCTTTTATAGTTAGGAGTTCTCAAAAAGAGCATGGAATGGGAAAACTTATTGAAGGAAATATTCAAAAAAATTGGAATGTTGCTATTGTTGATGATGTTGTTACTACTGGAAGTTCTTTATTAAAATCAATTGAAGCAGTTGAAAGTTATGGTGCAAAAATTAAAAAAGTTATATGTATTGTTGATAGAAAAGAAGGAGCAAGCCAAGCAATTGAGAAAAAAGGATATAAACTTGATGCAATTTTTACAAAGGATGAGTTGCTTGAAAAATGAAGATTGAATGGAAAAGAATAAATAGGATAATAAAAGAGGCATTAAAGGAAGACATAGGCAAAGGTGATATAACTACAGATGGGATTTTTAAAGATGATTTTTTTGTTTCTGCAGATTTGATATGTAAAAGTGGTGGTGTCTTATGCGGTATAGAGATTTTTAAAAGAGTTTTTTTAATTCTCTCCCCTAATTTTTCTTTTAATTTTAATTACAAGGATGGAGATTCTATTGGAAAAAATATAGTTGTTGGAGAGGTTAAAGGACCTGTAAAAGAGTTATTAATTGGAGAAAGGACTGCATTAAATTTTTTACAACATCTATCAGGAATAGCAACAGAAACAAGAAAAATTTCTCTAAAAACAAAAATAAAAATTTATGATACAAGAAAAACAATCCCAAATTTAAGAGTTCTCCAAAAGTATGCAGTTAAAATAGGAGGTGGAGAAAATCATAGGTTTGGTCTTTATGATATGGTTTTAATTAAAGATAATCACATAAAAGGATTTATGGAAAAGGAAAAAATTGATAAAATTGAAGCAATAAAACTTGCAATTGATAGAACAAAAAAATATACAAAAGGAAAATATAAAATTGAAATAGAGGTTAGAAATTATAGAGAGGCAATGGTTGCTTATAATGAAGGAGTTGATATAATAATGTTTGATAATGCAAAAATAAATGATATAAAAAAATTCTGTGAGTTAAAAAACAAAAAAAATTGTGAAATTGAGGTAAGTGGAAATATAGATATTGAAAAGATTAAAAAAATTAAAGATTTAAAAATTGATAGAATTTCAGTTGGATATATTACTCATTCAGCAAAGGCAGTTGATTTTTCATTAAAGATAAATGAAATACTTTGATACTCATTGCCATCTTGATTTTGAACAATTTGATAATGATAGAGATGAGGTTATAAAAAGAGCAAAAGAAAGTAATGTTGAATATATTTTAAATGTTGGAACAAATATTGAAAGTAGTAAAAAAGTTATAGAAATTTCAGAAAAATATGATTTTATTTATTCTTCAATTGGTATTCATCCTCTTGATGTGAAAGATTATAAAATTGATGATTTAAAGGAAATTGAAAAACTTGCAAAAAATAAAAAAGTTAAAGCAATAGGAGAAACAGGACTTGATTTTTATTATTCAAAAGATAATAAAGAAAAACAGAGAGATTTTTTTATTTCACAGGTAGAAATTGCATTAAAATATAACCTTCCTTTAATAATACATCAAAGAGAAAGTAAAAATGAGATAATTGAGATAATTGAAAAAATAAAAATGCCTGATAAAGTTGTTTTTCATTGTTTTGGTGGAGATACCAAACTTTCCGAATATTGTAATAAAAAGGGATTTTTCATTTCATTTACAGGAATTTTAACATTTAAAAATGCAAAAAATGTAAAAGAAGTTGCAAAAAATTATCCAGTTGAAAGAATTATGGTTGAAACAGATGCTCCATTTCTTGCACCGGTTCCATATAGAGGAAAAAGAAATGAGCCATTTATGGTAAAATATATTGTTGAAGAGATTGCAAAATTAAAGATGGAAGATATAAAAAAAGTTGCAGAAATAATTTTTGGAAACTCTGTTAAATTTTTTGATTTGTGAGGTCTGAACTCATAAGAAGGAGAGAGAATGGAACTTATAGAGGGTGTAAAAATAAAAATTCTTAAATATATACCTGATGAGAGAGGGAAATTGATGGAGATTTTAAGAAGTGATGATGAAATTTTTGAAAAATTCGGTCAGGTATATATC
>CAYNUP010000126.1:0-1804 GCA_964400565.1 uncultured bacterium | reverse complement strand
CCTCTGAGCCTTTTAACTTTTTAATTTCTACTCCTTTATCATCAAGATAACGGGCTAACCTTAAATAATCGTTGTTTATTTGGCAGTTTTTCTGAAGTTCTCTATAGGATTGATTACAATAAATATTTAGTTGCTCAAATTGGTCTAGGCGAGCGGGTATATCATTTTCTTCAAAATTTAATACTCTTATAAAGCCTGCAATTATTTCTTTGATCTCTTGGTTTTCAAAAAATTTTTTTGAGCGTGGTGCATAATAAGGTATACCATTTTTTTCAAACTCATCAAGGTATTTTTTAACATTTCCATAAGCGATGCTGCGCATAAAAAAAGCTATTTGATTTAAATCGCTAATTATTTTATTGTCTTTAAGAAATGAAATTAGCTTAACTACATTTTTTTGATTTTTATCATCAAATTCACTGTTTTGCTGCATTTTAATTACACTTGGGTAATTTAATTTATTTTTTTTATTTTCTTTATCTGGTATTATTTCTTTTTGCAGTCTGTATTTACATTTGCCATTTTCATACCATATGTCACTCTGCATAAAATTATTGTAAATTGAAATAATTTCTTTATGTGAGCGGTAATTTGTAAAAAGCTTAATGGTTTTACATTCACCATCTGCAAAATGAGAAGCAAATTCAAGTATATTTCTTACGGTTGCACCTCTAAATCTATACAAAGACTGGTCATCATCTCCGACAACGCAAATATTATTATGTTTGCTTGAAAGAGTTAGCATTATCTGTTCCTGGACATAGTTTGTATCTTGATACTCATCTATCATAATATATTGGAATTTCTCTTGAAGTTTTTTTCTAATATCTGGTTTTCTTTGAAGTAGGTCATAAACATGTCGTTGTTGGAAAGAAAAATCTATAAAATTGGTATCTATAAGTTTTTGCCTATATTTAAGGTAAGAGTTGGATAACAATTTTATAAATAAATCAGGATCTTGGCTAAGTTTTTTTACATCAATACATTCTTCAGTAATTTTATTAAAAAAGGGTATTATCCTTTTTATTGTATCCCATTTTGAAGACCATTTATTTAAGTATTTGTTGTTTATTTCTTCACCAAAAATAAATTCAAAGTTTTCAAATATAAAAAGAATTTGTGTAAGTTCTTCAAGAACTGAGTAGTTTTTATTAAGTCCTGATATTTCAGTAATATCATTTATATTATCTTGAATAATGTCGTTACAAATTGAATGAATAGTACCGCAAAACATTTCAGACAAATCTATTGTTTCATAACCACATTTTGAAAGATAAAGACGCAGGCGGGATTTTAATTGTTCTGCAGCTTTTTCAGTAAATGTACAAAGCAGTATATTGCTTGGGTTAATACCTTTGCAAAGAATAAGATTTAAAGTTCGGTATATTAAAACCTCAGTTTTTCCAGAACCAGGGCAGGCAATGATAAGAAGGGGGCCTTCTGTTTCTTTTATAGCCTGTTCTTGGTTTTTATTTGGTTTAAATGAACATTTAAAAAAAATTTCTTTTAAATTCATGTTATTAAATAATTTATATTACTTCATGTCCTAAAAAGTAATCTTCGATAAAATCCCATCTTTCTTTATCTGTAAAATCGGAAGAAAAGAATTTATCCATAATTTCAACGCCTCTTTCATGTCTTTCTTCAATGTCTCTCAAAATATCATTGCTATAATTACCTTTCACGATTAATGTCTTTATTTTAAATGGGTCCAAGACTGACATCCGCAATTCTTCCAAAAAAAACTGCTAATGACCATAATAAAATTTCTGTTTCAGACATTTCTTTATGTACTAACCTAAAG
>CAYNUP010000125.1:0-2946 GCA_964400565.1 uncultured bacterium | reverse complement strand
CTTATAAACAGATATTCTTTTTACAATGCATAATCCATTATTTCTTAAAATTCTCTCAACTGTGCACTGAGGAAGTTTATTTTCATATATTGTAAAAGGAATTTTATCTGGTTTTTTTCTTTTTAAAACCGCTTCAACTCTTTCTTTTGGTTCCATTATTTAATCTCTTTTAAAAAATTCATACATTCATTTATATTTTTAAATTGTTTACCTGTTATTTTTGAAACAATTGAAATTATTTTTGTTTGTGTTTTAGGGTCAATTGATACATATGGGTATTCCTTTTTTAGTAATAAATTGGAAATATATTTTAAAGATGGTTCTCCAATTTTTATCAATGATTCTTCCACTTCTTTATCTATTCTTGTCCATTTCCCATCTCCATTATATTGAATCCATGTAATTGTTTCATCGTTCAACAATCTTAAAATAAATGGAATTGCTTTTTCCAGTTTTTTCTCTCCTATATTATAAATCCCCATAACAACTTCCTCTTGATTTTCAGAAAAGATTTTTTTAATTTCTTCATAAATTAAATTATACTCTGAAGGTTTGCCATTAGAGAATAAAATAAAAGAAATAAACAAAAAAACAAGCAAAATTTTCTTTCCCATTTTTCCTCGCTTTTATTATTATTTTACTTTTCTTAAAAATAATGTCAAGATTGATAATAATGCAGTTTTTTCAGATAATTTTTACCAATAAATTTTTTGATTTAAAATAAAGTTAGAATATGAAATTCTATAATAAATTTTCTGAATATTTGAAAGAGAGATTTGGATGCAGGGTTCATAAAATATCAGTGAATGCTGGTTTTTCCTGTCCGAATATTGACGGAGTTTTGAGTTTTAAAGGTTGTATTTATTGTAACAATTACGCTTTCAGTCCATCTTTAAAAACCAATTTGACTCTTGAAGAACAGATAATTAAAGGCATTGAATATGGAAAAAAGAGATTTAAAGCAGAAAAATTTATTGTTTATTTTCAGCCATATTCAAATACTTATGCATCTGTTGAAACTTTAAAAGAAAAATATGATGTTGTTAAAAAATTTTCAGATATCATTGGAATTTCAATTGGAACAAGACCTGATTGTATTGATGAAGAAAAACTTAAACTGATTGAAAGTTATACTGAGAAATATGAGGTCTGGATTGAATATGGACTTCAGAGTATCCATGATAAAACATTAAAAATTATAAATAGAAATCATACATATTCTGATTTTTTGAAGGCATACCAGATTACAAAAGGAAGAAAAATTAAAATATGTGCTCATGTAATAATTGGTCTTCCAGAAGAAAATAGAGAAGAAATTCTGGCAACCGCTATTGAATGTGGAAAATTAAAACTTGATGGTATAAAAATTCATCCAATACATGTTTTAAAAAATACCCAACTTGAAAAAATGTATAAAGAGGGGAAATTTCAAGTTATGGATATGGATGAATACATTAATATTTTAATAGATTTTCTTTCATATCTTTATCCTGAAACTGTAATTTTAAGATTGACTGCTGACTGCGATTGGGAATATCTTGTTGCTCCACAATGGTTGATTGAAAAACAAAAAATGCTGAAATTACTGGAAGAAAGAATGAAAGAGAAAAATATATATCAAGGTAAATTTTTTAAAAAAAAGGAGTTTTAATGAAAGTAATATTATTATGTGCTGGATATGCAACAAGAATGTATCCCCTAACACTTGTAAAGTCAAAAAATCTACTTAATATAGGTGGTAAAGTTATGATTGACCATATAATTGAAAAACTTAAAAAAAATCCTGACATAGATAAAATTTTTATTGTTTCTAATGGAAAGTTTTACCATGATTTTAATTTATGGATAGATGATAAGGAAAATATAATTGTTCTGAATGATGGTTCAGTTTCTGATAAGGATAAACTTGGAGCAATTGGAGATATAAAGTTTGCAGTTGATAAAATAAAGGAAGATGACGAATTTTTAATAATAGCGGGTGATAATTTATTTGAATTTGAACTTTTTGATTTTGTTAAATTTGGGAGAAAAAATGGTATTACAATAGGAATTAAAAGAGTTGAGGATATAAACTTAATTAAAAAATACAGTCAGGTATTCCTTGATGAAAAAAACAGGATTACTTATTTTGAAGAAAAACCAGAAAATCCAGTTTCAAAAGATGTAGCAATATGTGTTTATTATTTTCCAAAAGGTTATCTTAAAAAATATATTGAAATGTATTTAAAAGAAGGGAATAACCCTGATTTGGCAGGTCTTTTCATTCAATATCTGTATAAAAAAATAGATGTTTATGGATATGTTTTTAAAGATGTCTGGTTTGACATAGGAGATATAAATCAGTTGCATCAGGCAAATTTTTATTTAATGGATAAGAGTATGATTGAGATATTTGGAGAAGGGGAAAAGACACTTCATTTTTTAGCACCTGGAAGGGTCAATATAATTGGTGAGCATACGGATTATAATGGTGGATATGTTTTACCTTTTGCAGTTGATAAATATATGTATCTTTCTGTAAGAAGAAATTTTAAAAAAAGATTAAACTTTTTCTCACTCCAATTTAAAAATATAGTTTCTGTTGAACTTGAAAATATAAAAAAAACAAATACATGGGTTGATTATCCTATTGGTGTTGTGAATATTTTAAAAGAATATGGATATAAATTTGAAGGAGTTGATTTCGTTTTTGATAGTAATATTCCAATAGGTGGAGGACTATCGTCTTCAGGAGCGATAGAGGTTATAACTTTGAATGCTTTAAATAAAATATTTGATTTAAAAATTGAAAAAGAAAAAATACCATTTTTGTGTCAGAATGCAGAAAATGAGTTTGTAGGTGCAAGATGTGGGATAATGGACCAGTTTATTATAACTATGGCTGAAAAACAAAATGCGATATTACTTAACTGTAAAAATCACCAGTATAAATATATTCCTGTAAAC
>CAYNUP010000124.1:0-8319 GCA_964400565.1 uncultured bacterium | reverse complement strand
CACATACATTTACCATCAGGCCAATATCCAATATCTCCTTTTTCAACTTCATTTTTAGGATTTTTAATTTCAGAAGATACTGGTATTTCAAAATATATTTCTTTTCCCCATAATCTTGCTTTTGAATTAAATGGTAATTTTTCATAAATTTTCTTTCCAAGTTCTGTTTCAAAAATTTCACATTCAATTTCTTCCTTTTCAAACTTTATTTTTATTTCCATATTTTTTCCTCCTTCTTTCATATTTTATTTTAACATTTTTAGGGATATAATATAAGTCAATTAAAAAAGAGGAGGTAAAAATGGTGAAAATAGGAATAATAGGGACTGGTGGAATGGGTAGGTATCATGCAGGTATTTTAAAGAAAATGGAAGATGTAAAAATTGTTTCTGCATGTGATATTGATGGAAATTCATTAAATAATTTTAAGAATGAGTTTGGAGTTGAAGAAATTTATAAGGACTTTAAAGAAATGTTAAAAAAATCAGAAATAGATGCAGTAATATGTGCTACTCCAACACATCTACACTATAAAATTGTAATTGAGGGAGCAAAAGCAAAAAAACATATATTCTGTGAAAAACCAATTGCAATAAATTTAAAACAGGCAGAAAAAATGATAGAAGAATGTGAGAAAAACAATGTTATTTTTCAGATTGGATATGTAAGAAGATTTGATGAAGAATGGTTAAAATTTAAAGAATTAATGGATAAGAGAATAATTGGTAGACCAGTTATATGGCATCAAGTCTGGGGTGGATATGGACCTTCCTCTGAATGGTATTATGATATAAAAAAAGGGATGGGACCCTTTGTTGATGGAGCGGTTCATTCATATGATTTTGCTATTTATACATTTGGGAAAGTTAAAAAAGTAAAAAGTTCACTAACAAAATTTAAAAAATTTACTTCACCTGATACTGGAGTGGTTTGTGTTGAATTTGAAAGTGGAGATATTCTTGTTTTATGCTGGTCATGGGGATTGCCTAAAAATACTTCTTCTCAATATTTACATCAGGCAATTGGACCGGAAGGTGTTCTTGTATTTGGTGGTTATCAGGATGAAAAAAATAGATCTTTTGTTGTTAAAAAAGAAACAGGAGAAGAAAAAATAGGACCAATTCCTTTAAATTCTTTATTTCTTGGATTTGAAAAACAGATGGAACATTTTATTGATTGTATAAAGAATAATAAAAAACCAGTTGTAAGTGGAATTGATGGTTATGAATCATTGAAAATTGGCCTTTTAGCAATAAAAGAATGGCTTTAATAGTCCTCTTAATCTTCTATATTTATTGAGTTTGTCCCTGCTCTCCTATAATGTTTTTTTCATCAATACCTTTTCTTGACTTCCATTTTTTCTTTTATATGATTTATTTATGCCTATGAGAGGTATAAAAATGGAACAAATAAAAGAGAAAATTGAAAAAAGAGGTTTAAAGGTTTTAAAGATAATACTTTTTGGTTCAAGAGCAAAAGAAGGATAATGTTGGCTATATCACATACTACGCTTTAAGAGAAGGAAAAGTATTATGAATGTAGATAAATTAACACAATACGCAATAGATATAAGATATCATGAGGAGTTTTATTTACCGGATATTGGTAAGGCAAAAGAATCTATAGAAATAGCAGAAAAAGTTAAGTCATTTGTTATTGAGAAATTAAAAAAGGCAGGATTTTTCCAGTAAGGATAAAGAGAAATTTTAAATTTCTCTTTTTTTGAATTTATAAGAACTGTTTCTATAAAATCTCTCCATAATCAACCTCAATTCCATCTTTAATTTTTCTGTAATAGATAATTTTTACATCTATATGTTCAGAAAGAGAAGTTTTTATTTTATAAGTATGTGGTTTTATAGATACTGGAATTCCACCAATATAGCCGTCTATTCCTTTTGCTTCTTCCTCTAATTCTGCCAATCTATAATTTGTTCCTTTTATCTCTGCTCCTTTCTTTAAAATTACTTCTTGAAATCTCAATCCAATAAAAGTTTTTACAATAACCAAATCTTTTACCCATTGCTCAACAGTATTAATATCTATACTATTTATTGCATCTTTAAGTTCCCTTAATTTCTGAAGTATTTTTTGAGTTGCATTTTTAATTGCATCAGGTCTTTTCTTTAAATACCATTCTTCCCATTCAGACAATGTCTTTCCTTCAAATTCCTGAATAAGTTCGCTCATCTGTCCAACAACTTTCGGTCTTGTTCCTTGAGCATATTGATTTGCCAAATTGATTAGAGGTGCTACATATTTAGGAAATTCAGATGTTTCAATGTCCAAATACTTTTTGATTTCTTCATTAGTAATTTTTATTTTCATCCTAAATTTTTTTACCTAATTTACTTTGTAAATTTAAAAACTTTTCTTTATATTTATAATTAAAGGAAGTATCGACATCCACTAAACCCCTTTTAATTAAATGAACATTTATAAAAGTTTTGTTCCATAAATACAGATAACAAAGCAAATTGTTTTGTTCATCATATAGAAAATTATCAAATCTTAAAAATACTCTTTGACCTTTGAGTTTTTCTTTTAAAAATTGAACTGCTTCACCATTGGTTCCTGTTTTTGGTTTAACTCCAATTAGTTTTATTTTTAATTCATTATCTAAAAGTATAAGGTCTGGAGATAATATTTCTTTTACTTTATAATAATTTTCTTTTTCTTCATTAGAATTATCTATTTTGGAACCAAATTTCAATTTTTTGGGGTCAACTTTTTTATCAAATTTTACCGGGTCTTTAAAAACATAAGGTAATTTTTTAATCTCTTCTTTAAAGTTTATTTTAAGTTCTTCTTGTTTAATTATTTCAAAAGTTGCTTCTTGAAAAGGTATTCTTTGATTTATTCCAAGTTTTTCTTTTATAATTGGTAAAAAATCCTCATTTATTTCGTAGCCAATAGAATTTCTATTTAAGTTTTTTGCTGCCAATAAGGTAGTTCCACTTCCAACAAATGGATCAAGCACTGTTTCACCAACAAAACTGAACATTTTAATTAAGCGACAAGGTAATTCTTCTGGAAACATTGCAAGATGTTTATCTTGTTTTTCTCCCGGAAAATTCCAGTGTCCTACAAAATATTGATTCCATTCTTCATCTGTCAATTTTGATTTTTCTTTAATTTCTTTGCTTACTTTTGGTGGCTTCCCATATTTCTTGAAAATTAATATAAATTCATAATCTAACTTAATAATTCCATTTCTTGGATAGGGATATGAACCCATTACAGTAGCTCCCCCTGTTGGATGACAAGTAGTAACTTTTTGCCAGATAATCGCTCCCATATAATCAAAACCAATACTTTCACAGAATTTAATTATTTCTGTTCTTATTGGAATAACCTTATATCTTCCATAATAGACAGATCTGGCAAACTGGTCTCCAATATTTATGCATAATCTACATCCTTTATGTAATACTCTATAACATTCTTTCCAAACCAGATTAAGATTGTTTATATATTCCTCATATGTATCATTAAATCCTATTTGTCTATAGTTTCCATAATCTTTTAATTGCCAATAAGGAGGAGATGTGACTATAAGGTGCACTGATTCGTTAGGGATTTCTTTCATACATCTAGAATCGCCTATAATTATTTTGTGCCAAGTCCTCATTTTCTGTTTTATTATAATCTATAATAAGTAAAAAAGTCAACTTTTGCTGTTGCTTTAACCCAATCTTTTTAAATTAATCTTCCATAATATTCCTTAATTTCTCGCTTTCAGTTAAAAATTCATCTACTTCCATCTCTTTAATAAATACAATCCCTCTACTTGCTCTTATTCTTGCATATTCACTACCACCAAAAAAATCCCTTCCAAGTATCACCTTAATAAATCCTCCTTGTTGAACCATTATCTTTACAGCAAGTTCAGAAAAAGGTCCATCATATTCATAACTTGGAAAAGATGCACTTCTTTGAGAACCAAAGCATATATTAAAAGCACTTTTCATAATAGCAATTGAATTCATGGATACAGGAACATAAATATTTGCTTCTGAAGGATGAAATCTATCCCAAATGTTTCTATATCCCCATATTTTTATATTTTTGGTTACCTTTGATGCATAATATTTTATAGATTGAGAAATTATTTGAAGAACCTTATAATGAGTATCAGGACCTGTTCCTTCAGGGTCAAAAGCAACAGTAATAACATCTGGTTTGATTTTTTTTAGAATTTCAATAAATGGTTTAATATCTCTTTTCCATTCTGGTTGGGGAGTAAAAATTTCTCCAGTATAAAATCCAAGTCGTAAATGAAAAATATTATTGCAACTAAATCCTAAATGAGCCCATAAAAGTTCTTCTTCCCATTCCCTTATCATACCTTTTAATTTTTGAATATCAGGAATATCTCTTTTTCCAGGATATGCTTTCAGTAATTCTTCTTTGAGAAAATTAATTTTATTAAGAATTCCCTCAGGTTTATCATTCCCTGTTATTTCAACAATATTACGATACATCCTTCTTGCCTCTGCTTCTTTTATTATTTCTTCATTTTGAGCAGCAACTCCATCAAGATACCTGTATATCTCCCTGTTTCTTCCTGTAATATTACTTTTCAAAAAATAATTTTTTTCAGAAATTAGTTTTTCCAATCTTCCTGTTTTTATAAATTTCTCAAGATTTTCAAGTTGAGTAAAAAGATAACTATTTGTCACTGAAGTAAAACCACTAGTTAAAGTTGCAAAAAAATGTTTATTAGTTGGTTTTCTTACAAGATGAAGTATATAAGGCAAATATCCGAGCATAATATCGTCATGATGTGGAGCAGTATGTAAAAATGTAGTGTTTTCTATTTCTTGAATACCTCTTTTAATCCTCTTTTTAAAATTATCTTCTATCTCCTTTGTTATTTTCTTCAAATTTTTTATCTCGCCTTTTTCTACCAAAACAGCACCATAAATATCATTTTTTATATCATCTAAATTTATTTCCACAATTTTTTCCCCCAATCTAAAAGATATATCAACAAGAATTTTTTCCTTTTCAATATTTGGTATGGTTTTATACTTTTTAAATTTTTCAATCTTTCTTCCTTTTAAAAGATATGCAGCACCAGAAGTTAAATAAAATCTTGCTCCTTCTAATTTTTGCAAACAAGTCGCAGGATAAAGAATATCCGGTTCATTTTCTATTGCATCTCTTACAACACTTGCTTTACTTACGCCAGCAGCCATAATAATTGCAGTTGTTGTTGGATTTTTAGTAATAGTTGCAAGACCTATTGTCATAACTGCTTTATCCCTTGAGTTTTCAATTCCTCCAAGGTCTGTAGCAGCAGCTGCAGATGTCTCATAATTAATTTTTAGAATCCTTGTTGTTGAATTATGGTCAGAACCTTTTATATTAAATGCAATATGTCCATCAGGTCCTATCCCTCCAAGAAAAAAACCAATCCCCCCAAGTTGTTCTATTTTTTTCTCATATTCCATACAATATTTATCAATTGCATAAATTGCTTCCTGTTGTCTTTTTTCAATTTCATTTTTTGGCATTCTATATCTTAAAGTAAGGTCAACTTTCCCATCAGGAAAAATATAAAAAAGATTTAAACCTTTAGGAACTCCAACTGTAAATGTATTCATAAGAATTGTTTTTTGAGGATTCAAACCAAAACCTTCAATGTAAAATTTTCTTATATAATAATTAAAACTATTTTCTCTTTTAGGGTCCATTGGATAAAATTCATCTATCTGACCAAACCAGTAATTTTTCATATCTGGTTTATTTTTATAATCAATTCCCCATACATCCAGTTCTCTTTTCACCTCTTTGTTATCCCAATTCTCTAAATAAAATTTTGTCCACTTTATAAAATATTCAGGAGTTTTTCCTGTTGGAAGAGATATAACTCCATCTGGATTTAAACAAAGCCATTCAATAAATCTTAATGCAACTATTTTTCCAAGAGAAGGAAAATTTGGAACTTCAATAACTTTTATTTTTTCATATTCATAAAGAGGGCTTTTTCCAAATTTTTCAATTGCTATTTCTTCAAGTTTTGAATTGAAGTTATATTTTTTCATAATTTAATATTTTACCATAATTTCCAATTAGAATTTAAAATAATAAAACACCTGATTGATATTTTCGTCTAAAAAGAAAAAGGAGGCAAAATGAAAACTTTATTTTTAATTATTTTTTTGGCAGTTTCTTTATATGGGAAGGACTTACCCATTGATATTAAAAATTTAGAAAAGGCATCTGAATACAGTATATCAATTGGTGGGCAAACATTTCTTGTGATGTATGATGGAGAAATTATTTATGAAAAATATTCTAATGGAGGAAGTCCTGAAAAATTACAATGGCTTGCAAGTGGAAGTAAAAGTTTTGTTGGAATTGTAGCAGTAGCAGCAGTTGAAGATGGATTGATTAAACTTGATGATAAGGTTTGTGAAATTATTCACAAATGGAAAGATGATCCTTTAAAATCAAAAATAACTTATAGACACCTTCTTACATTAACAAGTGGATTTGCTCCTTTAAATGTAAATGAGTTTAAAAATTATACTTGGGATGACTTAACTGAAAAACCATTAATTTCAATGCCAGGAGAAAAATTTAGATATGGAGGAGTGCATCTTAATGTTTTTGCTTATGCTTTACAATTGAAATTGAAAAACGAAACATTTGAAAATTATCTAAAAAGAAGAGTTCTTGAACCATTAAATGTTAAACTTCAATGGTATTTAAGATGTAAAGACGGAAATCCTCAGGTTGCAGGTGGTGCTTTTATGAGTGCAAGGGAGTGGGCAAAATTTGGAGAATTTGTAAGATTAAATGGAAAATATGGAGAAAAACAAATAATAAAAGAAGAACTAATTAAAGAATGTTTTAAAGGTTCAAATGCAAATCCATATTATGGTTTAACATGGTGGTTAAAATCAGAAAAAGAAAATTTTTATATTTCAGATATTGTTGCTTTAAACTGGAAAAAAGATATAAGTCATAATTATATACCTTCTGATTTAGTTGCTGCTTGTGGTGCTGGTGGCCAAAGATTATACATTATCCCTTCATTAAAACTTGTAATTGTAAGACAAGGAAATTTACAAACTAAAAAAAGATTTAATGATTCAGAATTTCTTAAAGTCCTCTTTGAAAAATAAAATATTTATTTAATCACCTTTTTTTACTCCAGAATTTTTAGGGTATAATAATAAAAAGGGAGAAGTTATGAATTTAATAAAAAAGGGAATTAGTTATAGATAGAAAAGGTAAACCAAAAGCAGTTATACTTAAATTATCTGAATATAAAAAATTAATTAGTTTAATTGAAGACCTTGAAGATTCTCTTGAACTAAAAAAAGCGATTAAAACATCCACTGGATTTATTGAACACAAAGAGCTTTTGAAAAGATTGAAAAATGAAGGAATTATTTGATGTACAAAATTTTTTATGATAAAAGAGTTTACAAAGATATAAAAATATTCCACCCTCAATTATCAAAAACATTTTTAAAAAAATAGAAGTCCTTGCTAAAAATCCTAAAAGGAAAGGAGTTAAGAAACTTATTGGAATTGAGGGATATAGAATTCAAGTTGGAAAATATAGGATACTTTTTACAATAGAGGATAAAGAAAAAATTGTTAAAATTTTTAAAATAAAACATAGGAAAGATGTTTATAGATAAATTAAGTTTTTTTCCATTTATCCACTCTTCTTTGAAATTATTTCTGGTTATATTAATATTCCCTCTCTTTCTTTTATTTTTAAGAAGGTGAGAAAAAATTTTCAATTAGATTTTTGATAAGGCGATTCGAGTTCTTGACCTCTATTTTTTTCTTTTATATAATATGATTAGATTATAGGCAGAAAAGGAGAAAATTATTTCTGGACAAAAATGAGCAGTAATAAAAATTTTATTTCAAAATTTTTAGTTCTTGCGGCAAAAATTCGATCTTACTTAGCATCTGTAAGTAAATCAATTCTTAAAAAACAAAAATTATGGAAAATTTATTAAATGATTTAAAAAAACTACTTGAAAAAGATGCTCGCTTGGTTAGTAAAGGAGAACTACTAAAAAACAAAATTATTGAACTTGCATTAAAGTTAGATAAAGATTTAATTAAACTTCTTTTGTCTGATGAAAAGATGAAAGAAGTGTTTTTTGTTGATGTTGATGGGGTACTTGTTTTCGATAAAGATAAATTTATTAAGTTTGTTTCAAATAAACAATTTCTACCGGATAGCTACACATCTTTTAAGAATAAAATTGGATTGACTGTAGGAGATGAATTTATAAGCGAAAATAAAGATGTTGTGCTTTCCTGGCCATACAAGGATTGCGT
>CAYNUP010000123.1:0-1964 GCA_964400565.1 uncultured bacterium | reverse complement strand
TTTTTTCTTTTTTCAAAATTTCAAGAAGAATAAGATATTTTTCAATTTCAGATATTACTCTCTTATTGCTTTTTTCTTCAAGAATTTTTATGGTTAGAGATTTTAATGTAAATACTGGTGGAATAAATGGGTTTTTAAAATATTGGTAAAATTTAATTTTGAAATCCTGGACTTTACAGAAATTTGAAGTAATATAAACAAAATTATTTAATAAATTTTCCTCTTTAATTTTTTCAAGAAGGAATTCAGTTTTACCTTTGAAATTCAAAGGTAGTAAAAAAATTTTTCTCATTTTGAAAGATATATTAAAATATTACACCAAAATAAAAAATATGTCAACTGGCGGGACCTTTAAAAAAATTCTGGTTAGAGTTTTAAAAGGTTCTTTTTTGCTTTCTCTATAACTTTTTTTATTTTTGAAATTTTATCAGGGTCAATTTCCGGCTTTTTATATTCAGAAACAAGGTCATTTACTTCCTTTTGTGCTTTTTTCAATAATTTTATTTCATATTCAAAACCATTCCATCCACTTCTATCCCAAATCTTTGGACACCAAAGAGAAGAACGAAAATTTCTTAAAGTATGTTCTGATACAAGATAACTAGTTTTTAGACCAAAACCTACATCAAAAATATTCTCAATTCCAATATTCTCTTTATTAACTTCTATCTCTTTCCCAAGATGTCTCAAACCAATTCCCAGTTCTCTCTCTAAAAGTAATTGAACAGGACATAATATTTTACCCTCTTCAAGCATACCCTGACCTACTGAAGGATGATAACCTGTAAATGCATATATTATCATTGCCTTATATGCTTTTTCAAGTGCAGCATATAAACCCGGAAGTTTAGCATCACAATACTCTCCTCCGCCCACAGGGATACTTATTCCACACCATTTTTTTAAAAACTCTACTGTTGCAAAACTATAAAATAGAGCATCAAAAGAAGAATAACTTACTTCTCCTGTCTTCATATCTATAGAACCACCATACATAGCACCTTTAAGTTTAACTTCTGGATTTATTGATTTTGCTGCTATCCAAGTAGCAATATGTTCTGCACTCGCTACAACAACATATCCTTCCACTGTAACAGGGGATGTAACACCTGCAATAGCCATAGAAGAAAGTCCTGTAGGATATCCTTCTTTTACACGACGAACAAATTTATCTGCTACATCCTTATCAAAACGAAATGGATGAGCAAAACATATAGCACCCCAACTAAACCAGTTTTTAAATCCAACTATTTCTCCAATCTCTATAAGATAATCTATTTGTTCAACTTTCCATGCAAATGGTGGATGTGGTTTGTGAGCATATTCTATAAGTAACCTGCCTGCTTCAAGAGGTTCAATAAGAGGATGAACTTCTGTTAAAAGAAGACAATGACCTACACCATCTTCTTTATGGAGAGATGTACCAAGTTTTATAAGATAGATAAAATCATCTTTGTTCCCTCTCCTTTTTTCATTTTTTTCATAATCATAGAAAAATTGTGCTACCTGTATATTTAAAGTTGGAAGGGGAGGAGGAATAAATTTTTCCAAATTTTCATTACTTACCCTTTCTTTTCTAAAAATTTCTACAAATTCCATAACCATCTTTTTTGGAAATTTGGCAGTCCCTTGGGAATAATCAACTTCTGCTCCTTTATCTTCTAATGCTTTTAATATTTCTTCATTCTGACATATTATTCCAACATTTTCCAAAACTTCACAGACACTCTTTCCTAAAATCTCTATATCTCTATCTTTAAATATCCGAACCATATACTCTCCTTTCTTATAAATTTTACTATCAATAAATTAAAAACAAATTATTGGGTTATGTCTGTTTTTAGCCACCAAATTTATTTCTTTTAAGATTATAAGCACATTTTTCAAATTTGTCAAATTTTTTTAATAAACCAAGTAGTTTATTTATTTTTTCCTCGGTTGAAAGTCCTCTATTATTATATCTC
>CAYNUP010000122.1:0-3219 GCA_964400565.1 uncultured bacterium | reverse complement strand
ATATATACCTTTCAATATTTCAAGAGTAACCGGATGATAACTTATATCTTCTCCTTGCCATATTGTTAATCCAATTTTATATTTTTTTGTTATTTTTTCTTCAGGAATTTCATTAATAAAAATACCTTTCCCCCACTCTTTTCTAACTATGCCTTCTTTTTCAAGTAATTCAATAGCCCTTCTTAAAGTTAATGTTGCAACTCCAAAATATAAACTTAACTTCCTTTCTGATGGTAATTTGTCTCCCTTTTTATGCTTCCCTAAAATTATTCCTTCTTTTATTATCTGATATATCTGGTAGTATCTTGGTAAGGGAAGTGTCTTATCAATTTTTTTAATATTTATCAGTTCCATTCCCATTTTCTGATATACTCCTTTATATCAGTATATCACTTTGATTTTAATTATACCTCTATAAAAAATTTTGTCAAGTATTGACGGATAAAAATTTTTGAGTTAAAATTATCAAAATTCAAAAATGTTTTTTTATCAATAGGAGAGAAAAATGACAAAAACACAAATTGCAAAAAAGGAAAGAATTAAAAGGAAATGGTATATTGTAGATGCGGATGGACAGATTCTTGGACGACTTGCAAGTAAGGTTGCTAAAATTTTAATGGGAAAACATAAACCAATCTATACACCAAATGTTGATACAGGTGATTATGTGATTGTAATAAACGCTGAGAAAATTAAGGTAACCGGGAAAAAACTTCAAGATAAAATTTATTACAAACATACAGGTTATATGGGCCATTTAAAAGAAGAAAAACTTATTTCTTTATTAACAAGAAGACCTGAATCTGTTATAAAATTTGCAGTTGAGGGGATGTTGCCTAAAAATTCTCTTGGAAGGAAAATGCTGAAAAAATTAAAAGTTTATAAAGGAAACCAACATCCTCATACTGCCCAGAATCCAGAACCATTAAATCTGGAGGAGATAAAATGAACAAAATTTATATAATTGATGTAACAAATAGGGATGGGGTTCAAACTGCACATCTTGGACTTGCTAAACTTGAAAAAACAATGATTAACTTTTATTTAAATCAGATGGGTATTTTCCAGAGTGAAGCAGGTTTTCCAGTTACCAGACATGAGATAAATTATTTAAATGCAAATATGATGCTTGTTGAAAAAGGAGTTTTGTCTCCAATAAGAATTTCTGGATGGATGAGAGCAGTTATAAGCGATGTAGAAGAGGGATTTAAAAATGTTCCGAAATTAAAGCATGTAAATTTATCAATTTCAACAAGTGAACAGATGATAATGGGAAAATTTATGGGAAAAATGGATTTTAAAGGTGTTGTTAAGACAATGGTTGAAGCAGTAAAAGCAGCAAAATCACTTGGAGCAGAAACAATTGGAGTAAATGCTGAAGATGCATCAAGAACAAAAATAGAAAATTTGATTGAATTTACTTTTGCAGCAAAAGAAGCAGGTGCTGATAGAATTAGATACTGTGATACTCTTGGATATGATACCCCTTTTACAATATATGAAAAAATTTATAAAATTGCAGAAAGAACAAAAATGCCTATTGAACTTCACTGCCATAATGATCTTGGAATGGCTGTTGCCTGTTCGGTTGCAGGAGCAAAGGCAGCAATTGATGCAGGAGTTGATGCTTATATAAATACAACAGTAAATGGAATGGGAGAAAGAACTGGTAATGCTGATTTAGTTTCTTGTATACTTGCAGTTAAATATGGTGCTGGAATGGAAAAATATAAACTTGATGAAAATATTAATCTTAAAATGGCTTGGAAAATTGCTCATTATGCTTCATATGCTTTTAAAGTTCCAATACCAATCAATCAAGTAGGAGTTGGTAAAAATGCTTTTGCTCACTCTTCTGGAATACATGTTGATGGTGCTTTAAAGGATAGAAGAAATTATGAACTTTATGATTTTGAAGAACTTGGAAGAGGCGAACCAGAAATAGTTGAAACAGGAAGAATGATAATACTTGGAGAATATAGTGGTATTAAAGGATTAAGAAATGTATATGGGAAACTTGAAATTGAATTTAAGGACGATGAAGAAGCAAGAAAAATACTTGAACTTGCAAGATATGCAAATGTCCACAAACAGAAACCAGTTACAGAAGATGAATTGATTTTTATTGCAAGATATCCTGAAGAAGCGCGACTTATAATGACTATGACACCTTAAAAAATGGGAAAAACAATAGTTGAAAAAATCCTTTCTGCCCATTCAGAAAAAGATGCAAAAAGTGGTGAAATTGTTCTTGCAAAAGTTGATTTTTTGATGGCACAGGATGGAACTGCTCCATTAGTAATAAAAAGTTTTGAAAATCTTGAAATAAATAGAATATTTAATCCAGAAAAAGTTGTTTTTGTTATTGACCATAATAGTCCAAGTCCAAACGAAGGTGTTTCTTCTTTACATAAATTGATGAGGGATTTTTCAAAAAAGTATGGTATTGAAATTTTTGAAGTTGGTGAAGGTGTATGCCATATTCTTTTGCCTGAAAAAGGTAGGGTTAAACCAGGGGATTTAATTCTTGGAGCAGATAGTCATACCCCAACTTATGGTGCATTAAATTGTATGGCAACTGGAGTTGGTTCAACTGATTTAGCAATTGCAATGGCAACTGGTTTTTTGTGGTTTAAAGTTCCTCCAACAATAAAAATTGAAATAAAAGGTAAAATTCCTTTTGGTGTATTTGGTAAAGATATTGCTTTATATATGGTTAAAAATCTGAAAGCAGAAGGAGCAATTTATAGGTCAGTTGAAATAAAAGGAGAAACAATAAACTATTTATCAATGGATGAAAGATTTACAATGTGCAATTTAACAACAGAAATTGGTGCAAAATGCGGAATAATGGAATTTGATGAAAAGACAGAGGAATATTTAAAAAGAAGAGGAATAAAAGATTATCAAGTTGTATTTCCTGATAAAGATGCAATTTATGAAAAAGAAATTATACTTGATATTTCAAATCTTTCTCCGCAGGTAGCAAAACCACATTCTGTAGATAATGTATGTGATATAAGTGAAGTGGAAGGAATTGAAATAAATCAGGGTTTTATAGGAACATGCACAAATGGAAGAGTTAGTGATTTTGAAATTGCTGCAAAAATACTTAAAGGGAAAAAGATAAAAAAGGGAGTAAGATTGATTTGTACTCCTGGTTCAAGAGAGATTTATATTGAATGTTTAAAAAAAGGATATATTGAAACTTTAATTGAA
>CAYNUP010000121.1:0-2140 GCA_964400565.1 uncultured bacterium | reverse complement strand
ATATTGACCTTTATATAGTTCATGTTGTTGATGCGAATACTCCACCAGAAGAAACATTATATGCACTTGATAAACTTGTAAGGGATGGGAAGGTGAGATATATTGGAACTTCAAAACATCCTACATATTTAATTTTAGAATCAATTTTTATAAGTGAAAAATATGGATGGGCAAGATTTGTAAGTGAACAACCGCCATATAATATTCTTGATAGAAGTATTGAAAATGAATTAATACCAATGGCTATAAGACATGGAATAGGTATAACTCCTTTTTTCCCTCTTGCTGCTGGATTACTTTCTGGTAAATATAGAAAAAATGCTGAAGTAAAAGAAGGTAGGCAGGCAAAAGCAATATTAAAAGGGTCAGAAAAAATTAAAAATTCTCTTGATGTTGTTGAAAAATTAATCCCGCTTGCTGAAAATAGAGGGATTACTCTTGCTGAATTTTCTCTTGCATGGTTGATGCAAATGAAAGGAGTTGCTTCTGTAATTCATGGGGTAAGAAAACTGGAATATTTACTTTCAGGAATTAAAGCATGTGATATAAAACTTTCAGAAGAAGAACTTAAAAAAGTGGATGAGATAGTTCCGCCTGGAAGTTATGTTTATCCTTATTATGAAGAAAGTATATGGAGACCAAGCAGAATGTTTTATTCATCAGAGGCAAGAAAAATAGAAGGCACTGGAGCATACATTCCAGACAATAAAACAGGTTCTGACAGAAAAACTGGATATCCACCGGAAAGATTTAAAAAATAATTACCTTTTTAATTTTTTATAAACTTCTTCTACAAAATTGACTATCTTTTCTATATCTGCAAGACGACCTATACCTTTTTTCCCGCTTGCAAGTTCTCCTTCTTCAGGTTCTATAAAATAATAACCAAATTTTTTTAATTTTTTAACATTTTCTCTCACAATTTTATTTTTCCACATATTTTCATTCATTGCAGGTGCAAAAATTACAGGCCCTGTAAAAGAAAAAATTGTAGTTGTCAATAAATCATCACATACTCCAGAAGCAACTTTCCCGATTATATTTGCAGTAGCAGGACATACAAGAATTATAGAAGCAAAATCAGAAAGTGAAATATGGTCTTCTTCATAACTTTTCTTATCAAACATACCTGAATACACAGGATTTTTAGATAAAACTTCAAAAGTTAATGGACTTACAAATTCTTTAGCATTTTCTGTCATAATAACCTTAACATTCCATCCATTTTTTATCAATTTCCTTACGACTTCACATCCTTTATATGCTGCTATTGACCCACACACTCCAACGATTATATTTTTCTTCAATTTAACCTCCTTGCTTCCATCTATCTTTTATTTTATCATAATAAAAATGGAAATAGAAAAAGAATATTTATCAGGAACAAAAGTATGCGATATTGAAAATCCTGACATAAGGATGAAAGCATATTTTCTAACAAAGAAAAGTTATTCAGAAAGACAGAAAGCAATAGATATTTTTAATTTTGTAAGAGAAGAGATTAAATACAGATTTGATTATTCCTATACAAAAGCATCAGAGACATTAAAAAAGGGATATGGAAATTGTTTTAATAAGGCAAATTTACAGATAGCACTTTTAAGAAGTTGTGGAATATATTCTGGATATAAAGTTTATCTGATTAAAAAAGAGGTATTTTTTCCTATTGTGCCAGAAGAAATTTATCAACTTATTAATCAACCTACAATACATGTAAGTTGTGCAGTTTTTCTGGAAGGAAGTTGGATAGAAGCAGATTCTACAATTGATTTTGAAATTTATAATCATGTTTATAAAAATATGGAAGGATGGGAATATTTAGAGTGGAATGGGGAAAAAGATATATGTATTCCTGAAAAATATATAATTGAATGTGAAGGAATTTATTCAAATATTGACCTTTATTTATTAAATCCACCAAGATTCTGGAATGACCAACTCATTGAAAAAGCAAACAAATTTATAGATAATCTCCTTAAGTAAAAACAACCATTTACCCTATCTCTTGACAGGAATTTATTAAAGGGGTATAATTATAAAATTGGATTTTCCGGTAAATTTTTCCCTTTAAAATACAAAAGGAGGTGAAAGATGGCTACAAAGTTTAAAATAAGACCTCTGGGCGATAGAGTGGTTGTAG
>CAYNUP010000120.1:0-2470 GCA_964400565.1 uncultured bacterium | reverse complement strand
CTTTTTTTCCATCAAAAACAAAATCAGTGCTTGTATATATAATAAAAGAGTTAAAATTACTTGAAATTTCTAAGATATTCTTTGTTCCTTCAGAATTAACATAATAGGCTTTTTCTGGGTTTTTTTCACAAAAATCCACATCTGTTAATGCAGCAAGATGGATAACTATATCAGGTTTTATTTCTTTAAAAATTTTAAAACAATTTTCCTTATCGGTAATATCTAATACTTCCTTACTAAATGAAAATATTTCATAATTTTCTTTATTGAAAATTTTATTTAAATATTTCCCGACCAGCCCATTTCCTCCGGTTATAATAATTTTTTTCATTTTTCATATTTAACCTTTTATAAACCTTTGTGTCAATTAAAATTTTTGTCAGAAAATCAGTAAAAAAAATTGAAGTGTAGGATATTTTAAATGGTAAAATATAAAATAAGATAGGAGGTAAATATGAATAAGACACTTTGGCAGTATTATGTGGATAAAGCAACCCAAATTACTGACAATGCTCTTGAAAATATTGATACACTTGAAAAATGGGAACAGGAAAGACCACAGAGAAAAAAAGAATTTTTTATTTCTATGGGTCTTGACCCATTTCCAGAAAAATGTGAACTTTCAATAAAAATTCTTGGAGAGTTTAAAAGAAAAGGTTTTATTGCAAGAAAGATTGCATATCAGATTTTACCTGATTGTTGGAATAGTGGGCATCTTTATCTTCCTGACCCTCTACCTGAAAAAAAAGTTCCAGCAGTTTTATATTTATGCGGGCATGCAAGGATTGGAACTCACTGGTATCAGAGACATGCGATAATGTGGGCTCGCAGAGGATATGCCTGTTTCATAGTTGAAACAATCAGACAAAGTGGAAATACTGGTTGGCATCATGGACTATATACAGGAACACGCCTTGACTGGATTTCCCGTGGTTATACATCTGCAGGTGGAGAACTTTTAAATTCTATTCGGGCGCTTGATGTTTTGTGTCAGATGCCAGAGGTGGATATAGAAAGAATTGGAACCACAGGACATTCAGGAGGAGGAGCACACAGTCATTTTCTTGGTATTGCTGATGAAAGAATAAAAGCAGTAGCCAGTTCATGCGGAATAAGTACATTAAAGGCAGCCATTGGAAGTAGAACAATGTTTCAACATTGCGATTGTATGTATGCAAATGGTATATACCAGAGGGATAATATTGATTTTTCTGCATTGATTGCGCCAAGACCTTTGCTTTATTGTTTTGCTTCAGGAGATAGCCTTTTTACACCAGAAGAATATAGGACTCTTTATAAAAAAGTAAAAAAAATTTATAAACTGTATGGCTGTGAAGAAAAATGCGAACTTTTTGAATATCCTGGTCCTCATGCTTATTCTGATTCTTCAGTTAAAAAAATAAATGATTGGTTTGATAGATTTGTTGCAGGAGAAGAACATCCGGATATAGGACTTGAAGATGAGAATATTCCTGAATCAGAAATGTCCGTATTTAATGGAAAATATCCTGAACCAAATAGAATGGACCTCCTTCCAGAAATTTTAACTGTCAGGAAAACAAGATATTTACCAAGAAATATTGAGGACTGGAAAGTTATCCGTAGTGAAACAGTTACCAGCCTTATAAAAAATGTATTCCATTGGCTTGAAAGATGTGATGAAAAAATGAAAATAGAAGAAATTGGAAGATGGATTGTAGGAGATATATTTTTTTCAAGGTATAAAGCAGAAGTTGCGGATATGGAATGTTATATTGAATCATATCTACCTAAAAAACATTCATCAACGACAATTATCACACTTGGAGAATACAAAGATGACACACTTTTACTTACTGAAAAACTTAAAGATTTCTGTAATTATTCAAATATTATACTTGTTGAACCAAGAGCATGTGGAAGGAATGCTTCTGATATGAAACAGGGCAACCATTCACTTTATAGAGCAGGAGCACTTGTTGGGATTACTCCTTTGATGATGTGGATTAAAGATCTGGAATATATTTTGGAGTTTTTCAGAAATACTCCTGAATGTAAGGACACAAAATTTATATTATATGGAAGGGGAGAAGCAGGAGGAGCATGTCTTTATTATTCAATTTTTGATGAAAATATATCTGCGGTAATGGTTGAAAATGTTCCTGATACACATCTTGATGGATGTTATATACCGGGTATATTGAAAGAAGTGGATATTACTGATGCATCTGGATTGATTGCTCCAAGGATTTTTGGAATTGTTCTTTCAGGATTTACTCGCTGGAATATGCATCCACACTGGGGTATTATGGTTTATGAAAGACTTGGAATAACAGATAGATATATTATGGGAGATTTTCTAAATGATGTAATGAAAAAGATAATCTCAAAAGTTTTAGAAAAATAATTTGGAAGACCTATCCGGTTAAAAGTTCATTTACTATGTTATTTGCCATAAAAATATTTTTGTGAGATAATTAAAATTTATATT
>CAYNUP010000119.1:0-1871 GCA_964400565.1 uncultured bacterium | reverse complement strand
GGATATTGATATGGTTGAGCATAAAAATATGAGATTACATATTGGCTATATACTCCATTATCAGTAACCCAGATTGTAATTGAAGGGTTTCTTACACTTGTTATTTTCCTACAATATTTTCCATAATCTGGATCACCAACATTTCCACAAAGCCACACATTTAATGCATAAGTAGAATAATCGAATTTTCTTTTCTCACTTGGACAATATAATGCTTTACCTTTAGTCCATGCCCAAGCATTGGTACCAAAAGCAGCAACATAAACACCATAATCAAGTGGAGCATACTTATAACCATATGCTTTTCCAAAATTTCCAAGTAATTCCATCCATGGTCTTGGAGATACAACGCCATTCCAGTAAGCAGGATAAGGAGTCCTTACAGGTAATAGCCAGCCATCATGGTCTTCTGTATACATATATAAAGCATGCCATATCTGTTTTAAATTTGCCATACATACTGCCTGCCTTGCTCTTTCTCTTGCTTTACTTAATGCTGGAAGAAGCATCGCTGCAAGGATGGCTATTATAGCCACCACTACCAGCAATTCTATCAGAGTAAAACCGTTTTTCTTACTTTTTCTTTTCATTTTAATTTACCTCCTTTCTTTTATTTTTTTTCTTTTTTATTTATCAAATTTTACTTTTTACCCTTACATCATATCACCCCCTTTATTTCTGGTTTTAATTTTATTTTTATGTTCTTCTTATCTCCTTCTATCAACCTTTTTATAATATCAAAACCAACTTTGCCATATTCTTTAAATGAAAAAACTACTCTCTTTGGATATTTTACTTCTTTATATGTGTACAAAATAAAATTACCTCCTATTCCTTTATTTATAATCTTATTACTTACTTCCATATTCCCTATTATCATAGAATCTGCCCTACTTATATTCTCATAAATTTCTTCAGGTTCCCCTTCATCCTTTATTTCTATAACAATCTCTTCTTTTATATTTTTACGTTCAACAAATTCTTTATATCCATCATAAATTAAATCTCCACTCCTTTGGGCTCCATATTCTCCTTTCTCGCTTATTACAATCCCTATCTTCCTTGCACCTTCTTTATATAATCTCTCACATATTTTTCTCGTAACTCCTTTATAATCATAAATGACATAACTACAATCAATATCCGGATAATAATTTGCTATAACAACAAAAGGAACTTTATTTCCTTTAAGGAATTTTATGTCATTTTCAGGAAGTGGTGATAAGATAATTAGACCTTTGAGTTTATTTTTATTTATAAGATGGTAAATTGAATTTTTTGTTTCAATTATTGATTTTTTTCTCGTTGTATAAAGATGCAAGTGATAACCACTTTTTTCTGCTTTTTCTTCTATCCCTTCTATAACCTGCTGAATAAAAAAAGAACTTGGCTCTTTAAAACTATAAAAAATAATTCCTATCTCATTTAATTTTTTCTCTATAACTATACTTCCTTTCCCAACTTTTCTTTCAATATATCCTTCCTCTTCAAGTTCATTTAATACTCTTCTTGCAGTTATACTTGAAATATTAAATCTATGAATAACTTCTCTCTCTGATAAAATATTCGTTTTATTATATTTAATCTCTTTCTTTAATATTTCCTTTATTTTTAGATATTTTGGCTTCGTTTTTACCATTTTAGTATTCATATACTAATTTAAAACAAATTTTTATTTTTGTCAAGTCAAATTCGCCACTTTTTTTGTAAATGATTGATTAGAGCCAACTTTAAGAAAAAAATCATTTCACTATATCCACTTTTTTATAAAATCCTCTTTGTTTAAATCATCCATATTCAAATCTTTTAATATCTTGTTTATCTTGTCCGGTATCTCTGTCAATTTTATATCTTTTTGGTTTATGTTTTTT
>CAYNUP010000118.1:0-7148 GCA_964400565.1 uncultured bacterium | reverse complement strand
AGGCTATACTTATTATAATATTTATTTTATTAAGCAATTGCTTTCTAATTTTGAAAGAGGAAAGTATGTGTGTTTAGAAAAAGCTTTGAAGTTTCTAATTTATTAATTAGAAATATGGGTTTCAATAACTATATAAATCATACTTGTAATATTGTAGTAGTTCCTCATAGAGACGATGCTCTTTTAACTTTTGGTGGGATAATTTTAAACGCTTTAGAAAATAAAGAGAAGGTAATTGTTTATGTTATTTACGGTATAGATGGATACTTAAGAGAAAGTTTTAGAGATGGGATTAAATATGGAGACAGATTCATTTATTCTTATTTAAAAAGAAATGAAAAAACAGCGGGTTTTCCTGTTTTTTCAAATAATTTTTTTTCCTTGATAAAAAATGCAAAAACTTCTTTAGATTGGATCAAGATAGGTGTAATCATTAGAAAATTAGAAGAGCATGCTTTGTGTAAAGCTTTAGATATTAGACTGAAAGAATATAATTTACCGTCAGCTTTCCCATTAAGAGGTTATAAGAAATTTAACAGTAAAAAAAGCTATATTTTTGATAATGATATAGAGGTTCAACTTTCCCTTCTTACCGGGGATGAAGAATATGTTGGTAAGGATGTTATTAAAAAGTTGAGGGATATTTTAAAAGACTTTTCTGTCTTCTACGATAGAAGGATGTCTCTAATAGAGGATTTATTTAGAGAAATTAAAGACCCTAGATTTAAATATAAATTTTACTTTCCTGCGGGTATAGGCGGACATCCAGATCACATAATTTTAGCAAAATTTGCCCGTATATTTTCAAAGATAATAAAGAAAAGGAGTGAAATATCAATTTATTTGGGACAAGACATTCCGTACTCAACAGTTATAGAGTGGGTTAATTTTTCACCCTTCAAATTATATAATTTAGAGAAAATAATAGTATCGATAGAAAAAAATTTAGACAAGAAAGTACAATTTTTAAAAAGTTTTTACTATTCTCAATTTTCTGTTCGTGATATTTATATTATTAAAAAATATCATAAATTTATTGCTGAATTAATAGACGACAAATATTACAAATCGAAATATTTTAATAAAAAACCGAAGGCGATAGAAATTCTTTACCAAATAGGTTAATTTAACTTAAATATGACTCTAAAGGAAAAAATAAAAATAAACCTAGTTTTGACTGGACTTATTAATAACGAGTTCGAAAAAGATTCGGGCGGCATTCAACTTAGTGAAATTTCATTTAGCGAAAATTTAGCCAAATTTTTCCCAAAGAATATAGAGTTAACAGTATTTGCAAGGGGGGGAAGCGGGAAAAATATGGAGATGGAGAATAAAGGATTTAGGCTAAGAATAATTTCTTCCTCCAATAGTTATTTGGGTGGAATATACAAAACTTGGAATTTTTCTCATTGTGTTGACTCCTTTTTATCATTAGAGTTAGAAAAACGACCTCAAATAATTCACTTTACGAGTATAGGTCCTGCTTTAACTTTTCTTACTCCTCAATTTTGGTATTTTAAAAACCAAAAAAAGTTTTCCACAGCAGTTTGTTATACTCTTTATAATTTTCATTATAGTATTTCTCAAAGACCCCATGACATATTTACTCTTTATCCTGATGAATGGAAATTTCTTCACGACGAAGAAAGAAAGATAGTTTTAAAGGCAGACTTTGTTTTTGTTCCAAGCTTTAATTATGTGAATTATCTTGAGAGAAAATTTAGAAGAGAGATAATATACCTTCCAAATACCGTTGGTTCAATTAAAAATTATGGTGGTAAATATTCTGAATTTTTTAGAGAAAAGGATTATTTTATGATAATTTCGATGTGTAGATTGGCAAAAGAGAAAAATCTTAGGCGAGTTGTAAAATCTTTTAGTTGTTTTAGGAAAGGGCAAGATAGTATTCGGTTTAGACTTTTTATAGCCGGAGAAGGAGAGGAAAAAGAAGATCTAATTTGTTATAGCAATAATCTTGGGTTAAGAGTTTTAGAAAGAAAGAAAGAAGAATGTTTGGATTCTGTTCTAAGAAAAGCGATTGGGAATGATGTTATTTTTTTAGGCAAGATTATGAAAGATGAAAAGGAAAAAATTTGGAGTTTGGCAGACATTTTTTTCCTTCCCTCTCTAAGAGAGGTATCTCCTTTAGTTGGATTAGAGGCTTTAGCGTATGGAAAACCAATAGTGGCAAGTAATATTTACGGATGGAAAGATATAAGAGATATAGGCGGCATAATATATTTATGTAACCCTCAGAGTATTCTTGAAATGGAAAGTGCTTTATTTCATTGTGTGACAGCGACTTTAAAGCGTAAAAGGGAATTTTCTTTTAAACAAAGAGAGATCTATAGAAAATATTATTCTCCTGAGGTGGTAATTCCTAGAAGAGTTAAAATTTATGAAAAGATTATGAGAAAATTACAAAATAAAAATTAAAAATGTTGAAAATACTGTATGATCCTAAATATAATTTCCACATAGGATATCATAGAGAAATAGTTAGAAGCACTTCTAAAGATATTTTTTGGGTTAGAGGGCATTTAGTTAATAAATATGAGTTTTGTATTCGTTCTAAAAATCCATTAGCAAGAAAGAAATTTATTAGTTTAGGATATTTTAGAGAAAGGTCTTTTGATGGTATAATTTTTTCTCCACGCGTTTTTCTTCTAAATAAAAATCCATATTTTTTAGAAATAGAAGATATTTGGTGGTTTTTTGGAGATACTTATGAAGAAGTTTATTCTTCATATTCTATTCCCAAATGGAAAATAAAAGAATTGGAGCGACATTTTTGTAGGAAAAATTTAATTCATATATTTTGGTGGAGTAAGGCTGCACTTGAAAGATTTAAGTTTTTTTGCAAGATAAATAGAGTTTCTCCTTTTGTGGTCGATCGTGTTTTGAGGATTAGCTCTATTCTTTACCCTGCTTCACCTACTAATGATAATAGAATTTATCAGAAGAGAAGCAAAAGAAAATTTATTTCTGTATTTGACGAAAATAATTTTTATAGAAAAGGAGGAGATGTGATTTTAGAAATTTTCTATAGGCTATTTAAATCTGGGGTTAGCAATTATTTTTTAAAAATTTTTGGATCTTATCCAGCTTATTTCAGTAAGATTATAAAAAATACTCCTAACATTAGTGTATTACCTATTACTTCTAGAAAAAATTTTCAGAAAACATTAAGTGCTGCTGACATTTTTATTTTTTGTTCTAGAGCTGATACCTTTGGAACAGTTCTTGTTGACGCAATTAATAATGGATGCTTTGTGGTTTCTACATATGGAGAAACTGTTTTTGCTAGTAAGGAAATTCTTCGGGAATATCCGAATAAAATACTAATCAAAAATTTTTGTGGAGATAATGTTTACGGAGAAATTAATAAAGAAAGACTTTATAGGACTATTAAACTTCTTTTATCAAAAGATATAAAATATAAAAAATGGAAATCTCCATTTAATAGAGATGAGTTAAGGAATAATTTTTTAAAAATTATTTTATCTAAATCGAAGGTTTAAATGAAAAAGAAAAAAATAATAGTAGTTTGCGGTTCTCTTTACAGAAGAAAGAAGACAGAAGCGTGTTCTTGTGGCTCAGACTTAGTTTTAGAAGAAGAATTAGAAAATATGATGCCGTTTTGTCAAAGGATAGATGTAGTTTCTCTTTTTAAAGAGGGTTTACCTGAGGAGGAAAGAATTAATAAAGTAATAATTATACATAGAAGAAAAGATGGAGAAATAGAAAATACTATAGAAAAATTAAATATCATTAACCGAAAGACTGATTTTATTATTACTCAACTTCTTCTTTGTGATATAGGTCTTAAAAAAGGAATGGAATTGAATGTCCCTACAATATATTATGTTATGAGCTTAGGAAGCAAAATAGATATTTCTAAAAAAAGTAGCTACTCTCCCTCAAAGATAGTTTCTTGTAGTAATTTTGTGAGTGAATGGATTAAAAAGGAATGGGGAAGAGACGACGTGATTGTTTCTTACCCCACATTTAATAACATTCGAAGAAGATTAGATATTAAAAAGAGAGGATTAAAAAAAATAGATAAGAAAAGACTGGAGTTCGATTTTTTGATGGTTAATCCCAATAAAGTAAAAGGAGGAGAAATTTTTTTTAGTTTGGCTAAAAGATTTCCACAGTTTAAATTTGGAGCAGTCATTGGATGGGAAAATTTGAAAAATGAAGATAGGAAATTCGATCTATATTTGATGGAGTTGATGAGCCGAGCACATGGAGAAAAAAAGATTTACATTCCAGAGGAACCAATTCCTCCCAAAATTCCTAATTTAAAGGTGTTGAAACCGTTTAAAAATATAGAAGATATTTTGATAAAGACTGATGTAGTTCTTTTTCCTTCTCAATGGGAAGAAGCATTTGGAAGAGTGATAGTAGAAGCGGGTTTAGTAGGAAGAATAGTTATAGCAAGTTACAGGGGGGGCATTCCCGAGGCAATGGAAATTGGTGGCATGCCTAAAAGATATATGAAAAATCTTTTAGTTAAGAATTATTCAGATATTTCATCGTGGGAAAAAGCGATTTATTGGTACTTAAATAATAAGGGTAAAATTCCAAAACCTGTGCCTAAAATTCCCGGATCAAAAGTAAAAGAAATTCTTTCAATAAATAATGGGGGAGATGAAGTATCATAAAATAAACACTTTTAACTTATATCATTTTGACCAAAGTGTTGATAGGTGTATAGTTTGTAGAAATGGATCTTTAAGAAATTGGTGTAAAGTTAGGGGTATTAACATAGTTAAGTGTAATACTTGTGATATTAGATTTGCCAATCCTCCAATTTCTGATCAAACTTTAACTACTCTTTATGAACCGGGGTTATTACGTTGGACCTCTGTAGAAGAATATAGGAGGCTTAGAAGAGAGTATTTTCTATTCTATAAGAGGATATTAGAAGAATTTGATTTTCCTGTTAAAAGAGTGTTAGATTTTGGTTGCGGGATTGGGTATTTTTTAAGAATAATGACTTATTATGGTTGGAAGGGGGTGGGGATAGATATATCTTTAGCGGATGTCATTATAGCTCAGAAATTTGGAGTAAAAGTTTTGCACTTATCAAAAATTGACGAATTAAAAAATAATTACTTTTCTGTTTGTACAATGTTAGATTTCGTAGAGCACATAAAGGATCCCCTTTTTTACTTTAAGATAGCTTTTCGGAAACTAGTTTCCGGTGGTGTTTTATTAATTGATACTGGAGATGTTGGGGGGTTAGCATCAGTAATAGGGAAATCTCGCAATCCTTTTGTTCAAAATGAAGGTCATATTACTTTTTTTACCAAAAAATCAATCAATTTTATTTTAGAAAAAAGCGGTTTTAATTTATTAAAAGTTTTTGATGAGAGAATGGTTAAAAAAAATTACAATGATACTTTTTCTCATAAAATAAGATTAGGATTTTTAAAAGAAAAAGTATCTCAATTTTTAATAAGTAGACCCAATATGATAATATTAGCTGTTAAGCCTTGATTTACAGAGAAATGAGAGAAATGGATAATGCTTTTGAATACAAAGGTCAATCTGGGCGGGAAAGAAGAAAATTATTTAAAAAATTTCCTTTTATTCCGTTGGCTCTGGAGGCAATAAAGATTTCACCCGGAGGAAATGTTCTAATTATAGGCTCTGCTCATGGCGC
Source organism: uncultured bacterium (assembly GCA_964400565.1). Lineage (GTDB taxonomy): Bacteria > Ratteibacteria > UBA8468 > B48-G9 > JAFGKM01 > JAMWDI01. The sequence goes on along the minus strand of CAYNUP010000118.1, from coordinate 1,477 downwards.
TTTAGCTTTAGGTAAAACTTTAGCAGAGAATTATCCAGAGGGAAATTTTTTTCTTTATTTTGATAATGTAGATACAGAGAGTAAAGTTAGAGGAATTATAAATAGAGAAGACCAGCCGTGTAATATAGATATTTTCCCATTGAGTAAACAATTTCGGGCAGATGTATTGATTTTAGAAACGGGAGGATTTGCTTCCGACTCAACTTTTCGTTATTGGTTAATAAAATATTCTGAGTTCTTAAAAGAGGCAGGGGAACTTTACGTTATAACACATAAAAAGTGGGGATTAACTGCTAAAGGTGAAATATTAGAAGAAACTTTTGGAGGGAGAGAAATAATAACAAGAGGAAAAGGGGGTTATCGCATTTTAAAAAGTGAGATAAAGAGATCGGGAGATATTAATGAGGAAACGCCACTAGTAGAATTTTCTTTATTTGAGAGAAATTTTTCGATGGAGACTCGTCCTGGGCTTTTTTCCTGGGAAAATTTAGATGAAGGGACTAGAGTTTTGCTTATAGCCACACATGAGGAAATTAAAAAAGCAAGGTTGATTTTAGATGTTGGCTGCGGATGGGGAGCAATTGGAATAGTTGCGGCGGTTTTAAATCCCGATGCTCAAGTAACAATGGTGGACGTTAGTAGGATAGCTATAGAGGCAGCAACAGCTAATATAAGGCGTTTTAATTTAGAATCAAGGGTAAAAACTTTTGGAGGAATCAAAAATGTTCCGGATAACGAGTTTGATTTAGTATTATCTAATCCACCTCTTCATTCTTCGCGCGAAGATATTTTAGAATTATTTCGGTCGGTTAAGAAGCTCATGGTCAAAAGGGGTAAAATATTTTTAGTTATTCAAGAGGGATATAAAGAGATGTATGAGGAAGTTTTGAGGAAATTATTTAATGCCGTAAGCTGTTTAGATAGAATAACTACCCCAACAGGAACCTATTTTATCTTACAAGGTAAAAAATAAATGTTTCAACGAAACAAAAACAGTTGTTTTGCTTTTTGGTTTTGGGGGTCTAAACTTAAGGCTTTTTGGAGGGCTTCGTTGGCTTTTTCTTTATTGCCAATTTTTTGATAAAGAATCCCTAAGTTGATATATAGTTCTGGATTGGTGGGATTAATTTCTACACCTTTTAATAAATGCTGCTGGGCTAAATCAAATTTTTCTTCCAAAAAATACAAGGCGGCTAAGTTTTGGTGTGATTGCCAAAGACTAGGATTGAATTCTAAAGCTTTTTGATAGTTTTCTTTGGCAAGGTCGTCTTTTCCCAGCTGATGATAAACATTGGCTAAATTATGATAAGCATCGCCGTAGTTTGGTTTAAGTTCGATTGCTTTTTTAAATTCTTCAACTGCCTTTTCCCATTCGCCGTGGCGGGCATACATATCTCCTAAATTGTTATGATTTTGAGGAGAAGAGGGAGAAACTTTTGCCGTGGCAACCCATAAGGTATCTTGATTTCGCCAATCG
>CAYNUP010000117.1:0-6937 GCA_964400565.1 uncultured bacterium | reverse complement strand
ACCTGTAGTTGCTCCAACTATTTCAAGAGCGCTATTTATACTTACACCACCTGCGATTAATGTTGAAAGTGAGCGAGAAAATCTTGAAAGTGAAATTTTATGCATAAGGTTCCCTATTAAAGGAAATTTTAATTTTAATAAGTCAATTTGCCGTCTTCCAATTTTTGTATTTCTGTAAAAATATAAAAAAATTCCAAGTAGAAAAATAAATATAATAAATAAAGGTAAAAATTTAAGAAAAATCTGGCTTGCCTTAAATATTAAGAGAGTTAAACCAGGTAATTTTGCACCAAAACTTGAAAATATAGATTGGAATTTAGGAATTAAAAAAAGAAAAACGAATGAAACAACACCTATAAAGAAGACAAGAATTACTGCTGGATAACTCAATGCTTGTCTTAATTTTCTTAATAAAATTATTTGGTCTTCAATATAAGAAGAAAGTTCTGTCATAACACCGACAAGATTTCCACTTTCTTCTCCTGATTTTACAAGTGCAACATATAAAGGTGAAAAAACATTTGGATATTTACTTATTGCATTTGAAAAACTACTTCCTGCCTGAATATCTTTCTTTATATTTTCAAGGACTTCTTTAAAATATCTATTTGATGTTTGTTCAGAAAGGTCAGACAAAATATCAATAATTGAAACACCTGCATCAAGCATTGTGGCAAATTGTCTTGAAAAAATTGATAATTCTCCAAGGGATACTCTTCCCTTTTTTCTTTTTTCCTTTTTTTCTATCTTTGTTATTCCTTTTTCCTCTATAATATTTATTTCAATAGGAGTAAGATTTTTTCTTCTTAAATTTAAAACTACGTTTCCAATATTTTCACTTTCAATTATCCCTTCTGTTTTTTTCCCAGAAAAATCCCTTGCAATATAATAAAACTTTGCCATATTATGCTCCTATTAATCCTTTTAATTCTTTTAAATTTGGACTTCTTGCGAATGCTTCCTCCTTTGATATTAAACCATTTTTATATAGAAATGCAAGTGAGGAATTCATTGTTCTCATTCCAATTTCTCCTCCTGTTTGTATTTGTGAATATATTTGGGCAAAATTTCCTTCTCTTATTAAACTTCTTATTGCAGGTGTTGTAACCATTATTTCAGTTGCAAGAACTCTTCCTTTTTTATCTAATCTTGGAATCAATTGCTGAACTATAACCCCTATTAAAATAAGAGAAAGTTGAGTTCTTATTGTTGGTTGTTGTTCTCCTGGGAAAACATTTACAATTCTTCCTATTGCCTGGGTAACTTCCCCTGTATGCAATGTTGCAAGAACAAGATGTCCTGTTTCTGCTATCCTTAATGCTGACTCAATTGTTTCTTTATCTCTCATTTCTCCTATTAAAACAACATCTGGATCCTGTCTTAAAACCCTTTTTAATGCTTCAGAAAATGAGTCAGTGTCTGTTCCAAGTTCTCTCTGTTCTACAATTGCCTTTTTGTGTTTAAATAAGTATTCAATCGGGTCTTCAATTGTAATAATATGAATAGGAGAATTTTCGTTCAAATAATCAACCATTGAAGCAAGAGTTGTTGATTTTCCACTTCCTGTTGGACCACATATTAAAATTAAACCATAAGGAAAAGAAAGCATTTTTTTTATAACATCAGAAGGGAGCCCAAGTTCTTCAAAAGTAGGTATTTTATCTTTAATAGGTCTTATTGAAATTCCAATTGTTCCTCTTTGATAATGTAAATTTATTCTAAATCTCCCAATACCTTCAATTCCATAAGAAAAATCAAGTTCTTTTGTTTTTTCAAATGTTTTTATCTGTTCTTCTCTTAAAATTTGATAGATAATTTCCCTGCATTCTTCGTTTGAGAGAGTAGGGAAAGGCGTTTGAACTAATTTCCCATCAATTCTTATAAAAGGAGGTAGTTTTGCTAAAATATGAACATCCGATGCTTTTTTTTCAAAAGAATATTTTAATATTTCATAAATTCTAACTTTCATATAATTGTTGCAGTTAATGCTTCAGAAACAGTAGTTATTCCATCAATAACCTTTTTAATTGCTGATTCTCTTAAAGTTTTCATTCCATTTTTTCTCGCAGATTCTCTTATTTCATCATCGGGTCTTTTTTTAATTATCATTTCTTTTATTTCTTTTGTTAATTCCAGAACTTCATATATTGCTATTCTACCAAAATAACCTGTAAAATCACAAATACTGCATCCTCTCCCTTTATATGCTTTACCTTCAATTCCCATGCTTTTCAAAATTTCTGTCCCTTCTTCATCTATTGTTTTACATTCATTACAGATCTTCCTTACTAATCTCTGTGCAAGAATAATTAAGAGTGAATCAGCAATTAAATATGGTTCAACTCCCATATAATAAAGACGGGAAATTGTTGAAGCAGTATCATTTGTATGTAAAGTTGAGATTACAAGATGACCTGTTAATGATGCCTGAACCGCAATTTGGGCTGTTTCAAGGTCTCTTATTTCTCCAACCATTATAATATCAGCGTCCTGCCTTAAAATATGTCTTAAAACATTTGCAAAATTAAGTCCTATTTTTGATTTAACCTGAACCTGGTTTATTCCTTTAAGTTCATACTCAACAGGATCTTCAATTGTTATTATATTTTTTTCAGGAGAGTTTATAAAATTAAGCCCTGAATATAAAGTCGTTGTTTTTCCACTTCCTGTTGGTCCTGTAACAATTATCATTCCATATGGTCTTTTTAATGCTTTTTTAAATTTCTCAAGGTCCTCTTTTTCAAATCCAAGTTCTTCCATATCTAATATCAATTTTTCTTTATCAAGTAATCTCATAACAACTTTTTCTCCATAAATTGTTGGAAGAGTTGAAATTCTTATATCTATTTCTCTCATACCTACTTTTACTTTAAATCTTCCATCCTGGGGCAATCTTCTTTCTGCAATATCAAGGTTTGAAAGAATTTTAAGGCGTGTAACTACCCCAGGATAGGCACTTTTGGGAGGTGATTGAAAATTATGTAAAACACCATCTATTCTGAATCTCACAGAAATATCTGTTTCTTGAGGTTCAAGGTGGATATCAGTTGCTCTTTTTTCAATTGCTTTCAGAAAAAGGGAATTAACGAATCTTATAATAGGAGCGTCTTCAGCAGCTACCTTTAATTGATTTATATCTACTTCTTCTTTTTCTTCAGGTATTTCTTCAAGTTCAGATATTGTTTCAGGCATTCCTTCAAAACCAGAATAAAATCTTTCAACAAAATCAATTATTTCTTTTTCATCCGCCTGGACTACTTTTATTTTTAATCCTGTTAATCTTTTTACTGTGTCAATGGCAACAAGGTCGGTTGGATCCTTCATCGCAATCGTTAATGTATCATTTTCTTTAGCAACTGGAATTAATGTAAATCTTCTTGCAATATTTTCATCAATTATTTTAACAACTTCTGGTTTAATACCTTTAAATTTTGAAAGTTTTATTACATCTGCTTTTTTCTGTTCTGTTAATGCCTCAAATATATCTTCCCTTTTAACATATCCTTTTTCTACAAGAATCTCTCCAAGGAATTTTTTTTCCTGTGTTTGTATGAGAAGCGCTTCTCCAAGTTGTTCAGGAGTGATAAGCCCCTTTTCAATTAAAATTTGCCCTAGTTCTTTTCTTTCCATATATAATATAGTATATTATATAAAAAAGAAGGAGTCAAAATGAAAAAATTACCCTTTAATTTTTTATCTATTCCTGAGGTGAGTTTTAAAAAAGCAAGATTTATCATTTTCCCTATTGCTTATGAAGCCACAGTTACGGGCAATTCAGGAACCAAATTTGCTCCTTTAAGTATAATATATTCCTCAAGAAATTTTGAACTTTACGATGAAGAAATTGGATTTGAGCCATATGAGATAGGGATAAGAACAGAAGAAGAAATAGAATGCGATTTATCCTCTCCAGAAAAAATGTCAAAAAAAATTGAAAAAAATGTATCTTTATATTTAAAACATAAAAAATTTGTTGTTGGGATTGGAGGAGAACACTTAATTACACTTGGATTATTTAAAGGACATAAAAAATATTTTGATGATTTAAACTATATCTGTCTTGATGCACATTCTGATTTAAGAGAAAAATATAATGGAACAAAATTTTCGCACGCATGTGTTAATAGAAGAATATTTGAAACAGGTTGCAATCTTTATATTTTAGGAATTAGAAGTATAAGCAAGGAAGAAAAAGAATTTTTAGAAGACAAAAACAAAATTAAAATTTATTATGCCTATGAGATGAAAAAAGAAAATTGGTATGATAAGATTTTAAAAGATATTCCATCTGGTAAATATTACCTCTCAATTGATGTTGATTTTTTTGACCCATCTTTAATTCCAGAAACAGGAACTCCAGAGCCAGGAGGTTTTTTCTGGGATGAGATAATTATATTTCTTAAAAATTTAATTTTGAGAGAAGATATTGAAATTTGCGGTTTTGATATAGTAGAACTTTCCCCTTTTAAAATATTTACTCCCTCTTCCTTAATATGTGCGAAATTGATTTATAAAATTATTGGTTATCTTGTTTTAAAATGGAAAAAAAAGATTTATTAAAAAAAGAGGATTTCCAGATTTTCCTGGATAAAAATATAAAAAAAATTCTTTTTATAGGAGGAAGTGATACAGGAAAAACAACTTTACTGAAAGATATTGCAAATTTTTTATTTGAAAAAGGAAAAGATGTTTTTATTTTTGATTGTGATATAGGACAATCCCATGTAGGACCACCTACAACCGTTGGATATGCAAAATTAAAAGAAAAGATAGAAGATTTTTATCTAAATCCAGAAAAGTTTTATTTTGTTGGTGCTGTTACTCCTGCCTCTTCAATAGTTGAATTTCTTACAGGGATTTTTAAAATTTATAGATATCTTGAAGACAAAAATGGAAAAGTTTTGATTGATACTACAGGATATATAAGAGATAGAAATGCGATATCTTTGAAAATTCATAAGATTGAAATTTTGAAACCAGATTTTGTTATTTTGCTTGAGAGAGATAATGAACTTGAAGAGATTGTAAAATTTTTATTATTTTCTACGATTAAGTATGTAAGAATAAAAGTTGAAAATTTACCTTCAAAAAATATGGAAGAAAGGGCATTTTACAGAAAAATGAGATTTTCTCAATATTTTCAAAATCTTCAGGAAATTGAACTGGATTTAAATAATGTTTCAGTTAAAATGATAAATTTTAAAAATATTGATAAATTTTCAGATATTTTAAATATTGATTTTAAAGATTTTTTATGCAGTTTAAAAAATGAATTTTTTGAAGATGTATCTCTTGGTATTATTAAAACAAAGGAAAAGGACAGGATTAAAATATTGGCACCAAAAGATAATCTAAAAGGTTTGAATATTAAGGGGATAACAATAAGCAACTTTTTAGTTTTTTAAATAAATGTTTGAATTGTTTAATTCTATAATATGTGATAAAATTTTAAAAATATGGGAAAAGATGAATTGAAAATATTGTCAAGAAAAATTTCTGCCCTTCTTTCCAGAGAAAAAATTTATAATGATTTGTATTCAGTTGTAACAGATGGATTTGCTATAAACTATAAAGGAAAAATTATTTTTTGTAATGAAAAATATGGAGAAATTTTTGGATATAAAAAGGAAGAGTTAATAGGAAAAGAAATTTTGGACTTATGCTCTCCTGAAGTAAAAAATTTTTGGAAAGAAATTTTGAAGGGAGAGAAAGAAGGAGAATTTGAAACAAAATGCTTAAAGAAGGATGGTTCAGAGATATATGTAAAAGTAAAGGTTAAAAATATTAAATATGAAAATAAAATCTTAAGAGTGGTTTCAGTTAGAGAAATTACAGAAGAAAAATTGAATTTACAGAAAATTAAAGAATCTGAAGAAAAATATAAAATTTTAACAGAAACACTTCTTGACGGAGTTATTGTTATTAATTTAAAAGGTAAGATTCTGTTTTCAAATATTATCGGAGCCAATCTGTTCGGTTTTGAAAGTCCTGAAGATTTTATTGGTAAAAATATTTTTGATTTTATTAAGGAAAAAGGGGCATTTAATAATGAACTAAAACTTATCTCTAAAAATAAAACTGGATATTTAATAGAACATCAAATCAAAGATAATAAAGGAGTAGTATTTTTTATAGAAAGCATTGGAAGAAAAATCATATTTGGAAACCAGGAGGCATTTTTATTATGTTTTAGGGATATTACAGAAAGAAAGGTGATGATTGACAACCTTAAAGAAGCAATGAAAAATCAGAAAAAGATGTTAACTCAGGCGGTAATTGCACTTTCAGAAACATTAACTCAAAGAGACCCATATACATCAACTCATCAAAAAAGGGTTGCAAAACTTGCTGTTGAAATTGCAAAAGAACTGGGATTTTCTGGAAGTTTAATTGATGGAATAAAAATTGCTTCTTTTTTACATGATATTGGGAAAATATATATACCAACGGATATTCTTTCAAAACCAGGAAATTTAACTCAGATTGAATGGGAATTTATAAAAAAGCATCCAGAATATGGAGCAAATATTGTTAAAAATATTGAATTTCCATGGGACATTCCAAAAATAATTCTTCATCATCATGAAAGGATTGATGGAAGCGGATATCCACAAAAATTGAAAGGAGAAGAAATAATTTTTGAAGCAAAGATTCTTTCAATAGCAGATGTGATAGAGGCAATGACCTCTCATAGACCTTACAGAGCAAAATACTCAATAAATGATGCTGTTGAAGAAATAGAAAAAAATTCAGGTATTCTTTATGACAAAGATATTGCCAAATGCGCTTTAAAAGTTTTTAAAAAAGGTTTTGATTTTGATGATTGTTGATTTTATGAGGTCAGACCTTGAGTGCAGTTCTTTCCCCTATAACCCCTTTAACCTCGTAGGGAGGTAAATGCCGAAGAGGGGATTTGAACCCCTACGAGGTTGCCCTC
>CAYNUP010000116.1:0-6418 GCA_964400565.1 uncultured bacterium | reverse complement strand
TAAGGCATCTTTATATGGAGCAATAATAGTTATAATTTTTATGATGTTTTATTATCTCCACTTTGGACTTCTTGCTAATTTTGCTCTTTCTTTAAATATTTTAATTTTACTTGGTATAATGGCTGGTATTAAAGGTGTTTTTACACTTCCAGGCATTGCTGGAATTGCTTTAACATGTGGTATGGCTGTTGATGCTAATGTTTTAATTTTTGAAAGAATCAGGGAAGAATTGAGAACTGGTAAATCACCAAAAGCAGCAATTGATTCAGGATATCATAGAGCATGGACGGCAATAATTGATTCAAATATAACTACTTTAATAACTGGACTGATTTTGTTTTTACTGGGAGAGGGTTCTATAAAAGGTTTTGGATTAACTTTGAGTATAGGAATAATTGCGAATTTATTCACTGCTGTATTTGTAACAAAAACAATTGTGGACTGGGTAATTATAAATAGAAAGATAGAAAAATTAAGGATATAAAAATGGAACTTATAAAAAATCCCAATATTAATTTTTTAGGAAAAAGAAAAATTTTCTATATTTTGTCATCAGTTATAATAATTGTTGGGTTAATATCCATTATATTAAAAGGAGAAAAAAATTTTGGTGTTGATTTTGTTGGAGGGGACTTACTTAAAATAGAATTTAATCAACCACCAGATATTGTTAAATTGAGAAAGATTATAGAAGAAATAAAAGTTGGAACATTTACAGTTCAGGAACTTGGGACAGAAAGAAGAGAGTTCATAATAAGATTGCCTCAGAATACTTCTGAAAATGTAATTAAAAAACTGGAAGAAAATTTTGGAAAAACTTTTTTAATTAAAGGTAAATCAATTATTTCTCCTTCTATGAGTATAACTTTAAGAAAAAAAGCGATAAAGGCATTTTTAATTGGAATTATAGGAATTTTGATATATCTCACTTTTAGATTTGAATTTAAATTTTCAGTAGGAGCAACTGTTGCAATTTTTCATGATATTCTTGTTGTCCTTTCAATTTTATCTTTAACTGGAAAACAGATAGATGGAATAGTAATTGCAGCATTACTTACAATCGCAGGTTATTCAGTAAATGACACAGTTATAATATTTGACAGAATAAGAGAAAATTTAAGAAAAACAAGAAGTACTGACTATATAACAATATTCAACAAAAGTATAAATGAAACACTGAGTAGAACAATTTTAACACTTTTAACCACTCTTTTTGTAGTTTTATCTCTTTTCCTTTTTGGAGGAGAAACTTTGAAAACATTCTCATTTTGTTTACTGATTGGTTTTATTGTTGGAACATATTCTTCTATATTTATTGCTTCCTCCATTGTTATTGACTGGACTAAAAGAAGTTCTTCCAGAATTAAAATATGAAAGTTATAAGTGGTATCTACAAAGGTAGAAAATTAAAATTTATAAAAGATAAAGAAATAAGACCATCAAAGGATATTGTTAGGGAGGCAATTTTTGATACTTTAAGAGGGTGGATAGTTAATAAAAAAGTCCTGGAAATATTTGCTGGTTCTGGAATTTTAGGTATAGAAGCAATAAGTCATGGAGCGAAAAAAGTGACATTTATTGAGAAGGAAAGAAGATGTATTGAAGTGATAAAAGAAAATATAGAAAATCTAAAAATTGAGAAAAAAAGTGAAATTATAAAAGGAGATTGTGAATACGAGATTGAAAAACTTGAGAATATGAAATATGATTTAATTATTGGAGATCCTCCTTATAATTTTCCTATTTCAAAACTTGAAAGGATAATGGGAAAAATAGTAAAATTAAATATTTTAAAGAAAAATGGTATTATGGTAATTGAACATGAAATTAAAAAAGAAATACCAGAACTTGAAAGTTATGAGGTTATAAAAAGAAAAAAATATGGAAAAACAGGTCTAACATATTTAAGGAGAATAAAATGAAAAAAATAGGAGTTTATCCTGGAACTTTTGACCCAATTACCTATGGACATATAGATGTTGTTGAGAGAAGTTTAAAAATACTTGATAAAGTTATTATTGCTGTAAGTGGTTTTCAAAGGAAGGATTTTTTATTTTCTGTGGAGGAGAGAGTTTCACTTATAAAGGAAGTTTTTAAAAATGACAAAAATGTTGAAGTTGAAAGTTTTGATGGACTTCTTGTGGATTATCTTAAAAAAAAGAACATAAAAATTGTAATAAGAGGATTAAGAGCAATAAGTGATTTTGATTATGAGTTCCAAATGGTTCTTGTAAATAGAAAATTGAATAAGAATATAGAGACAATATTTTTAATGCCCAAGGAAGAATTTTTCTATATAAGTTCTTCTATTGTAAAGGAAATAGCAAAATTAAATGGAAACATATCCTGTTTTGTTCCTAAAAATGTAGAAATAGCTTTAAGAAAAAAAATTATGGAGGTAAAAAATGCCAAATCCTAAAAGAAAACATTCAAAAAGCAGAACTGCAAAAAGAAGAAGCACAAAAAAAGTAAGAAATGTTCCTTTAAGCAAATGTCCCAATTGCGGTGCGCTAAAACTTCCCCATTTTGTATGTAATATCTGTGGTTATTATAAAGGGATTCAGGTAATCAAAATAGAAAGTAAGAAATGATGGAAATAAAACTTGCTCTTGATGCTATGGGTGGAGATAATGCACCTGCCTATCCTGTAAAAAGTTGTGAATTTGTTAAAGAAAAAAATTTAAAAATTTTTTTGATTGGTGATAAAGAAAAAATAAAAAAAAATTTAAAAAAGGATTTTAATTTCCTTGAAATTATAAATTGTAATGATTTTATCTCTATGGGAGAGAAGATTTCCTATAGTTTATTAAAAAGAGAAACATCTATGAAATTGGCAATTCAATTTGTAAAAGAAGGAAAAGCAGATTTTTCATTAAGTGCTGGGAATACAGCCGCTTTTGTTTCTCTTGCAATTTCTGAACTTGGAATGATAGAAGGAATAGAAAGACCATCAATAGCAGTTTTGTTCCCTAATATTTTAGGAGGGATTACTGTATTTATGGATGCAGGAGCCAATATAAATCCTAAACCAAATCATCTCTTTCAAGCAGGTATTCTTGGTTCCTTATATTCAAAAATTGTCTTTGGAATAAAAAATCCTAAAGTTGCTCTTTTAAATGTTGGAGAGGAAGAAACTAAGGGAGATGAATTAAGAAAACAAACATATAAACTTTTTAAGGAAAGTGATAAAGTAAATTTTATTGGAAATATAGAAGGTCATGAAATTTTTTCAGGTAAAGCAGATGTGGTTGTAACAGATGGTTTTACAGGAAATGTTGTTCTAAAAACATCAGAAGGAATAACAAGGTCTTTTAGGACAATACTTATGAAAGAAATAAGGAAAAATTTAATTGGGAAAATAGGTTCTATTTTATTAATGAGAAATCTAAAAAATTTTGCAAAAAAGGCAGATTATGCTGAATATGGTGGAGGAATATTACTTGGAGTTAATGGAAATGTAATTATAAGCCATGGTAGAAGTTCTCCAAGAGCAATTTATAGTGCTATAAAACTTGGAGAAAAAATAGTTGAAACTAAATTTTTAGAAAAAATTAAGGAAATGAAATGGGAGTTGAAATAATAGGGACAGGGTCATTTCTTCCAGAAATAAGATTAACAAATAGGGATATGGAAATGATGGTAAATACAAGCGATGAATGGATTATGTCAAGAACTGGGATAAAAGAGAGGAGAATTTGTCCAAAAGGTTATGCTTCTTCTGATTTAGGATTAGAAGCATCTTTAAGAGCAATTGAAGATGCAAAAATAAAAAAAGAGGAGATTGATTTTATAATATGTGCGACTATTACCCCTGATATGTATTTCCCTTCCACTGCTTGCATAATACAAAAGAAAATAGGTCTTGAAAACATACCATCTTTTGATTTTCAGGCAGCATGTTCAGGATTTATATATGGACTTGAAATTGCAAAAGGTCTAATTTCAGGATGTGGATATAAAAAAGGACTTGTTATTGCTTCTGAATGTATGAGTAGATTAACAGATTATACAGATAGAAGCACCTGTGTTTTGCTTGGAGATGGAGCAGGAGCAGCAATAGTGAGCAATTCCAAAGAAGACGGTATAATTGATTCATTCTTATCCTCAAATGGTATGTATGAAGAATTGCTTTATACTCCTGCCGGTGGTTCTTTGTTGCCATCCTCATTTGAAACAATTGAAAAAAGGATGAACTTTATGAAAATGGAAGGTTCTACTCTTTTCAAAATTGCCATTTATTCTATGAGTGAAGCAGTAACAAAAATTCTTGAAAGGAATGGGTTAAAAAAGGAAGATATTTCAATTGTAATACCGCATCAAGCAAATTTCAGGATTATAGCAGGAGTGGCAAAAAATCTTGATATGCCTATTGAAAAATTCTTTATTAATATTGAAAAATATGGAAATATGTCTGCTGCCTGTGTTCCTATCGCTCTTGATGAAGCGGTAAAAGAAGGAAAGGTCAAAAAAGGAGATTTAGTAATAACAGTTGCATTTGGAGCAGGTCTTACATGGGCAGCAAATTTAATAAAATGGACAAAATGAAAATCGGGATTGTTTTTCCTGGACAGGCATCTCAATATATAGGAATGGGAAAAGAAATAATTGATGAAAACAAAAGATATATTGAAATTCTTGAAAAAGGTGAAAAAATAACAGGACTTTCTCTGATAGAAAAAATATTTAATGGTCCAATAGAAGATTTAACTAAAACATTATACTGTCAACCCGCAGTTTTTGGAGTAAGTTTAATATGCTGGCAATATTTCTCAGAAAAAACACAAATTACACCTTATTCTTTTGCTGGACACAGTTTAGGAGAATATACTGCTCTTTGCGCAAGTGGAGTTTTTTCAATAGAAGAAGGGTTTTATCTTGTTAAAAAAAGAGCAGAAATAATGGATAAAATTTCTGAAAAAGTAAATGGAACTCTTCTTGCAATCATAGGGATATCAATTAAAGATGTTGAAAAAATAATTGAAGAATATAACCTTGAAATTTCAAATATAAATTCCTATACACAAATAGTGGTCGGAGGCAAAAAAGAAGAACTTGAGAAACTTAATAACTTCTTAAAAGATAAAAAAATAAAAGGAATTTTTTTAAAAGTAAGTGGACCCTTTCATACCAAATTTATGAAGGATGGAGTTGAACTTTTAAAAAAGGAGATGGAAAAAATTGAATTTAAAAATCCAAAATTTCCTGTATATATGAATTTTTCTGGACAGAAAACTATGGATAAAGAGGAAATAAAAGAAGGACTTTTAAAACAACTTTATTCACCTGTTAGATGGGTTGAAATAATTGAAAATATGAAAAAAGATGGGATTGAATGTTTTGTAGAAATAGGTCCTAAAAATGTCTTAAAAAAACTTATAGAAACAATTATCCCTGGCATCCCTTCTTTTAATATTGAAAATCCATTAACTCTCAATAATTTTATCTTATTTTTAAAGGAGGCAGGAAATGTTTAAAGATAAGGTAATTTTAATTACAGGCGCATTTGGAGGGATCGGAAAAGCACTTGCAAACAAATTTGGACAAGATTTTGCTAAACTTGCTTTATGGGATATTTTCATTGATGAAGAATTTGGAAGATTACTAAATGAAAGAAGAATTGAAACAATTTCAAAAAAAATTGATATTACAAAAGAAAATGAAATTGATGAAGGATGTAAAGAAATACTAAATAAATGGGGAAGAATAGATGTATTGATCAACAATGCTGGAATTACAAGAGATAAATTGATTTTCAGGATGAGTGAAAAGGATTGGGATGATGTTTTAAATGTTAACTTAAAAGGTGCATTTTTATGCAGTAAAGTAATAGGTCAAATTATGTATAAACAAAAAAAGGGTAAAATAGTAAATATTGCCTCAATAATAGGAGAAATTGGAAATATAGGACAGGCAAATTACTCATCTTCAAAGGCAGGACTTATTGCTTTAACAAAAACATGTGCGAAAGAATTTGCAAGAGGCGGGATAAATGTTAATGCAGTGGCACCAGGATATATAATAACAAAAATGACTGAAAATTTACCTGATAAAGTAAAAGAAGAAATGTTGAAATTAATACCCCTTGGAAGATTTGGAAAACCAGAAGAAGTTGCTGAACTTGTATATTTCTTATCTTCTGAAAAGGCGGATTATATAACAGGACAGGTATTTAGAATAGATGGTGGGCTTGTAATGTAAAAAATTAATTTTCAACCAATAAAGCAATAGTTATCACATGATTTTTTGAAAAAGAATAACTCAAAAAAACTTCATAATTTTTTATTTTTTCTATAAGAAATGGTTTTTCACCTTTCCAACCAACTTTTATCTCTTTAAAATAATAATTTTTCTGAATTTTTTCAGGAAGCGCCTTCCATAAAGATTCTTTAAAGGAAAAAGAAATACACATTTTTAACAC
>CAYNUP010000115.1:0-8916 GCA_964400565.1 uncultured bacterium | reverse complement strand
TCAGAATTCATCCTGATGATATCTCCCCTTTAATAAAATCTCTTCTTGAACTTGAAAAGGACAAAAATTTATTATTTCTTGATGCTGAAAGTTTGAAAGAAAAAATAAATTCCATTTCTGAGGTTGAACATTGCAAAATTATTAAAGTTTATCCCTCAACTCTCCAAATTGATATAATTTTAAGGAAACCATGGGCGATCATTGAGAATAAATATGTTATAGATAAAGAAGGTTTTATAATCAATACAGATATAGAAGGAATATCACTTTTGGAAATTTATGGAATAAAAGTCAATGAGAATGAAAAAAAAGTAATTGATGTTGAAAAAATTCATATTTTGAATGAAATTGAAAAGTGGTATAATTACTTTAATATAGGAAATTTTTTTAAAATAAACAAAATTGATATAACAGATTTATACAAAATTGAAATCACCGACGGAGAGAAAAAAATTTATTTTACAAAAGAAAATATTAAGGAAAAAATAGAAAATCTTGCAATAGTTTTAAGAAATTTAAAAAAGGAATTTGAATATATTGACACAAGATTTAAAAATTTTTATATAAAATTTAAAAATGAAAGAGAGAATAATAACAGCGATTGACCTTGGAACCACGAAATTCTTTGGTCTTACTGGTCTTGTAAGAGAAACAGGGATTGAAGTTATCGGAAAAGAAGTTATACAAACAGGGGAGGAATGGATAAAAGGCGGTCGTGTCGGAGATATAGAAGGCGTAGCAAGTGGATTAATTGATATAACAGAATCATTAAAAAGACAATCCGGAGAGAAAATTGAATGGATAAATGTTGGAATTGGCGGAAAGCACATTGTAGGTAAAGTCTATTCCCAAAAAATTGAAATATTACCAAAAGGAAGACCGATTAATGAAAACGATATTCAATTGATGATAAAAGAAATAAAAAATTTAGCAATGGCAGAAAATGGTTCTAAAAAAGAATTAGTCCATCTTATCCCTCAGGAATATATAATAGATGAAAATGATGCCACAATTATAGGAAAACCTCCTATAGGAATGCATGGAAATACCCTTCTAATGAAAGCCCATGTTTTAACTGGAGAATTAAACCCGCTTAACGATATTTATGAATGTGCAAAAATGGCAGGATTAAAAATAGAAAAAGTATTTCCTTACTCATGGGCAGTTGCTGAATCAGTATTAAAAGAAGAAGAAAAAAAATCTGGATGTGTGGTAATAGATATAGGAAAAAGTACCACTGATTTTGTATTTTTTCATGATGGTAAAATAATATGGACAGAATCTCTAAAAGTAGGTTCTTTTCACATTGACTATGACTTATCTCTAAAATTCCATGTTTCTCTGGATTTTGCAGAAGAATTGAAAAAAAATTATGCCTGGTGCGATTACAAAAAATTGACAGAAAAGGGAGAAATTAAAACAATAGAAATAAAAAATCCTTATGGTAAATCTCTTGGAAAAGTAAGTATTGAGGAGATATCAAAAATTGTTTATTTAAGGGTTTGTGAAATCTTTGAAGATTTGATAATAAAAGAAAGACTTTTAAAAACAGGTTTATTCCCTTTAAAAACATGTGAGGTAGTGTTATCAGGAGGAGGGGCTAAATTAAAGGGCATTGTTAAACTGGCAGAAGATATTTTTAATCTTCCTGTAAGAATAGGACTCCCTCAAAAACTACCGGGCCTTGAAAAGAATTTTCAAAAACCAGAATTTTCAGCAGGTATTGGACTTTTATTACTTGCTTCAAAAGAAACAAAAGAAAGACAGGAGACTCTTTTAGGGAAAATTAAAAAATTTTTTAATAGATGGTTTTATTAGGAGGGTATAAATGGTTAAACCAGTTATAGACCACCCTGTAGAATTTTCAAATATAAATATAAAAGTAGTTGGAGTTGGAAATGCAGGTGGAAACATTGTTTCAAGAATTTATGACAAAATTAATGGAGTTCAATTTATAATTTTTAATACAGATGCTAATGCTCTTAAAAATACTAAAGCAGATCTTAAAATTCAGATAGGTGAAAAAACTACGCAAGGTAGAGGTGCAGGTAAAGATCCAGAAAAAGGAAGGTTTGCTGCCAGTGAAGATAGAGAAAAAATAGCAGACCATCTAAGAAACGCACATATCATTTTTTTAATTGCTGGTCTTGGAGGAGGAACTGGTACAGGAGGGACACCTGTCATTGCAAAAATAGCAAAAGACCTTGGTGCTCTCACAATTTCACTTGTAACTACTCCCTTTGAGTTTGAAGGAGAAGAAAGAAATAAGCATGCAAGAGAAGGACTTGAAAATCTTTTAAAAAGTGTTGATACATTAATACATATTTCAAATCAGAAACTTTTTGAAACAATAAATGAAAAGACTTCAACAAAAGAAGCATTTGGTAAAATTGACGAAATTATTTCCAGAACTATATCTTCAATTTCAGATCTTATATATAAACCTAAATTACTTGATATTGATTTTGCAGATATTTATTCTATTGTAGAAAATGCTGGAAGGGGTATTGTAGGACTTGGATATGGTAAAGGAGAAGGCAGGATGGAGAAAGCGGTTAAGGACACTATTGAAGACCCATTAATTGAAAAAAGTGAAATGATGGAAGCAAAAAATCTTCTTATAAGTATTACAGGAAGTCCGGATTTGACATTGTGGGAAATCGGAGAAGCAATTAATATAATTCAATCAAGAATATCTTCTCCATCAAGAGTTCTTGGAGTTGCAATTGATGAAAATCTTAATGATGAAGTCAAAATTACTCTTCTTGCTACTGGAATAGGTAAGAAATCGGTTATAGAGACAGAAAAACAACCTATATCTTCACAGAAGAAAGAAGAAATACTTTTTGAAAAAAAAGAAGAAAATGAAGAAAATATAGACGAACCAACATGGTTAAGAAAAAATAGGGGGAAAATATGAAATTGGGAATATGTAATGAGATGTTTGTTGGATGGGAATTAGAAAAAATTTTTTCTTTTGTCAAACAACTTGGATATGAAGGTGTTGAAATCGCTCCTTTTACAATTGCTGAAGATATAGGTTCTGTAGAGGAATCAACCATAGAAGAAATAAGAAAACTTTCAAAAAAAGTTAAAATAGAAATTATAGGAACCCACTGGCTTTTAGTTAAACCAGAAGGATTGTCTGTTTCTTCAAGAGATAAAAATTTAAGAGAAAAAACCTCTCAATACTTATGTAAACTTGTAGATTTTACAGCAAAAATTGAAGGGAAAATAATGGTTTTTGGTTCTCCAAAACAAAGAAGAATAAATGAGGGACAGACATATAAAGAGGTAAAAGAATATTTTAAAGAAGTAATAATACCTGCTCTTGAAAAATGTGAAAAAAATAATGTTTATTTATGTATTGAACCCCTTGCCAGAACAGAAACAAATTTTATAAATAAAGCAGAAGAAGCAATAGAAATTATTGAAGAAATTAATCATCCATATTTAAAACTGCACCTTGATGTAAAAGCAATGAGCGATGAAAAAAAACCAATTCCAGAAATAATTGAAAATAGTGCCAGATATTTAAAACACTTCCATGTTAATGATAAAAATTTACTGGGACCTGGATTTGGAGATATAGATTATAAACCAATAATTGAAAAGTTAAAAAAAATAGGTTATAATGGTTGGTTATCTGTTGAAGTATTTGATTTTTCACCTGGAGCGGAAGTAATTGCAGAAAAAAGTATTAATTATTTAAAAAAATTTTTATAAGGAGAAAAAATGGAAAAAATAAAGATTGGTATTGCTGGACTTGGAAGAAGTGGATGGAATATTCATGCAAATCTTCTTTCCCAAATTCCAGATTTATACCAAGTTGTAGCAGTTTGTGACCCTGACGAAATAAGAAGAAAAGAAGCAAAAGAAAAATTTAATTGTAATGATTATAACGATTTTGATGAATTTTTAAAAGATAAAAATGTTGAACTTGTTATAGTAGCAACTCTATCAAATTTACATGCAGAACATACAATAAAAGCATTGAAAAGTGGGAAAAATGTTGTTTGTGAAAAACCTATGGCTACAAGTTTAAAAGATGCGGATGAAATGATTAATACTGCAAAAAAAACAGGGAGAATTTTAACTATTTTTCAGAATAGAAGATACGCACCTGATTTTGTAAAAGTAAAGGAAATTATTGATTCTGGAGTTCTTGGAAGAATTGTTCTCATAAAAATGTTATGGCATAGTTTTGAAAGAAGATGGGACTGGCAAACATTAAAAAAATATGGAGGTGGAAGTTTAAACAATACAGGTCCTCATATGATAGACCAGGCACTTCAATTATTTGGAGATAAAGAAGAACCAGAAATTTTCTGTCATATGGAAAGAACTTTAACTCTTGGAGATGCTGAGGACCATGTAAAAATAATTTTAAAAGGTAAAAATTCTCCAATGATGGACCTTGAAATTACCTCCTGTTGCTGTTACCCGCAAGAAAACTGGCTTGTTATGGGAACAAATGGAGGAATAAAAGGAACTTTTACAGAATTAAAATGGAAATACTTTAAACCTGAAGATTTACCTGAAAGAAAACTTGAAGAAAGACCAACACCTGATAGAAGTTATAATGTTGAACAAATTCCATGGAAAGAAGAACAGAAATGGGAATTTACGGATAGGGATTCACATTATCAACTCAATTTTTATATAGACCTTTACCATACAATAAAAAATAAAAAACCATTAAAAATAACACCTGAAAGTGTTAGAAGAGTAATGTGGGTTATAGAAAAATGTCACAAAATTGCAGGTATTTAAAAGGAAGGAGGATTTAAAATGGAAAAAGTTATTATAAAAAATTTAAAAAGGGAATGGCACAATTTCCCTTTGAAGTTTGAGTTTGAAAAAGGTAATTTTATTCTTAAGTCTGATAAAAATCAATTATGGTCTCAAATGGATGAAGAAAATGGTAAAAAATATCTTGTTTTTATTCCAGGAGAAATCAAAAAAAATGAAGAAATAGAATTTAAAATTGAAAAGAAAGAAAATCCTCCAGAAGTTATAAAGGTAATTGATGATAAAAAAGGCAAAGTTGATGTTATGATAAATGAAACACTTTTTACAACTTATAATTATTCAGAAGAAAATGCTCGTCCATTTTTAAATCCTGTAATTGGACCAAAAGGAAAATCTGTTGTAAGAAAACCGGCAAGTCCTGGTAATCCTGAAAAATTTGACCATATTCATCACAGAGGAATACTGGTTGCTCATGGCGATGTAAATGGAACTGATAACTGGTCTGAACTTGAAGGACATGGAAAAACAGTTCATCGGGAATTTTTATCTCTTGTAAGTGGTCCTGTTTTTGGGAAAATACATGCTTTAAGTGACTGGGTAGATAATAAAGGAAAGAAAATACTTGAGGAAGAGAGAATAATAAAAATCTACAATTTGCCACCGGAAAGTAGAATAATTGACCATATAATAATTTTAAGAGCAACTGAAGGAGAAGTTATATTTAAAGATACAAAAGAAAGTGGTTTATTAAGTATAAGAGTTCATCCTGAAATGGAAGGAAGAAATAAAGGTTTAATTAAAAATTCTTTTGGAGGAGTTGGTGAAGAAGAATGCTGGGGTAAAAGAAGTTTCTGGTGTGATTATTCAGGAGAAATAGAAGGCATTAAATGTGGAATTTCTGTTTTTGATTGGCCATATAATTTAAGATATCCTACATACTGGCATGTAAGAAATTATGGACTTTTTGCTGCAAATTTCTTTGGACTTTCTGATTTTTATAATGACAAAAAAATTTCAGGAACTTATATTTTACCATATGGAGAAGAACTTAAACTCTTTTACAGAATTTATATACATTCAGGAAATTGTGAGGAAGCAAAAGTAGAAGAGAAATATTTAAATTTCCTGTATCCTCCTGTTATAGAAATAAAATAGATAAATGGAATATCTGATAGGTATTGATATAGGAACGACAGGAGTAAAAACTGTATTAATTGACATTAAAGGAAAATTAAAAGAAACTCATACTGTAGAATATCCTTTAATTACTCCAAAACCCGGCTGGGCAGAACAAAATCCAGATGACTGGTGGAATGCGACTTTAAAATCTATCAGAGCCATTTTAAAAAAAACAGATATAGATGGTCAAAAAATTAAAGGTATAGGTTTAACAGGTCAGATGCACGGTGCTGTTTTTTTAGATGAAAAATATAATGTTATCCATCCTGCAATTTTATGGTGTGATCAAAGAACCGCAAAAGAATGTGAAGAAATAAATGAAATTGTTGGTAAAGATAAAATTTTTGAAATAACATGTAATCCCGTTTTAACAGGTTTTCAGGCACCAAAAATTTTATGGTTGAGAAAAAACAAACCTGAAATTTACAAAAAGGTTAAAAAAATATTACTTCCCAAAGATTATATAAGGTTCTGTCTTACAGGTGAATTCGCAACAGATGTTTCAGATGCTTCAGGAACTTCTCTTTTTGATGTTAAAAATAGAAAATGGTCAGAAGAAATTCTTGAAAAAATCAATATTCCGGAAGAATTTTTACCAAAGGTATATGAAGGAACAGAAATTACAGGATATATCAAAAAAGAAGTTGCAAAATTAATGGGTTTATCTGAAAAAACTCCTGTGGTTGCAGGGGGTGGAGACCAGGCAGCAGGAGGAGTTGGAAATGGAATAGTAGAAGAAGGGTCTGTTTCTATAACTATAGGAACAAGTGGAGTTGTTTTTGCCCATTCTGAAAAAGTGATAGTAGATCCTAAAGGCCGTCTTCACACATTCTGTCATGCAGTGCCTGGAAAATGGCATTTGATGGGAGTTATGCTTTCTGCTGGTGGTTCTTTCAGATGGTTAAGAGACACATTATGTGAGGAAGAAAAGAAAGAAGCAAAAAAGAAAAAAATTGACCCATATGAAATAATGACAGAAAAGGCAAAAAATATTCCTGTTGGTTCAGAAGGACTTATTTTTCTACCATATTTAACAGGTGAAAGATGTCCATATCCGGACCCTTATGCGAGAGGTGTATTTTTTGGTCTTTCTTTAAAGCATACAAAAGCACATATAATAAGAAGTGTAATGGAGGGAATAACTTTTGGTCTAAGAGATTCTGTAGAAATAATGAAAGAAATGAATTTACCAATTGGCGAAAAATTTATTGCAAGTGGTGGAGGAGGAAAAAGTGATTTTTGGTGTCAGATGATGGCTGATATTTTTGGAAAAAACGTAGTGAGATTAACATGTCAAGAAGGAGCACCTTTTGGTGCAGCAATTCTTTCTGGAGTTGGAACTGGTATATTTAAAGATGTCAAAAGTGCGTGTAAAGAATTAATAAAAGAAAAGGATTTATTTAAGTTTAATAAAGAAGAAGGTAAAAAATATGAAAAATTTTATAGGATTTACAAACAGTTATATTATTCCCTAAAGGATTTGTTCAGAGAAATGCAGAAATTTTGACAAAAAAGATAAATTATGGTAAAATAAAAAACAAGGAGGAAAAAAATGTATATTTTTTTGTTGATTTTTCATATTTTTATATCTATTCTTTTAATTTTTGCTGTTTTAATTCAAAGCGGAAAAGGGTCTTCAATGGCGAATATTTTTGGAGGTGGAGGGATGGAAACAGTTTTTGGAGCAGAAACACCGGCAATTTTAAATAAAATAACAGCATTCTTAGCAATTATGTTTGTCATTACATCAGTCATACTTGCAATTACTCCAAATAAACTTACAACAAGGAGTATTTTGAAAGAAGAATTAAATAAGCCTCAGAAGGTTATTCCATCCATCCCTTCCCCTCAAAAGTAATTTTAAAAATGAAAAAACTGGTTAAATTACCTGAAAAAGGGAAACTTGTAATTGTTGGGGATACTCATGGTGATTTTGATACAACAAGAATAATAGTTAAAAATTTCTTGGATAAAAGAAATTGTTATTTACTTTTTCTCGGCGATTATGTGGATAGAGGTGAAAAATCAAAAGAAAATATAGATTTTTTATTATCATTGAAAGAAAAGCATGATAACTTAATCTTACTTGCAGGAAATCATGAAATGTTTCCAGTTGTTGAATGTAGCCCTTCTGAATTCTGGGAAAGTTTAAATAAAAATGAATTTAACTTTTATAAAGAAAAGTTTATGGAATTACCTTTATGCGCATATGGAAAGGGATTTATTGCTTTACACGGTGCTTTACCAGATGTGGAAAAATTAGAAGATATAGAAAAAATAGAAATTGGAGATAATGAGTGGTTCAAAATTATGTGGGGAGATTTTAAAGATAAAGAAGGAGAAAACCTGGGTAATTTCCTTGGAAGACCAAAATTTGGGAAAGATTATTTTTTCAAAATTATGGATAAGTTAAAACTGAATGTTCTTATAAGGTCTCACGACCCTTATGCTCCTGAAAGAATGTTTGAAAACAGATGCCTTACAATTTTTACCTCAATTGCTTATGGAGTTGAAAGAAAAATTGGATTATTAAATTTAAAAAAAGAGATAAAAAGCATAGATGATATTGAAATTATTTCTCTTGATAGACCGGATATTTAAAAATGAGAATAAAAAATTTTGGTGGTTATTCAATTGGTGAATATCTGGGAGGAGGAATATATACAAAAGTTTACAAAGTATATTCATTTCTTGCAAAACCACCTTATGGAAACCCTGTCGCTATAAAAATTCTTTATTTAAAAGGTGGATTTTTTGAAAGAAATAAACTTATAAAACAATTTGAAAGAGAGGCAACTATAGCGATGAATTTAGAACATCCCAATATTGTCAAAGTTTATAATTTTGGAAGATTTGACCATCATTATGCTATGATTATGGAATATATAGATGGGAAAAATTTAAAAGAGTATCTATATGAGAGAGAAAAATGGAACCTGGGAAAAATTCTGGAAATTTGCTACAAGATAGGCAAAGGACTTGAAT
>CAYNUP010000114.1:0-17058 GCA_964400565.1 uncultured bacterium | reverse complement strand
ATATAAACCAGGCATATGAAATGATAAAAAGAGCATGTAAGATTGAACCTAATAATGGTGCATATCTTGATAGTTTGGGCTGGGCTTATTATAAAATGGGAAATTATAAAAATGCAAAAAAATATCTTGAAAAAGCAGTGAAACTAATACATGAGGAAGACCCAGAGATTTATGAACATCTTGGATATTTGTATTATGCACTGAAAGACTATGATAAAGCAATTTTTTATTTTATAAAAGCATTTGAAAAAATGAATAAAAAAGAAATTCAAGAAATGATTGAAAAAGTTAAAAACACCATGAAAAATGAGGATACTGGAAAAGATAAAAAATGACTATTCTTTAATAAAAACCCTTTCTTTTGACCAGTTGAATCAACTATGTAAGGAAATAAAGGATGTTATTATTGAGGTAGTTTCAAAAAATGGGGGGCATTTATCTTCAAATTTGGGTTGTGTTGAAATAACAGTTGCAATCCACAGGGTCTTTGATATCCCACCGGATAAAATAATATGGGATGTAGGACATCAGTGTTATACCCATAAAATTTTAACAAGATATGAAGAATTTGAAACTTTGAGAAAATATGATGGAATAAGCGGTTTTCCAAATCCATCTGAAAACAAGACAGATATTTTTTTGGTAGGTCATGCAGGAACATCTATATCTTCAGCAACAGGACTTAAAATAGGGCTGGATACAAAAGGAGAAAAAGAAAAAGTAATAGCGGTTATTGGAGATGGTTCTTTAACAAATGGTCTGACATTTGAAGGACTAAATTTTCTTGGAAGTATAAGGAAAAACATTAAAATTATCCTTAATGACAACAAAATGTCAATTTCTCCTACAAGAGGTGCTTTATCTTACTATCTTACAAAATTTATTACTTCTCCTTTAATAAATAAACCAAAAGAAGAATTTATAGAAATATTAAAAAAAATACCTGCATTTGGAGATGAAATTTCAAGATTAACAAAAGAAATTGAAAAAAAGACAAAATTTCTGTTTGTCCCTGGTGTATTTTTTGAAAAACTCGGGATAAGATATTTTGGTCCTATTAATGGTCATGATTTGGAAGAATTGGTTGAAATACTTGAAAATATAAAAGATATAGATGAACCTGTAATTTTACATGTCATAACAAAAAAGGGTAAAGGATATAAATTTTCAGAAGAAGACCCTGAAAAATTTCATTCAATTGGTCCTTTTGATATTAAAACAGGCAATATAATAGAGGAAAAAAAGACAAATTCAAAATTCGTTGGAGAAATCCTTGAAAATATGGCTGAAAAATACAATTTTTTTGTTATAACTGCTGCAATGGAAAAGGGACTTGGACTTGAAAAATTTGCAAAAAAATATCCTGAAAGATTTTTTGATGTAGGGATTGCCGAAAGTAATGCAATTGTTCTTGCTTCTGGTATTGCAAAAACAGGAATAAATGTTTTTGTTGCAATTTACAGCACATTTTTACAAAGAACATATGACCAGATTTTCCATGATATATGTCTTCAGAATCTACATGTCATTTTTTTAATTGATAGAAGCGGGATTGTAGGAGAAGATGGACCTACACATCATGGTATATTTGATATTTCTTTTTTAAGAACAATTCCAAATCTTAAAATTTATGCTCCTTACAGTTTAAAAAATCTTAAAGAAATAATTGAAAATTCAATTTATGAAAATGGACCTGTTTTTATAAGATACCCAAGAGATGCTCTTCCAGAAGATATAAATGAAGAAACTGATATAAAAAATAGGGCTATTATCCTGGCAGTTGGTAGTTTATCACTTAATTCTTATCTCTCCTTTAAAAAATTAAAGGATGAAAATTTAGATATAGGTTTTATACCTGTTTCTCAAATAATTCCATGGGATAAAAATTTGCTTGTCAGAATTTTGAAATCTGATAAAATTATAACAATTGAAGAAAATATTCTTCCCTGTGGTTTTGGAAGTTATTTAATAGAAATTCTTTCTGATATGAAAGTTAAAAAGGATGTTTTAAGAATTGGTTTGCCATTCAGTTTTATTGAACATGGAGATAGAGATTTAATTCTGGATAAATATGGACTTTCTCCTGAAAAAATTTATAAAAAAATCAAGGAGTTTTTGAATGATTGAAAAAATTTTTATACTTGAAAACCCGAAAATAGAAGGGATACAAAAAGAAAAGGAAAAAATAGAAAAATTGTTTAAAAGTTGTGGAAAAGTTGTTGAAAAGGAATTTAAAAGTTCTGACTTGATTGTGACAATGGGTGGAGATGGCACGATTTTAAAGGCA
This sequence comes from uncultured bacterium, assembly GCA_964400565.1. Classification (GTDB taxonomy): domain Bacteria; phylum Ratteibacteria; class UBA8468; order B48-G9; family JAFGKM01; genus JAMWDI01. Next base: position 14,771 of record CAYNUP010000114.1, on the reverse strand, counting down.
ATTAGCCTTCTGAAAGATACAAAAAATTTAATTTATGGTATAAAATATGGAAAAACTGGATTTCTGACCAATCAATCTGAAAATCTGGAAGAGAAAATTAAAAATGTTATAGGAGGAAAATATAAAGTGTGTAAAAGAATGTTGCTTGAAGTAGAAATAAAAAGAAGTGGAAAAATTGTTTATAAAGATAAAGTACTTAACGATTTTCTATTTTTCAGAAAAGGTATAAGGATAATTGAAATTGAAGTGCAAATAGAAGAAAATAAAGTTATGGAATTTAGAGGAGATGGAGTGATTATTTCAACTCCTACAGGTTCAACTGCACATTCTCTTTCAGCAGGAGGTCCTATAATATATCCAGAGACAGAATCTATTTTAATTACACCTGTTTGTCCATATTCTTTATCAATAAGACCTTTAATTATTCCTTCTAAATATAAAATTAAACTTAAGATAAAACCCAATGGAAAGATAATATGTGATGGGCAGAGAAAGTTTGAAATGGAACAAGAGGATATAGCAGAAATTAAAAAAAGTAAAATAAAAGCAAATTTAATTCTTGAAGATAATTTTTTTGATAAATTAAAAACGAAATTTAATTTTGGAAAATGAAATATATAGTTAAAATTGATAAAGAAAGATGTAAAAGTTGCCAACTTTGTATTGAAGTGTGTCCTTCTGGTGTATTTAAAATTTCAAATAAATTTAATAAGATGGGATACCATTATGTAGAAACTTTTAATGAGAAAAGTTGCATTGGATGCAAAAAATGTATTATAATCTGTCCTGATGTAGCAATTGAAATATATAAAAAATAAAAAGGAGGAGGGAAAAATGAAGTTAAAAATCGGAGTTATTCCTGATTGTTTTAGATTGCCAATTAAGGAAGGAATTAAAAAAGCAGCAGAACTTGAACTTGATGGAATTCAACCCTATGCTACGCGTGGAGAACTTGACCCAAGAAATTTATCCAAGACAGGAAGAGAGGATTTAAAACATTTTGTGGAAAATCTTGGACTTGAAATAAGTGCTCTTGTAGGTGATTTTGGAGGTCATGGATTTGCAGACCCTAAAACAGTTGAATGGAGGATTGAAAGAACAAAAGAAGTAATTGACCTTGCTTTTGACCTTGGAGTAAAGATTGTAACAACTCATATAGGAGTAGTACCTGAAGATGAAAATGATACTGCATGGAAAACAATGGAAGAATCTCTTCCGGAAGTTGGAAGTTATGCTTATGACAAAGGCATTGTTCTTGCAACAGAAACAGGACCTGAACCAGCAATTTTACTTAAAAAACTACTTGATAAAATAGGTAATCCAGGCCTTAAAGTAAACTATGACCCTGCCAATCTTGTTATGGTTGCTGGAGATGACCCTGTAAAAGGAGTTTATACATTGAAAGATTATATTGTTCATACACATGCAAAGGATGGAATTAAACTTCCTGATGAAAATGGAAAAAAAAGATGGAAAGAATTACCTCTTGGTGAGGGTAATGTTAATTGGCTAGAATATTTAAAAGCAATGAAAGATATAGGATATAATGGATTTTTTACTATTGAAAGAGAAGTTGGAGAAAAACCAGAACTTGACATTATTCATGCAAGAGATTTTTTGAGAAAATTAGAAAAGGAAATCTGGATTAGATAAAATCAGAATAAGGAGAAGAATGAAAAAAGTTTTATTTATTTTTGGAATTTGTTATCTTTTAATTTTTTCACAGGAGAGTATAAAAAAAGAGAATGTTGACTTAAATGTAGTAATTCAAAAACTGAATGATTTGGAAAAGAGAATAAATGAGATAGAGAAAAAAATAAAAAATATAGAAGAAACAACAAAGGAATTGAAAAAAAGCCTAAGAAATCTTCAAATATCTGTCCCCTCCTCCCCAGAAGTTATAAAAGTTTCAGAAGAGGACTGGAAATTGATAAAAAGAGGGATGAAAAAAGAAGATGTTACAAATATTTTAGGATTGCCCAATGTCATACAGACAGAAGGAGGACAGATTGAAGTATGGTTATATTATGGTATGGGAAAGATTTTTTTCACTCAGGATAGGGTTATAAAAATAGAAACTGACAGGAATCTTTCTCCACCAACAATAATAAAATAGGGAGGAAAAATGTTCTTTTTACCTTTTTCTATAATTCTTCTGATAATATTTTTGATTTTACTTTTGCCTATTTTTATTTTTCTTATCCATATAGAAATAATCCGTATCGCTCTTGGAAAACTTGGACTTTCTCCATTTTTTGCTTTTTTTATTTTAATTCTATCTCTTATTGGAAGTGGAATAAATATCCCCATTTACAGTAAAGAAGCAACTATCTTCCCTCCCCATAGAGAACTATTTTTTCTTTTTCATCCATTTGGTATGCCAGAGATAGAAACAAAACAAATAATAGCAATAAATTTTGGTGGTGCAATTATTCCAATTTTACTATGTATTTATTTATTACCAAAGGCGCCATTTTTGCCAACTTTATTTTCAACAATAATTTCCACTATTATATGTTTTAAACTATCAAGGATTGTTCCAGGCATAGGCATTACAATACCTGCTCTAATTCCACCTCTTGGAAGTGTTCTACTTGCCTTCATTTTTTCTCCAGGAAATAAAATCCCTGTTGCTTATATTTCCGGAGTGCTTGGAGTTTTAATAGGAGCAGATTTACTTAATATCCCAAATCTACCTCCTTATCCAGGGGTGATGAGCATAGGAGGAGCAGGTGTTTATGATGGTATTTTTCTTGTTGGTATAATTTCAGTTTTACTTGCATAATATGGAAAAGAAAAAACCATTAAAATACTGGAAAGAAGAAGAAAAACCAAGAGAAAAATTATTGAGTTATGGAGAACATAAACTTACTGATACCGAATTACTTGCTATTTTATTGAGAAGTGGAACAAAAGGAGAAACAGCGATTGACCTTGCAAGAAAAATAATTGATAAATTTGGTTCTTTTAGAAATATGAGCCATACAAGTTTAAATAATTTCAGGGAAATAAAAGGACTTGGCACAGCAAAAATATGTCAGATAAAAGCAGCAATTGAAATAGGAAGAAGAATGGTAGAGGAAGAAATAAGAGATAAAAAAATTCAGTTAAGTTCACCATCTGAAGTTGTAAAATACATAATACCAAGGATGAGAGATTTAAAAAAAGAAGTTTTTAAAGTAATACATCTTGATTCAAAAAATAGAGTTGTTGATATTGTGGAAATAGAAGAAGGCACAGTAAATCAGGCAAATCCAATAATAAGAGAGATTTTTTATAAAGTAATTGAAAACTTTATACCATCAATTATATGTGTTCATAATCATCCTTCAGGAGACCCAAGTCCAAGTAAAGAAGATATTGAATTTACAAAAAGATTAAAGGAGGCAGGAGAAGTATTAAGTATAAATGTTGTTGACCATATAATAATTGGTGATAACCTTTATTATAGTTTTGCTTCAGGTAAAATTACTCCTCTATAACTCCATATAAATCATGAACACCAGAAGATATAATTTTAACTTTGTAAAATTCTCCCTCTTTTAAATTTTTCCCTGTTACATATACAAGCCCATCTATTAAAGGAGCATCATATTCACTCCTTCCAACAAAAAAATCCTTCTCTTTTCTTTCAATTAAAATTTTAAGTTTTCTTCCTATATACTTTTTTAAATTTTCCTCTGATACTTTTTCCTGTTTTTTAATTATAATTTTTAACCTTCTTTCCTTTTCTTTTTCACTTATCTGTCCTGAAAAATTATATGCTGGTGTTCCTTTTTCTCTACTATATTTAAAAAAACCAACCCTATCTATTTTCATTCCTTCAATAAACTTAACAAGTTGAAAAAAATCATCTTTTGTTTCTCCTGGAAAACCAATTATAAAATTTGTCCTTATTACACCATCTGGAACTTTTTCTTTTATTTTTTTAACTAAATCCCTGTAATCAAAAACAGGTCTATTCATTTTTTCAAGAATTTTAAAAGAGACATGTTGCATCGGAATATCAAAATATTTACATATTTTTTTACTTTCTCCAATTTTTTCAATCAACTCATCTTTTATATGCCCTGGATGCATATACATAATTCTTATCCATTCAAAATTTAATTTTTCAAGTTCACCAAGTAATTTTATTAAATTTGTTTCATCATTTAAATCAATTCCATAATTTGTTGTATCCTGGGCAATAAGTACAATTTCTTTATATCCAAGTTTTTCTATATCTTCTGCTTCTTTCAAAATATCTTTTATTTTTCTACTTCTTAAAGGGCCTCTCAACTTCGGTATAAGACAATAACTGCAGAAATTTTTACATCCATCAGAAATTTTTATATATGCATAAGGAAAGGTTGTTATAAGCCGAGGAAATTCCTTAAAATTTTTAAAACAATTCTCCTCAAATTTAATTATTCCTTCATCCTTTTCTTTAATAACTTTTAAAACTTCTTCAGGATTTCCAACTCCAACAATACCTTTTAAATTTTTAAATTTCTTCAATAATTTCTCCTTTTCTCTCTGGACAAGACATCCCCATACAACCAATTTTTTATTCCTTTTTATTACCTCTCTTATATTATCCTCAGATTCTTTTACTGCATCCTTTATAAATCCACATGTATTTATTACAACAATATCTGCTTTATCTATTGAATTTGTTATTATAAATCCTTCTTCTCCTGCCAGAGCAATCAATTGTTCTGTGTCAACAAGATTTTTAGGACATCCAAGAGAGATAAAGAAAATTTTCATTTTGATAAATTCTGGAGGATTTTATTTGCAATAAAAAAAATTGTCAGAAATATGAGAAATAAAACAAAAGATAAATAAACTTTTTTGTCAATCTTCCTCTTTAAATTTTCTCCATTAGTATTTTTCTCCTTTTCTTCATTTTGGAATATCTCTTCAAAAGGAATCTTAAGGTTAAAATAGTTTAAGTATTTTGTAAGTATAGCCCTTGTATGTGTTTTACTTGGCAATTTATCTATTTCTCCTTCTTCAATATATTTTAAAAATTTAACAGGTATTTTTGTTTCTTCTGATATTTTTTCAAGTGATATTGCCTTTTTTTCTCTTTCTTCTTTTATCAATTCACCCAGATTCTTCAAGTCCATTATTTTCTAAATTTTCATCCTCTATATTCATAATTACTTTTCTTGGTTTCCCTTCCTGATATGGTCCAACAATCCCTTCCTCTTCCATCCTTTCTATCAACCTTGCTGCTTTATTAAATCCAATCCTTAACCTTCTCTGCAACATTGAAATTGAAGCAATTTTTGTTGTTAATACTATCCTTTTTGCCTGTTCATAAAGAACCTCTTCATCATCATACTCTGTTTTCATTATTTCCGGTATTTCCAATTCTTCCATTTCCCTTCTTTCAACTATTTCCATATTATATTCAGGTATTCTTTGTTTTTTTATAAATTCACAAACTTTTTCTATCTCTTCATCAGATATATAACTTCCCTGAACCCTTAATAAACTTGAACTCTGAGGAGGTAAAAATAACATATCCCCTCTTCCAAGCAATTTTTCAGCACCAATTCTATCAAGTATTGTTCTTGAATCAAACTTTGATGTTACCTGAAACGAAATTCTACAAGGAAGATTTGCCTTTATCACACCTGTTATAACATTTACAGAAGGCCTCTGTGTTGCAAGAATAAGATGAATTCCCGCTGCTCTTGAAAGTTGAGCAAGTCTTATAATACTGTGTTCTATCTCATTTTTTGCAACAGTCATTAAATCAGCAAGTTCATCTATAACCACAACTATATACGGCAACTGTTCTTCCTTAAAAGTAATATTGTAGGACTCTATATTCCTAACCTTACTCTCAGAAAAAAGTTTGTATCTTTTTCCCATTTCTCCTATAAGCCATTTTAAGGCATTTACTGCTTTCTTTATATCAACTATAACAGGACAGAGTAAATGTGGTAGGTCATTATAAAGAGTGAGTTCTACCATTTTAGGGTCAATCATTATAAATTTAACTTCATCAGGAGTTGCTTTATATAGAATTGATGTTATCAAAGAATTTAAACAAACTGTTTTGCCTGAACCAGTAGCACCTGCAATTAAAAGATGCGGCATCAATTTCAAATCAGTTACTATTGGTCTACCCATTATATCCTTTCCTATTGCAAGTGTTAATTTTGATGGTGAGCGTTGAAATTCTTTACTTTCTATTATTTCTCTTAAATATACAATTGAAATTTCTCTATTAGGAACCTCAATTCCAACAGTTGATTTATTTGGTAAAGGTGCAACAACCCTTATTGTTGTTGTTTTCAAATTCATAGCAATATTGTCCTGAATTTTAAAAATTTTCTGAACCTGAATACCTGGAGCAAGTTGAACTTCAAACATGGTAACCCTTGGTCCCTGATTTATCTGAACAACCTCTCCTTCAATATCAAATTCAGATAATGTTTCCTCTATTACCTGTGCATAAATTTCAAGGTCTTCCTTTGTCTCTTTCTGAGTTGGACTTCCTATTTTAAGAATTTCTAAAGATGGTAAATGATAAACAAGCCCTTTCTGTTTTATAATTTGTTCTTTTTTCTCCTTCTTTTTTTCTGGCACTTTTACAATTTCTTCAACATTTTTCTCCTCGCTCGGTAAAGGGACTTCTACTTTTTCTTTTGGGAATCTTCTTTTCCTTGGTTTTGGTGGTATAACAATTTTTTCTCTACCTGAAATATAATTCTCAAAAACAACTTTAAATGGTTCAAAATAAACTCTGTAAGCAATTCCAATAAAAGCAATTCCTAAAAAAGTAAGTATGAAAAATATCCCTCTTTCTCCAAAATATTCTTTTAAAATAGGAGCAAATATAGCACCTGTAAGTCCTCCAGAAAAATTTAAAGGAGATTTAAGGGAAAGGAATGTAGAGAGTATAAAAATTATACCCAAAATACTTAAAACCTTTTTCCATATCCTTTCTTTTTCTCCCCATATAAGATTATATCCAGAAAAAAGTAAAAGGATTATAAGGAGATATGAACTTTTACCAAACAGGAAAAATAATAATCCTGTAATATATGAACCAAATTTACCTCCAAAATTTTTTACATTCTCATTTACTGGAAAACCAACCTGGCAGAATTTAAATGTAGGATCAAAAGGATTATAAGATATAAATGAAAAAAATAAATATAATGTAAAACCAAAAACCAGAATTCCCTTTACCCAGTTTTCTAAGTTTTTCCACCTCATTATATATAAATTTACCACTCATAACCTTTTTTGACAACAAAATTTTTATTTCTGTCAAATTTTTTAATTTGAAACAAATTTTAATTTTTGATATTCTATAATCAAAAGGAGAAAAAAATTAAAACAAGAAGACAATTGAAGGTTGAAAGTATGTTGAGAAAAGAAATAGAGGAAATAATAAGAAGGGATGTTTCAGACCCGAGAATATGTTTCTTCACAATTACATATGTTCATATTACAGGAGACCTTAAAAATGTTAAAGTTGGAATAAGTTTTATGGGAAATGAGAAAGAAAAAGAGGATGCTTTTCGTGGTATTTTAAGTGCTACAAAATTTATTCAGTATAAACTTGGAAAACGTATATCCTTAAAATTTACTCCTATAATAGAATTTGAAAAAGATGATAGAAAAGAATATAGAATTGAACAACTCCTGAAAGAGATAAAAGAAGAAAATGAGGATTGATGTAAAAAATAAAATAGAAACTGCCTTAAAAAAAATTATAACCGATTTTAAAAAAAAAGATGTAGATTTCAATGTATTACCTGTTGAAAAGGAAGAATTTGGAGATTTTTATACAAACCTTGCTTTTAGATTATCTGATAAAGAAAATCCAGCAGAAAAGATTGCTCAAAATATTAAAGAAAAACTTATTCCCTTTTTAAAAGGTATTGTAAAAAAAATTGAAGTCAAGAATGGGTTCATTAACTTTTTTATTGATGAGAATGTATACAGGGATAATGTTTTAAAAATTTTCAATTCTGGGAGAGAATATCTTAAAGAAAATATAGGAAATGGTAAAAAAGTCCTTATTGAGTTCGTCAGTGCAAATCCTACAGGTCCATTAACAATTGCTCACGGAAGACAGGCAGCCTACGGAGAATCCCTTTCAAGAATTTTAAAATTTTCAGGGTTTGATGTTACAAAGGAATACTACATAAATGATGGCGGAAGACAGATGGAACTTCTTGGAGAGTCACTTAAAGCAAGATACTACCAGTTAAAAGGCCTTGATTACAAAATTCCTGATGAAGGATATTTTGGGGAATACCTAATTGAAATTGCAAAAAAATTAAAAGAAGTAAAAGATGAAAAAAAGTTTTTTATTGAATTTGCATCTTCAGAAATACTAAAAGATATAAAAAAAGACCTTGAAAGATTTGGAGTTGTATTTGACAGTTGGATAAGAGAAAGTATGTTTATTGAAGAAAGCCATGTCAAAAAAGTTTTAAATTTTTTAAAAGAAAAAAACCTTATTTATGAAAAAGAAGGAAGTTTATGGTTTAAAAGTTCTCTTTTTGGGGATGATAAGGATAGGGTTGTTATTAAAAGTGATGGAAATTATACATACCTTGCAACAGATATTGCCTACCATAAATATAAAATTGATAGAGGATACCATATTCTTATAAATATTGTTGGACCAGACCATCACGGATACATACCAAGATTAAGGGCTTCATTACTCTCTCTTGGATTTAATCCTGAAAATTTTGTTATTTTAATAGTTCAACTTACAACTTTATACAGGGGAAAAGAAAAAATATCAATGTCAACAAGAAAAGGGCAGTTTATTACATTGAAACAACTTATGGATGAGATAGGACCAGATGCTTCAAAATTTTTCTTTTTATTCAGGAAAATAGATAGTCACCTTGATTTTGATATTGAAATTGCTAAAAAACAATCAACTGAAAATCCTGTTTATTATTTACAGTATGCTTATGTAAGATTAAAACATTTAATTGAATTCGGTAAGGAGAAAGGATATATTTTAGAAAGTTATAATGGACATATTGATTTACTTGAAAAAGAAGAAGAAATTGAAATAATGAAAAAAATATGGAAATTCAATGATATTATAAAAAGTGTAGTAAATACTTATGGAGTTCATTTACTTGCAGAATATCTACTTGAAATTTCAAAACTTTTTCATTCATATTATCAGAAATACAGAATTGTTGGAGAGGAAAAGGAATTAACATATGCAAGATTGGTTCTTATAAAATCACTCCTTACAATTTTTGAATTATCTCTGTCTCTTTTAAATATTTCTCTTCCTGAAAAAATGTAATTTTTGATCAATAAAGATTTTGGATTATAATTTTAAAAAAGGAGGGTGCTATGAAATTAGGAGTTTTTATAGTTGTTTTTGGAAACAAACCCCTGGAAGAAGCACTTGATAAAATTAAAGAACTTGGACTTGATGCAGTTGAAATAGGGACAGGGAATTACCCAGGAGATGCTTTTTGCAAGGTAGACCAACTTCTTCAGGATAATGGGAAATTAAAGGAATTCAAGAAAGAATTTGAAAAAAGAAATCTTGAAATTTCTGCTTTATCATGCCATGGCAATCCTCTACATCCTGATAAAAAAATTGCTCAAAGTCATAGGGAAGTTCAGAGAAAAACAATATTACTTGCAGAAAAACTTGAAATTGGAAGGATTATAACATTTTCAGGTTGTCCCGGAGATAGTGAAAATTCAAAATATCCAAACTGGGTAACCTGTCCATGGCCTCCTGATTTCTCTGAAATATTAAAATGGCAATGGGAAAAAGTTGTTATACCATACTGGAAGGAAGAAGTTGAATTTGCAAGAAAACATAATGTAAAAGAAATATGTCTTGAAATGCATCCTGGATTTGTTGTTTATAACCCTGAAACACTTTTAAAATTGAGAGATGCATGTGGGGAGGAGATTGGAGCAAATTTTGACCCAAGCCATTTATTCTGGCAGGGGATAGATCCTATTTCTGCTATAAGGAAACTTAAAGGAGCAATATACCATGTCCATGCAAAGGATACAAAAATTAATCCATATACATGTTCAGTAAATGGAGTCCTTGATACAAAAACATATCTTGATGAGGAAAATAGGAGTTGGATTTTCAGAACAGTTGGATATGGACATGGATATGAGTTCTGGAATGATTTTGTTTCAACTTTAAGGGTTGTTGGATATGATGGTGTTTTAAGTATAGAACATGAGGATAGTTTAATGAGTGGAGAGGAAGGACTTAAAAAGGCAATTCAATTTCTGAAAAATGTAATAATAAGGGAACCAAAACCAAAGGCGTGGTGGACATAAATGATAGTCAGAATTATTATTGGTGGTTCAGGAGGACAGGGAGTTTTAACTCTTGGGAAATTGATTTCTTTTGGTGCAATAAAAAAAAATTATCATGTTTCATGTCTTCCTACCTATGGTGCTGAAATGAGAGGTGGATATATCTATTCATTTGTTACAATCTCTAAAAAAAAAGAAATTTTTTCTCCTTTAAGTGAAAATTGTGATATCGGTGTTTTTTTGAATGAAATATCCTATAAGATGCTGAAAAAATACTTAAAGAAGGATGCTTACATAATTTTAAACTCTTCACTAATAAAAATTAAAAATAAAAATGAAAAAGTAATTACAATTCCTGCAACAGAAATTGCTGAAAAAATAGGAGATATAAGAATTACAAATATGGTTATGGCAGGTTATCTTTCAAAAATCATAACAGAAAAATTTTTTGAATTTAACAAAAAATATTTAATAAGTGAAATTGAAAATGTAATATCAAATAAAGAAACAGAAAAACTATGTAAAATTGCGATAGAAGAGGGCTATAAAATTAAGGTATAATTATTTAAATTATAAGGAAAAGGAAATGGCACAAGAACTAAAAATTGAAAAAATAAGTGAATATAAGTGGATGATACCAAAGACAGGAGATATGAGAGTTCCAGGAGTTCTTTTTATTTCTGAAAAATTATTGAAGAAGGCAATTGAAGATAAAGCAATAGAACAGGTTGCAAATGTTGCAAAATTGCCTGGTATAGTTAAGTATAGTTTAGCAATGCCTGATGTTCACTGGGGATATGGTGCTCCTATTGGAGGAGTTGGTACTTTTAATGAAGAAAGTGGTGTAATTGTCCCTGGATTTGTGGGCTACGACATCAACTGTCTTTTAAAAAATACAAAAATATTAACTGATTATGGATACTATTTGAAAATAGAAGACTTTGAAAATTTGTGGAGAAAAGTCATAACCTTTGATACAGAAAAGAAAGAAGTAGAAAAGAGAGATGTTTTAAGATTTATTAAGCAAAAAAGAGAAGGTTTTATTTATTCAATAAAAACAGAATCTGGTTATGAAATAAAAGTCACAGAAGAACATCCTTTATTTACTTTAACTGGTAAAAAGAAAGCAAGAAATTTAGAAATAGGAGACAATCTCATTATCTATCCATTTGAAGGAGTGCCATTTTTCCCACCATCCGATGAAGTAATAATAGACGAAATTAACTTTAAAAAAATTTTGAGGAAATTTAAAAAAGGAAATGGAGAAACACAGATTATAAATATTCTTAAGAAAAAAAATCTTTTACCACTTAAATTTTCTTCTCCATCCCTACCAAAAATATTAAAAATAATTGGATATTTATTTGGGAATGGCTCAATTTCATATCTAAAGAAAACAAATGAATTTGTTGTCTCTTTTTATGGAAAATATGAAGATATGATTGATTTGAAAAAGGATATAGAGGCAATTGGTTTTAAAACTTATATCTATTCAAGAAAAAGAAAAGGGAAGATGAAAACAGAATATAATTTTTATGAATTTGAAAGCGAAACATCTGTCTGTCAAACATCTTCAAGAAGTTTTGCACTTTTATTAATTTCTCTTGGTATTCCTTATGGTAATAAAACAGAAAAAAAATTTAGTTTACCTGAATGGATTTTAAAAGCAAATTTATGGCAAAAAAGATTATTTCTTGCTTCTTTTTTTGGTGCAGAAATGTCAACTCCAAAACCAATGCCAAATGGATTTAACTTTTATTCTCCTATTATCAGTTTAAATAAAAAAACAAAATATGTTGAAAATGGTATTGAATTTTTTAAAAAGATAGAAAATTTGTGTAATGAGTTTGGAGTTGAAGTAAAAAAAATAAGTTTGAGAGAAACTATTGGGAATAAAGTAAATATAAGGATGATTTTTTCTTCAACAAGTGAAAATCTTAAATCTTTATACGGGAAAATCGGCTTTGAATATAATAAAGAAAAACAGTATCTTGCAAATCTTTTAGTTTTTTATTTAAGGAAAAAAGAAAAAGTCATTGAAGAAAGGAATGAAATTGAAAAACTGGCAGTATATTTAAAGATGGGCGGTAAAAGTAAAAAAGAAATTACATCTTGTTTAGAAACTGATTTTGCAAATGAAAGATTTATTGAAAGGTCATTATATGAAGGAAGAAAAACTGGTTCAAGAACACCTTTCAATTTTGATAGATTTTTTGAATTTAAAGAAAAAATTGAAGAAAAATTAGGAGAATCTGGATTTATTTATGATAAAATTAAAGAAATAAAAAAACTTCCTTATTCTGACTATGTTTATGATTTAACAGTACTGGATAAAAATCATAATTTTGTTGCAAATAATTTTCTTGTTTCAAACTGTGGGGTCAGGTTGATAAAAACAAATTTAACAAAAAAAGATATTGAAAATAAACTTCAGGATTTAATAAATGGTTTATTTTATAATATCCCTTCTGGAGTTGGTTCAACTGGAAAATTAAAATTGAAAAGGAAAGAACTTGAAGAACTTGTTGTAAAAGGAGCAAAATGGGCAGTAGAAAAAGGATATGGAAAAAGAGAAGATCTTGAAAATATTGAAGAATATGGATGCATGGAAGGAGCAGAACCATCTGTTATAAGTGATAGAGCATATGAAAGAGGACTTGAGCAATCAGGGACTCTTGGTTCTGGAAATCATTTTCTTGAAATTCAGGAAGTTATTCATGTTTATGATGAAAAAATTGCTGAAAAATTTGGTATATTTGTTGGTCAGATTACAATAATGGTTCATACAGGAAGTCGGGGATTTGGTTATCAGATATGTGATGACTTTCTTGATATGTTTGGTAAAGTTGTTCATAAATATGGAATTAAACTACCTGATAGACAACTTGCATGTGCTCCATGTAATTCTCCTGAAGGACAGAAATATTTTAAAGCGATGAAAGCAGCAGCAAATTATGCTTTTGCAAATAGACAGATGATTTACTACTGGATATGTGAAACATTTGAAAAAATTTTAAATACTCCTTCTGAAAAACTTGGGATTGAGACAGTTTATGATGTTGCCCATAATATCTGCAAATATGAAACACATTATGTAAATGGAAATAAAAAGAAATTATATATCCACAGGAAAGGTGCAACAAGGGCATTTCCTAAAGGACATCCAGATATCCCTGAAAAATACAGAGATGTGGGTCAGCCAGTTATAATCCCTGGAACAATGGGAACTGCTTCTTATGTTCTTGTTGGAACAGAAAAGGCAATGGAAGAAACATTTGGTTCTACATGTCATGGAGCAGGAAGAATGATGTCAAGAAGTCAGGCAATAAGAGAAGCAAAAGGAAGGAGTATATCAAAAGAATTACTGGAAAAAGGGATAATTCCAAAAGCGGTAAGTGAAAAAGGACTTGCTGAAGAAATGCCATCTGCGTATAAGGATGTTGATGAAGTTATAAAGGTCGTTGAAGGTGCAGAAATTTCCAAAAAAATTGCCAAGATGGTTCCTATTGGTGTAATAAAAGGGTAAATAATGAAGGAAGATTGCTAAACGGAGGGGGTGGGATTGTTTCTCCTACAATAAAATTTATCACCTTATCCTATAGTTAATTTGTTTTTCCTCTGTTTTCCCTGTCGCCTCAGTTTTACCGAAACCATCCCACCACAGAGGAAGATTGCTAAGCGGAGGGGGTGGGATTTGAACCCACGATCCGCTTATCGCGGATACACGCTTTCCAAGCGTGCGCACTCGGCCACTATGCGACCCCTCCACTTTCTTCTTTACTTACCAGAGTTTTAAAAAATACAGTTTTAGGAAATTGATAACCTGCTTTAATTCTTTTATAAAAAAGTTTTTTTGCAACTCTATTTAATTGTTCGTATGAAATTTTACCTTCTTCAAGAAGTTTTAACTGTTGTCTTGCTTTTTCTTTCTTTTTATGATAAATTTTCCTTAATTCTTCTTTAAGTTTTCCCATAGAATCTCCTTTTTACTATTTTAAAATTATATTAATTTAAGTGGCTCTGGTCAATATTTTTAAAAAAACTTGACAAGAAAGAAAATAGTATTAAAATTGTTTAAATAATTTGTGAAAAAATTCACAAATTAAAAATAAAATGGAAAAATTATATATAAAATTTGATGAATGGCAAAATTTTTTAAATGGGAAATTAAAAGAAAATAAAATTTATGCTCCTATTGAAAATGGTTTAATTCCAATATATGAAATTTTAAATGAGGAGAATTTAAAAAAGATTGTTTATGATAGAGCAAGAACTGTTGAACCATTTAAGATATTTTTATATCCATTTAAAGAAAGGATTGTTCCTGAAGTTGAAAATGTTGATAAAATTGTTGTGATGGGAGTAACTACCTGTGATTTAAAAGGACTTGAAATTCTGGATAAGGTTTTTAAAGAAGGAGATTTTAAAGATCCAAATTATTCAAAAAGGAGAAAAAATATAATTATAATAAGTTTTGATTG
>CAYNUP010000113.1:0-2421 GCA_964400565.1 uncultured bacterium | reverse complement strand
CCTTATTATATATATATGAAAAACTAAGAAGATTTAAAAAAATTTTAATGGTTAAAAGATGAAAAAATTTATTTTTTCTTTTTATTGAATAGAAACAATTTAGATTTGATGAAAAAATATAGATTGTTGTATAATTTTTATGAACTTGAAAAAACAATGGTTTTATTATTTATAAACTAAAATGATAATAACAAGAACACCGTTTAGAATATCTTTTTTTGGTGGTGGAACTGATTATCCTTCCTGGTATAGACAAAATAAAGGTGCTGTATTAACTTCAACAATTGATAAATACTGTTATATTTCAGTCAGACACCTTCCACCATTTTTTGAACATAAACATAGAATTGTTTATTCTGTAATAGAGATGGTAAAAGAAGCAGATGAAATAAAACATCCTGCTGTAAGGGGAATTTTGAAATACTTAAATATTGATTTTGGGCTTGAAATACATCATGATGGTGACCTGCCGGCAAGAACAGGACTTGGTTCAAGTTCTTCATTTACAGTTGGTCTTTTAAATGCTTTATATGCTTTACTTGGAAAAATGAAATCAAAAGAAGAACTTGCAAAAGAAGCAATACATGTTGAACAGAATATTTTAAAAGAAAATGTTGGATGTCAAGACCAGATTGAAGTTGCTTTCGGAGGACTAAATAAAATTACATTTCTTCCAGATGATAGTTTTATTGTTGAGCCAGTTATTTTACCACCAGGGAAAAAAGAAGAGTTTGAGAAACACATTCTTTTATATTTCACAGGTATTTCAAGATATGCTTCTGAAATAGTAAAAGAGCAACTTGAAAATATTGATAAAAAGAAATACGAACTTAAAATATTACATCAGATGGTTGAAGATGGAATAAAAATACTTATAGGAAATGGTGACTTAAAAGATTTTGGGAAACTTCTTGATGAAACATGGCAATTAAAAAGGTCTTTATCAAGCAAGGTTTCAAATCCAGTTATAGATGAAATTTATGAAAGAGCAAAAAAAATAGGAGCAATTGGTGGGAAACTTCTCGGAGCAGGTGGTGGTGGTTTTATGTTATTTTTCGCTCCTCCTGAATTACATCAAAAGATAAAAGAAGAAATTAAAGGACTTTTTGTTCCATTTAAATTTGAAAATCAAGGGAGCCAAATTATTTTTTATCAACCAGAGGAAATAAAATGAATAGGGAGCAAAATTATTTTACAAAGAAGCAAGCAGAGGAGGCAATTGATGCTACAAATTATATCATCAGATTCTGTGAAAGGTGTATATCTAAAAAGAAGTGAAATTCTGAAAAAATTGAAAGTAGTTTCTAAAATTGCAGTAGAAAAATTTCTTGAAATAAAAGATATAAGAATTTTTGGTTCTTTTGCCAAAGGTGAAGAAACTGGTTTAAGCGGTATTGATACCCTTATAATTTCTGACTATAAAGACGAAGAACATTTAAAGATAAATATGAAATATTTCAATTTTTTTCAGGATAATATACCTATTGGAATTGATTTACTTGTTGTAAAACCAGATGAAATAAAAAAATTTAAAGACAGTTGCTCTCTAATAAAAAATTAAAATTGGAGGTTAAATGAATAGAAATTATAAAAAGTATGAAGAAAAGGCAAAATATTTAAGAAGAAAAGTTCTTGAGATGTGTGTAAAAGCAGGAACAGGTCATGTAACTTCATCTTTTTCATCTGTTGAAATTCTTGTTGCACTTTACTATGGAGGCATTTTAAAATATGACCCTAAAAATCCAAAATGGGAAAAAAGAGACAGATTTATTTTAAGTAAAGGACAGGCAAGTCCAATTTTATATGTAATTCTCGCTGACCTTGGATTTTTTCCGATAAGTGCCTGTGATAAATTTTGCTGTGCGGATGGTATGTTTGGAGTTCATTTACAGAATGATGTTCCAGGCGTTGAAATTACAACTGGTTCTCTCGGTCATGGTCTTGGTATAGGAGCAGGTATGGCATATATAGCAAAAAAAGAAAAAAAGAACTGGTTTGTTTTTGTTTTGCTTGGAGATGGTGAATTATATGAAGGTTCTGTATGGGAGTCAGCACTTTTTTCTTCTCACCATAAACTAAATAATCTTGTAGCAATAGTTGATAGAAATTGGTTATGTGTTACTGATTTTACTGAAAATATAGTCAAACTTGAACCAATTGAAAAAAAATGGGAAAGTTATGGATGGGAAACAAAAAGAATAGATGGTCATAATTTCCAAGAGATTTTTGAGACATTAAAAGGTGTAAAAGAAAGAAAAACAGAAAAACCTCTTGTGATTATAGCAAATACTATAAAAGGTAAAGGTGTTTCATTTATGGAAAACAAAATTTTATGGCATGGAATAGCACCAAAAGGCAAAGAAGCCAAAAAAGCATTGGAGGAACTAAAATGAAAAATGAAATTAAAAATAAAACAATGAG
>CAYNUP010000112.1:0-1611 GCA_964400565.1 uncultured bacterium | reverse complement strand
TATTGAAAGCGGTTTAAAATATTTAAACAGAGTATTAAAAATAGACCCTGAAAATAATTATGCAAATAAAACAATTTTGAGTTTGAAAAAAGAAGGGAAAATAAAAAGGAGATAAATAAAATGGCTATGAGATGTGAAATTTGTGGGAAGGAAAGAAGAAGTGGAAATAAAGTAAGTCATTCAAATAAAAAAACAAGACGAACATGGAAACCAAATATACAAAGAATTTTGGTGGAATATAATGGTGTTATAAAAAGAATGAGAATATGCACAAAATGTTTAAAATCAGGAAAGGTTAAAAGACCTGTTAAGATAAAAGAAGAGATTATTTAATTCCTTTTATTTCAATGGTTATTTTGTAATATCCATCTATTTTTTCCATTTCTGGTGTATAAAGAATATCTTTTATCCCTTCAGAAATTTCTACATCAGAAATTTTACATTCAAAAATTGAATCTCCTTTTTTAGCCCAGTATTTAACTTCATTTCCTTTATTTATTTTTTTTATCAAAACATTTCTGCTTAAAAAAACTGGTGGATTATTACCTTTACCATATGGTTTTAAAAGATTCAGGTACTCAAATATATCGGGTTTAATTTCATCTATTTCAAGAATTGTATCATAATGATCATCTTTTATTCCTTTCCTATCAACTATCTTTATACTTTCCCAGTATTTCTCTATTTCACCTTTTTTATCAATCTTAAATTTAAATCCTATTGCATTCTTATGCCCCCCAAAAGATAAAAATTTTTCCTTTACAAATTTCATATTTTCGTATAAATTAAAATCCTCCGGAGACCTTCCAGATCCTTTAACAATATCACCCTTTTTACTCATTACAATAAATGGAAGGTTATACTTTTCTACAAGACGACTGGCTATAATTCCACATAATGATTCTGGAAAATTTTCAAGAATTAAAAATCTATTTTCAAAGCCATTCTGTTTTTCAATATTTTTAATTATTTTTTGTGTTATCTTATACCTTTTTCTATCAAGAGAATCTATCTCCTCTAACAATATCTCTATCTCTTTTTCCTCCTCTTCAAGTAATAAATTTAAAGAGACCTCTGGTTTGCCAAATCTTCCCGGAGAATTGAGTTTTGGATTTATCATTTTCTTTACATCTTCAGTTTCTATTTTTTCCTCATTTAAATATTTTGACACAATAAAATTTAATCCCTTAATCTTTGAGTGCTTTAAATCCTTAAGCATCTCCTTTACAAAAACTCTATTATCGCCTAACAGTGTGACATTTTCACTTAAAACTGCAAGACCTGCAATGGATATATAATCATGAACAGGAAAAGAGGGGGAATTTGAAATTAAATTTTGAAAAAGTTTAAAGGATAGCCCTGTTGCAGAAAAATCAAATTCTTCTGGACAGAAATAAGGATGGATATAAATATGACAATCCGGCAGCTTCTCAATATCTCCCTGATGGTGGTCAACAACTATCACTTTTATATTATTTTCAGCACATTTTTTTAAAAATTTATAAGAAGAAATACCACAATCAATTAAAATTAAAAGATTATATTTTTCCTTTAATAAATACTCTACAAATTTTTCCTCAATCTCATAATCTTCTAAGCGATGTGTAAGAT
>CAYNUP010000111.1:0-4683 GCA_964400565.1 uncultured bacterium | reverse complement strand
GTTTTGGGGGGTATAATAAATATATGTGATATAATAAAAGTGTCGTAATTTTAGGAAAGAGAAAAAAACTTGACAAAAATAAAAATATATGTAAAAATAAAAAAAAGAAAGGAGATAAATGAAAAATATAAGTAAAATCGGGCTAGCCGCAGTAGTTGTAACATTCCTTCTCTCCTCAATTGCTTACACAAAAGAGTTAAAAATAGGAGTAGTAGATGTAGAAAAAATTTATTCAGAATATGAAAAAGCAAAACAAGTAAGAGAAGATATTCAGAAAATAAGAGCAGAAAAACAGGCTGAATTATCTAAAAAACAAGCAGAATTGAAAAAAATTACGGATGAATATAATGCTAAAAAAAGCAAAATGAAATCAGATGAAATTAAAATGTATGAGAAACAGATAAACGATCTAAATGCGGAGATAAATACATTTGTGAAATTAACAAATCAACAACTTTTGGAAGAGAATAAAAGAAAAACTCAAGTATTATTAAATGATATTGCAAGAGTAATTCAAGAATATGCAATAAAAAATGGATATGATTTAGTTGTAGATAAAAAAAGTCTTCCATATTTTTCTAGTGGTCTTGAAATTTCTAACGATATAATTAAAATATTAAATCAAAGATAGGGGGAATTATTAACCATTTATTGAACAAAAGAAGAGGAGGAAAAATGGAAATTAAAAGATGGATAGGTTTCTTTTTTGTTTTTATTTCTTTTTTATTTTCTGATCCAATTCCTAATATCCCACAAGTTGAAAAAGAATCCAAACAACCCCAAATAAAAGGTATAGTAAGTCCTCAAATAGAATTAAAGGATGGAAGAAAAATTATAGTTAAGAAATTTAATATTGTTGGAAATTTGAAAGTTAGTACTTCTGAAATTGAAAAAGTTACAAAAGAATATGAAGGTAAGGAAATTACAATTTCCGAATTAAAGTTTATTGCTGATAAAATAACCGAAATTTATTGGAATAAAGGATATGTTACATCATTTGCTTATATTCCTGCACAAAAAGTAATTGATGGGGTAGTAGAGATAAAAATAATTGAAGGGAAGATTGGAGAGATTAAAGTAGAAGGAAATAGATATTATACAGATGAATTTGTTAAAAAACACTTTGATAATGTTAAAGCGGGAACAATATTAAATAATAGATCACTTGAAAGATCTTTGCTTTTATTAAATGATTATCCAAAATTAAATGCTCATGTCAATTTGTTAAAAGGTGAGAAAGAAGGTACAACAGATATATTGGTTAATGTAGAAGAAAAAAACTACCCATTTAATTTAAATTTACTTGTGAATAACTTTGGGTCAAGATATACAGGGAAAATTAGAACTGGCTTTACTTTTGATTTTGGTAATTTAACAAAAAATGGAGATATTTTATCTTTAACAGCAATAGGTAATATAGAAAACCTGAATTTAATGAAATATTATAAGATTGGATATACAATTCCTTTAGGTGGAACAGGTGCAAAAGTTGGTTTAAGTTGGTCAAATATGAATTATCAGATAGACGAGGAACTTCTGCCTCCACCAGGTATAGAAGTAGAAGGTAAATCAGATATATATTCATTAACCTTTTCTTATCCATTAATAAGGTCAAGATTTCAAAACTTGACAATATTTGGTTCGTTAAATCACAAAGATATGTATAATTATTTATTTGAAAGGACATATATTAATTCTCACGATAAATACTCAACATTAGAAATAGGTTTGAATAGAGATAAATTGTTTAAGAATTCCCATCTTTACTGGACCGGTAAATTAACATTTGGTCTTGGTACATTTTTGGGAGGAATGAGTGATGATGAGTATAGTGGTTCTAGTAGGCCTGGATTGGCAGATGGTAAATGGGTTAAACTTAATTTTGATTTAGTGGACCTTTTTAAAATAGGAAGGACGCAACTTATAGCTAAATTAAGTGCTCAATATTCTTCTGATAGTTTAGTAACAGGAGAACAAATGGTTTTAGGAGGAGCAGATTCAGTAAGAGCATATCCAACTGGTGAGTTTCTCGGAGATTTTGGATATTTGACAAGTTTAGAATTAAGGATGCCCTTTATCCCAGGAGAAAGTTCAATCAATAAATATGCAAACTGGGCTATTTTTGTTGATCATGGAGGAGTTTTTAAAAATGAAATTTTGCCGGGAGAAGAAAAACACAATTTGGCAACAGGCGTTGGGGCTGGAATTAGAATAAGTGCTTCTTATTTTCATTTAAGGTTTGATGCAGCAAAAAGATTAGGTGGTCAAGAACCATCAGATGGTGGGGAATGGCATTACTGGATTCAAGCATTGTTTAATTTTTAAAGGAGAATAGAAATTAAAAACAAAATAAATAAACAATTGAAAAAGAAAAAAAGGAGGAAAGGATGATAGGCAGAAATTTTGTGAAGAATTTTAAGTTTTTAGGAAGAGTTATGATGCTTTTTGCTTCTGGTTATTTACTCTTTCCTGTTCATGTATTACCTTTACCCAATGGGGCCCAGGTAATATCTGGTGATTCATCAATAACTCAATCTGGGAATCAAATGACAATTACACAAACAACTGATAGAGCAATTATAAACTGGCAGGATTATTCAATTGACTTAAATGAGATAGTACAATATATTCAACCAAATACAAATTCAATATCATTAAACAGAGTTGTTGGATTAGACCCATCAATTATACTTGGACAATTAATAGCAAATGGTAGGGTCTGGATTATTAACCCAAATGGAATTTATTTCGGTAAAGATGCATTTGTAAATGTTGGTGGAATACTTGTAAGCACATTAAATATAAAAGATTCTGATTTCTTATCCGGAAATTATAAATTTTCACAAGACCAAAATTCTGCCTTATCATCCATAATAAATAAAGGACAAATAATAATAAATGATAATGGGTATGCAATACTTGTAGCACCTCTTGTTTCAAATGAAGGACTTATATTAGCAAATCTTGGAAAAGTAATTATAGCAGGAACTGAAAATTTTGTAGTAAATTTTGATGGAAATAATTTAATTAACTTTACAATTTCAAAAACAGACCAGACACCAGGAACAGTTTTAATCCCATCAAGTCAGATAACAAATATAATAAGAGAAGTTGTAAATACTCCACAAATAATTGAAGCAGGAAGCATTGTAGAAGAAAATGGAAATACATATCTTTTAGGAGCAAGTGGAACAGTAATAAACACAGGAACAATTAAAGCAGATGGGGCAGAAGGTAAAAATGCAGGCACAATAATTATTGATTCAAATACTGCTACTGCTTTAGTTCCTGGTTCATTACTAAGTGCGTCTGGTGTTGGTGCTAATTCCTCAGGAGGTAATATATACATACTTTCAGAAGGCAATACAGCGGTTACACGGGGAGTTGCTATTCTTGCAAAAGGTGGGGATATTTCAGGAGATGGTGGTTTTGTTGAAGCAAGTGCAGGTAAAAATATTTATTTGGGGGCTAAAGTTGATACAACTGCTGTAAATGGCAATATTGGAACTTATCTTATAGACCCTACTACTTTATATGTTGCAGATGGTTCAAGGCCAGGGGGAGATACATATACAGGTGGTACGTATGGTGATTTTTTAGGGGGCGATCCAGATTATATCTATGAGACAGAACTGGAAGGTGCAACCTCAAATATAGTTTTACAGGCAGCCCAGAATATAACTGTTCAGGATATTAGTGATGGTCTTATCTCAATTTTAAATGCAGGAATAAGTATTACTATGCAAACCATTGGCAGTGGAGTTATTTCTTTTTTTGATGTAGCCGATACCTTACAGACAAATAATGCGGCTATCTCTATTTTCAATCCAAATGGTACGGTTAGTTTAGGTAATCTTGTGACAGGTGGGGGAACTGTTAGTATTCTTGCCCAGTCTGGAACAGTCGGGGATATAAATACATCTTCTATTTCTGCATCGGGTGGCGGTATAACACTTACATTTACAGGAACAGGCATATCTGCAATTGGCAATATAGATACATCTTCTACTAATGCCGGTTCATCAGGTGGAAATATTCAGATTACAGGAAGTAATGTTGATATGACCATCGGGACTGTCAATACCACACCTGGTGCGGGCGGGACTGCTGGAACTGTAAGTATTGTAACAAAAACATTAGATACAGGTGATATTACCACTGGTGGTGGTAATGTGACGATTGCTCTGAGTGGAAGTGAAAATTATTTTGATGAAATATCAACTTTTGGTGGAAATATCTCTATTACAGGAGGAATAAATTATACCTTTGATGGGCAACTGTTATCAAGTGGTGGAACAATTCTTATCACCAGTAATGCAGGAAATATTGCTCTTAATAATGATATTGATTCTTCAGGTGGAGATATAACAATATCTGGTGGAGATAGTTTTGTAATGGATACAGGAACATCTGTTGATTCTGGAGCAGGTTCTTTAACTATTTCTGCTGGCTCAGGAGATATTATTCTTGATACTCTTGCATCAAATGGAAGTAATATCACTATTACAAGTGATGGTGGAACATTAACATTTAACAATGATGTTGAAACTTCTGATGGAGGACTTATTGTTACAGGACATAATACAATTACTCAATCTGCAGGTTCAATAAACACTGGCTCAGGGAATATAACCTTTACAGCAGAGAATGATATAACAATTGATAATATCATAACTACAGGAG
>CAYNUP010000110.1:0-1816 GCA_964400565.1 uncultured bacterium | reverse complement strand
TGAAAGATATTATGAGACATTACGTTATATTTCCTCGCTTATAAAGGCAGAAGGAGAAGATGCGAAGAAATTAATAAATAAAGTCCTTGAAAAACTTCCTGGTTAAAATATATTATTTTTTCATCTCTATAGGAATTTATTCATCTAATGTATGGAATAATAATCGCGAAAGGAGAAAAAAGCAGGCGTCTTGGAGAAATTAAAGCATTCATAAAGATTGATGGAGTTTTAATGATAGAGAAAATTATAAATGAGATTTATAGTTGTTTTGAAAAAATAGTAATTGTTACAACCGATATAGAAAAATTTAAAAAAATTAAAATTGCTGAAATTTATGAGGATAAATATAAAGTTGGACCTATTGGAGGAATTCTTACTGGATTAAAAATTTCTCCATATCCTTATAATTTCATATTTGCCTGCGATTATCCATTTATAAAAAAGGAAGTTGTTGAGTATATGAAAAACATTGAAAAGGACTATGACATACTTATACCAAAAAATAAAAATTCAATTCATCCCCTTTTTGCAATATATTCAAAAAATGTCTGCTCTATAATTGAAAGAAATCTAAAGATGGAAAAATATAGAGTTTTTGATTTAGTAAAAGAGGTAAATGTGGAATATGTTGAAGATATTCCTGATTTTGAAAAAGTTTTTTTTAATCTTAATACAGAAAACGACCTTAAAAAATATGAAAAAATTAGTAGATAAATTTGGAAGAAAAATTGATACATTAAGAATTTCTGTTACTGATAGATGTAATTTTAATTGTTTATATTGTAGGTCAAGAGATTTTAAGTTTTCAAAAAGAAAAGAAATTTTAAGTTATGAGGAGATTATAGAAATTGTAAAGATATTTTTAAAACTTGGAATTGAAAAAATAAGAATAACAGGTGGAGAGCCATTATTAAGAAAAAACATTATTTTTTTATTAAATGGAATCTCAAAATTCCCACAACTACAAGACCTTTCAATAACAACAAATGGATTTTTTCTTTATGATTTTATTTCTGAAATTAAAAAAACAAATTTTAAAAGGATAAATGTAAGTTTGGATACATTAAAAAAAGAAAGATTTAAATTTATAACTGGGATTGATGGATTTGAAAAAGTTATGAGAGGGATAGAAGAAGGGATTAGAGAGGGTTTGAAAATTAAGATAAATGTTGTTGTTTTAAGAAATATTAATGATGATGAGATTTTTGATTTTTTAAAATTTGGAGATTTTTATAATTTAATAGTGAGATTTATTGAACTTATGCCAACTGAAAAAGGACTTAACTGGAAAGATTATTTTGTTTCAGGAAAAGAAATTCTTGAAAAAATTAAATTTGCTGGCAATATAGAGTTTGTGCAAAAAGAAAAGTATTTTTCTCCAAATACATTATATTTTAAATTTGAAAATTACAGTGGAACTTATGGAATTATATCTCCTTTAAGTAGTCCATTTTGTAATTTTTGTAATAGGATAAGATTAAATATAAAAGGAGAACTTATTTTATGTCTCAATTCAGAGAAAATTTTGAATTTAAAAGATATGTTAAGAAAAGGTGAAAAAAATATTGAAGAAAAGATTAAAAAATTTGTAATTGAAGAAAAACCAAAAGGTCATATACTTCATTATAAGAAATTACCCTTTTTTATGTGTAATATAGGAGGGTAAAATAATGATTCCAATTGAAGAAGCAAAAAAATTAATATGGGAAGAAACACCTATATTAAAAAAGGAAAAGATTGAAATTATTGATTCACTTGGTAGAGTTCTTGCTGAAGATATAATTTCTGATTTTGATGTTCCTTCTTTTGATAGGTC
>CAYNUP010000109.1:0-10384 GCA_964400565.1 uncultured bacterium | reverse complement strand
CATCTATAATAATATTTCCGATAATTCCATTTTCATATTCAAGTATAACCTGATATATATCTTCAAAATCTATTTCAAGTTCAGAAATTTTTCTTCTTAATGCAAATACATTTTTTACTTTATATTAAGTATACTTTTTAGTTTATTTAAACTGCAAAAATTCTTCTTTTGTAATATTTTTTCTTTTATTTAAATCCAAACTCTTTAATCAACATCTCTCTCCCTTTCTCATATCTTCTAACCTGTTGAAACAAATTTTCACCACAGGCATTATGCCATAACCAGGCAAAAGGAAGATTTTCTATTGCACATACACCAGCAACAGTTGGTATTTTTTCAAAAATCATATAATAAAGTTTGCGAGCATTCATTATAGTTCCATATTTCAAACCTAATCTCTGGAGAACATTTAAATCTTTTAAATCGCAGTATAAACTACAACAACCCATATTACCAACACAATCATTATGTTGTATAGTATAATATGGACATGGTGCACACATCATCCACACCGCCTTTGGTAAAAGTTGAATTTTTGCATCAGGATTTTTTATTAAAAATTGTATCATCTCAGGTAGGTTATCTTCTTTAAATGGTGGTCTTATCCCTCCGCCATACTGACATACTGCACATAATAAAAGATGGGGGCGAACTTTTATAACTTTGTTTTTATACATTGTTTCTAATGATTTTTCTTTTTCAAGTTTCATTTCTTTTTTATCTCTTGGAGGAATAAGAATCTCTATACTATTTTTATGTCCTTTTTCGTAAAAACCAGTTTTTGCTTTAGGACAACCTTTCCATGCATCTGAAGTTATTTCATCGTAACCACATATTCCTGAAACTGTTTTAATTCTATTCCATATTCTGTATAAAATTATTCTTGCAGGTAATGTAATACCGGGTGGCATATCAATTTTTCTTAAAATATCTAAATCTCTTTTTAAATTGAATTCAAACCCTTCTGAAGTGTCATCTTGATTACCACAATCTTGATATGAAAAGACACCACCTATGTTACATTTTAAAGTAATTGGTAAATCAGGGTTTTTTCTTATTTCATTAAATATTTTTTTTAACTTTTTATTTTCTGGTTCTTTATTCCCTTCACCAATAGAGCAGATTAAACATAAAAGTTGATAGGGTCTGACTACAAATTCTTTTTTAACTTTACTCTTTAATTTTTTCATTTTTTCTCCTTTTTTTAATATTTTGAAATAAATGCTATAATTTCAAGTTCTTCTTTGCCTATATTTTTTATTGAATGACTCTCACCATTTCCTGTTAAAATAGCATCTCCTTCTTCAACTATAATTTCTTTTTTCCCATCAAACAAAAGTCCTTTCCCTTTCAATATTATAAATACTTCATCCTCATCAAGATGCTGATGAAGTCCAATTGAACAGGAAGGATTGATAATTAATTTTGCACATAATCTTACATTTGCTTTAAACTCTTCTTTCTTAAAAAAATGTAAAATTTTAATAACTCCCTCTCCATCTCTCATTTTTTCTCTTTCTTCTATTTCCATTTTTTCTTTTTTCTTTACCATTCCCCCTCCTTTTTATCTATTTTAATCTTCAGTAAAATAAAAAATCAAAATTTTTCTTCTGTTGATTTAAAAAAGTATAAATTCCTCCATTCTCTGTAAAAAATTTCAGCAATTTTATCATCCTCAATAACACAGGCGATTTCAACATTTTCTTTTGCCTGTTCTGTCGGATTGAATGAGCCAGTTATAACTTTTTTCATGTCAATTATAAAAAATTTATCGTGGAGAAATCCAGCCATACAACTTTTTCTCATTTTACATCCATAACTTAAAAGATAATAAAAAACAGAATGATAAATATTAAAATTTTCAATAATACCACTTATTTCAACGCTGTTTTTCTTTTTTCCCGCAATTTGATGAGCGATTTTCTCATTTGAAAAAATGTATGTTGCAAAATATATTGATTTGTGTGAATTTTTAATTTCTTTTAATATTAAATCCTCGCAATCATTTTCAGGAGAAAACCATATTTCAATATTTCCTTCTTTCCATCTTGCTGTATATCTGTAATTATTCCAAAATGAATCAAATTTTTTTAAAAAATATCTGGCAATTTTTTTATCCCTTATAATGATTAAATTGTTATGGTTTTTATAAAAATTGCTTTTTGTTAAATTTGCAGAGGTTATAATAACTGTTTCTTCATCAATTATCAAAAATTT
Organism: uncultured bacterium; assembly: GCA_964400565.1. Taxonomy (GTDB): domain Bacteria; phylum Ratteibacteria; class UBA8468; order B48-G9; family JAFGKM01; genus JAMWDI01. Next base: position 8,167 of record CAYNUP010000109.1, on the reverse strand, counting down.
TGCATGGAATAATCCTTTATTTTCAATCTTTTTTATTTTACCATTTTTTATATCACCATATTCACAAACAATCTTAATATCAATTTTCTTATCTTCTAAAAATTGAAGAAAATCAGAACTGATTGAAAAAGTTGAGATATAAATTGATTTTTTAGCATTTTTTAAAATTTTAATAAATTCAAGGTATGTCTTTTTCTGAGGTGTAAAAAAAATATCTATTTCTCCAAAAAGGCAAGAAATAAAAAGAAAAAAGAGGAAAAATTTTTTCATCAAAGGGTAAAATTTAAAAATAATAAAGGCGGACCCAATTAAGGTCCGCCTTTAAAAACTTAAAATTATTTGACTGCTTTCTTTAATTCACTGCCTGCTCTAAATACTGGAACTTTCTTTTTCGGAATCTTAATTTCTTCGCCAGTCCTTGGATTTCTTCCCTTTCTTGCTTTTCTTTCTGCAACTTTGAATGTTCCAAATCCGACGAGTGTAACTGCTTCTCCTTTTTTGAGAGCACCTTTTATTGCATCTAATACCGCATCAACTGCAGCAGCTGCCTCTTTTTTCGTGCATACAACCTTTGCTACTGCTTCAATTAAATCTGCTTTATTCATACCTTCTCACCTCCTTTCTTTTGTTTTTTATTGAATTTACAACATATTTTAAATTTTGTCAAGTTTTTTTCTCATCATTTCAGGGGTTATTATAATTTCTCTTTTTTCTGTCTGTAATGATTGTGGATTTTGAAAAGAAAATAAAACAGGATATCTCTTTTCAACTGGTAAAATATCAAATTTTTTATGTGGTTCAATTTGATACCAGTAAGCGGTTGAGGAATAATCATTTGCTGTATGGTTTCCATGTCCATGTTCTATTGTAACCTTTATAGATTTTTTGAAATGGACTGGATTTAAGAGATGAAAAATATAAGATGTTTGATAACCACCCTGAAATTGTCCATCATATAAGTTATGTCCAAAAACAGAAAATCCTTCAAAAATTGATGAGCCATTGAATAAAAATGCATTATTTTGCATTCCCCATGCCTGATTGAAATAATCTTCACTACCTGTTCCATGTAAATCTGGTGGCCATTTATATCCGTCAACCCATATCATATCATCTCCTTCTCCCCACCATGTTCCATGAAAGTTTGTGACTGAAATGTTACAGCCAATATAATGACCCATCCCTTCTGCTTCAAGAATTACATAATTATTTTTATATGCTATTTCTTCTTTATTTACTATATTTGTTTTAGGTGAATCTACAGGAATTTCAGGTCCCCAGCCAGGGGTAGGATTTTCTCTTCTCCAAAGTGAATGGAGATAAGCAATATCTTCTGGAAGGTTATCCTGATAAGTTTCATAATCAATATAAAAGTATTGTTTATATGGATGGCTTCCTTCATTTACGATTTCTATTTTTGCGTGTTTTCTGAAAGGCATTGGTAGATAACAGTTTAAGGCACATCCAGCACCGAATTTATATGGATTTGAAGTAGAGGCAGTAAATGGCAATGAACAAAATGAATTTACAAGTGAATGGCCAAGACAGAAGAAATCTCCAAGAGGAACAAGAATACTCGGGTTTTCTTCGCCATCCCAGTAAAATTTCAAAACAACTTCTCTATATAAAAATAAAGAACCTCCCTGTGTCATCCATATATGAGTTATACATCCAGGGCCATCAATTTCTGCAAGGACCTTCTTTTCTCCTGGTTCTATCATCCAGAAATCCCTATTTCTTCCTTCTACATCATAACTTGACATCCTTTTTGTTTTTGCATTTTTTATTCTTGCTAAATCAAAAAACAAATTTCCCAAATTCATTTTGCCCTCCTTTTTTAAATATTTCCTCTGATTTCATTTTTTTCCTTGAGTTAACAATAATTTAATCCATTTTTTAGAATTTTTCAAAAAATTTTGGATTTTTTTTATAAGATAGGATAAACTTATTTAAAATAAGGGGTTTATAGATGAAAGAAATTGAACTTGTTGAAAAAGCGAAAAATGGAGATACAGAAGCATTTGAAGAACTTGTAAAAAGAACAAAGGATAAAATATATAATCTTGGAATTAAAATTCTTGGAAATAAAGAGGATGCAGCAGACCTCCTTCAGGAAACATTTATAAAAGCATATGAATCATTACCAAATTTTGAAGGTCGTTCTTCTTTTTCTACATGGCTTTACAGAATTGCTACTAATTTTGCACTTATGAAACTGAGAAAAGAAAAATATAAGAAGATATCTTTAGATGAAATAAAAAAAACATCTGATGGCAATTATAAAATAGAAATTTCTGACTGGTCAAATAATCCTTATTTTCACTATAGGAATGAAGAACTGAAAGAAATTTTGAATGAGGCAATAAATTCTTTACCACCAAAATACAAAACAATTTTTATACTTCATGATGTTGAAGGGCTTTCAATTCCAGAAATATCAGAAATTTTATCATTGTCCATTTCAACTGTTAAAACAAGGATTCACAGGGCAAGATTATATTTAAGGGAGAAACTATCAGAATATTTTAAGAAAAAGGGGAATTGAAGATGGATTGCAGAGAAATAATAAAACTTATATCTGATTACATTGACAGAGAAATAGAAGAGGCAAAAAAGGAAATATTTGAAGAACATATTAAAATTTGTAAAAGATGTGAGTCCTTCTTAAATACAACTGTAAAAACAATTGTTTTCTCAAGAAAAATTTATAGGAATAAAAAAATTCCAAAGAAAGTAGAAAAGGTACTTTATTATCACATAAGAAAAAAGTATAAAAGGTGAAACCCACCTCCTTTCTCTATCATCTAATAAAATGAAAAAAACAAAGAAAGGAGGTGATGAAAAATGGCAAAACTTGCAAGATGGGATCCTGTAAAAGAAATGCTTGATTTAAAAGACGATTTTGATAGATTAATTGACAGATTTTTCTCAAGAGATTTTGATATTTGGGAAGGACCGAGAGCATTTGATGTTGACATCTATGAAGATGCAGAAAATGTAGTAATTAAGGCAGAACTCCCTGGAATAAATAAAGAAGATATTTCTGTTTCTCTCACCGAGGATACAGTTACAATCTCTGGAAAGAAAGCAGAAGAGAAGAAAATAGAAAAGGAAAATTATTACAGAAAAGAGATAAGAACTGGAAGTTTTTCCAGAAGTTTTACTCTTCCCTGTGCTGTGGATAAGGATAAAGTGAAGGCAACATATAAAAATGGCATCCTTGAGATAGTCCTTCCCAAATCAGAGAAGGAAAAAGCAAAGGAAGTTAAAATTGAAGTTGAGTAATTAAAAAGGAGGGGTTTTCCCCCTCCTTAATTTTTAAAATGGATAAAGTCATAATAATAGGTGCTGGTCCCGCAGGGCTGTCAGCAGGGATTTTTTTATCAAGAGACAAAATACCATCCATTATAATTGAAAAGTTTTCTGTTGGAGGTAATATGGTTTTAACAGAACTTATAGAAAATTATCCCGGTTTTCCTGAAGGAATTACTGGATTTGAACTTGCAGAAAATATGAAAAAACAGTTTTTAAAATTTGGGGGAGAAATTAAGGAGGGAGAAGTAGAAAAGATTGAACTGAGGGACAATAAAAAATTGGTAAAACTTAAAAATGGAGAAATTTTTGAAAGTGAAGTTTTAATAATTGCTTCAGGTTCATCAAGAAGAAAATTAGGAGTTAAAGGAGAGGATTTTTTGGTTGGTAAGGGCGTTTCTTATTGTGCAATTTGTGATGGAGCATTTTTTAAAGGGAAAGAAGTTGCTGTAATTGGTGGAGGAGATTCTGCTTTAGAAGAAGCGATTTATTTAACAAGATTTTCAAAATCTGTTTATCTTATTCACAGAAGAGATAAATTCAGGGCTAAAAAATATTTACAGGATGAGGTTAAAAAGAATGAAAATATAAAATTATTACTTTCCACAACAGTTAAAGAAATTAAGGGTAAAGAAAGGGTTGAAGGATTAGTTTTACAGGATTTATTAAAGGATGAAATAAAGGAGTTAAAGGTTGATGGTGTATTTGTCTCAGCAGGACAGAAACCAAATACAGAATTTTTAAATGGCATTATTGATACTACTGAAAACGGATTTATAATTGTTAATGAAAAAATGGAAACAAATATTCCTGGAATTTTTGCCTGTGGAGATGTAATTAAAAAAAATCTTTATCAGATAATAACTGCTGCCAGTGAAGGAATGATTGCTGGTTATTTTGCTGAAAAATATATTGAAAAGATTACTTAATTTTAAGAAAATTTTTTAATATCTTTTTGCCTTCTTTTGTAAGTATTGATTCTGGATGAAATTGAACTCCAAAAATTTTATATTTTTTATGCCTTATTCCCATTATCTCATTATCGTCTGTCCATGCAGTTATTTCAAGACATTCAGGCAAACTCTCTCTTTCCACAACAAGGGAATGATATCTTGTTGCTATAAAAGGATTTTCAATATTTTTAAATATATCTTTTCCATTATGGTAAATCAATGAGGTTTTTCCGTGCATAAGTTTTTTAGCATAAGTAATTTTGCCACCGAAAACATAACCTATACATTGATGTCCTAAACAAACACCAAGTATGGGAAATCTATCCTTAAATTTTTCTATTATCTCGCAGGAAATCCCTGCATCTTCAGGTCTTTTTGGTCCTGGTGAAATAACAATTCTATCAAATTTTAATTTTCCAATTTTTTTTATTGATATTTGGTCATTCCTATAAACTATGATTTTTTCTCCAAGTTCTCCAAAATACTGGACAAGATTATAAACAAAAGAGTCATAATTATCTATCATAAGTATCATTTTTATATCCTTTTTGAAAATTTATATGCTTCAATTAATCCCTTTGCTTTATTTTTTGTTTCCTCATATTCATTTTCAGGTATAGAATCTGCTACAATTCCTGCGCCTGCTTGAATGTATAATTTTTTGCCCTTAACTATAAATGTTCTTATAGTTATACAGAAATCCATACTCTTCTGTAAACTAAAATAACCTACTGCTCCTGCATAAGGGCCTCTTTTTGTTTTTTCTATTTCCTCTATTATTTCCATTGCCCTTATTTTTGGCGCTCCTGTTACTGTTCCTGCTGGAAAAGTTGAATGTAATAAATCAACAGGGGTTTTATTTTTCATCAATTTACCCTCAACATTTGAAACAATATGCATAACATGTGAATATTTTTCAGTTTTCATTAATTCTGTTACTTTTACTGAACCATGAATACATATTCTTCCAAGGTCATTTCTTCCAAGGTCAACAAGCATTATGTGTTCTGCTTTTTCCTTTTCATCATTTAATAATTCATTTTCAAGTTTTTTTTCTTCAATTTCATTTTTCCCTCTTGGTCTTGTTCCTGCTATTGGTCTTACACATGCAATTCCATTTTCAAGTTTTACAAGTATTTCAGGAGAAGAACCGATCAATTTTAAATCACCTATTTCAAGAAAAAACATATAAGGAGAAGGGTTTAAACTTCTCAATGCTCTGTATATTTTAAATGGTTCAACATCTATTTCCTTTTCCCACCTCTGAGATATTACTGCCTGTATTATATCTCCTTCATATATATATTTTTTAACTCTTTTCACACTTTTTATAAATTCCTCTTTTTTAAAATTGGATTTAAAATCATCTCCTTTATCTTCAGAAGTCCTTTCTACTATTTTTAATGGTTTTTGAAATTCATTAATAAAATTTAATAAAGTTTCTTTCCCCTCCTGATATTTTTTATCCAGTGAGATACCTTTTTCAATAAAGATATTCGTTATCAAAAAAATTTTCCTTTTAAAATGGTCAAATATTATAAGTTTTTTAGAGAAGAAAAAAATAAAGTCAGGTGAAAAAGGGTTTTCTTTTATAAAATCTGGGATTTTCTCTATTTGCCTTATATAATCATAAGAAATAAAACCTACAAATCCACCTGTAAAAGATGGTAAATTTTTAATTTTGATTGTTTTATAGTTTTTGAAAAATTTTTCCATAACCTTTAAAGACATTTTTTTTCTAATTTTTTCTTTTTCTCCTGTTTTATAATTTATAATCTCAACTGTATCTTTTTCTCCCTTAACTATTATTTCTGGATATGAACCAACAAATGAATATCTTCCAACTTTTTCTTCCTGTTCAGCACTTTCAAGAAGGAAATTATAACTACCTTTTGCTATTTTTAAAAAAGCAGAGACAGGGGTTTCAAAATCGGAAAGGGATGAATAATAAAAAGGAATTACATTAAACTTTTTACTCAATTTTTTAAATTCTTCAAAATCAGGATATATTTCCATTTTTTAAAGTGTCTGTTCACAAATTATTTTCCAGTTTCCATTTCTATTAACGAGATACAGAATTTTTCTTGTTTGAGAAGAAAAATTGTCTGAAGTATATTTCTGGTTAAAGAAAGCAATAGCCATTGTTCCAAATTTCTTTCCTCCATAAGGTAAAATCTGCAAATCAGACAATTCAATCTTTATATATTTTTTACTTTTATTTATCCTTTCCTTATATGCTTTCCATTGATTTTTATTTTTCCCTCCTGTTAAAAACGCATCGTCATAAAATTTAATATATCTTTCTATATCTTTACTTTCCCATGCATCCTTCCATTTTTCAACAGTTTCTTTTATCTCCTTAATATATCCAAATTTATCAAACATTTTATCTTCTGAAATACAAATGAAACTTTCACCCTGTTTGATATACTCCATTATTTCTTTCATATCTTTATCGTTTACAACAACACAACCTTCACTGTTATAAGGAGGCCTTTCTATTGGAGTTGCATGAAGCCATATTCCATTTCCATCTTTATTCAATCTTTTATCTATTGGATTTGGGAAATTTAAAGGAAAAGCAGCAATACCACATTTTGAAGGCAAATTTGGTGGTTCTATCTTTGATGTTAAAAGATAAGTTCCTTCAGGCGTCCTTTTATCCCCTTTTTTCTCTTTATCTCCTTTTTCTACTCCTGTTGTGCATTTAAATTCTTTTATTTTTTTAAAACCGTAACCATCAAATGAAACAATATATAACTTCTGCTCATCCTTTGATACACTTATAAAATTATATGAATTTAAACCTTCAATTTTTTCTCTTTTTGGAATTTTTATTTCTTTTTCTTCAGCAACCTTTTTTTCTTCTTTCTTTGTCAGTAAATTGTTTATTTTTTCTCTTTCAAGCATAGCCATTTCTTTATTTTTTTCTAAAAGATATATTCTCAGAAGTATTTTATGGAGAGAAATATCATCAGAAATTGCAAGTCCTTCCTCAATATATTGTTTTGCCTTTTTATAATCGCCTTTATTTAATGCATAAAGAGAAAGATAATAAAAAAGAGATACATCCTTAAAATTATAATTATATGCCTTTTCAAGTGCTAAAATTCCTTCTTCTTCTTTATTAATTCCTAAAAGTAATTTACCAAGATTATACCAGTAAATAGGATTTTGTGGAGAAAGTTCTGTTGCAATATAATAAAGATTAATCTTTTCTTTAATATTCTGACTTTTTTCTATCCTTTTTTCTATATAAGAGAGAGCATTTTTTCTGTCAGATAATGAAACTTCAAGTAAAATTTCTGAAACTCTCACCTGTAAATCTATTTCTTTAAAAATAAGAGCAAGTTCTATTTTTGCTTCTGTTTTTCCAATTATTCCTTCAAGGATTTTTAAGTATTCTTCTATTATTTCGCTATTATTCGGATTTTGTTTTATTGCTTTTTTATATTCCTCAAGGGACAATTTAATATACTTTCTTGCCTTTTCTTCTGGCTTTGATATTAAAAATGGATCACTTTCTTTAACAAATAAAAAGAAAAAAACAACAAAAATGAAAAGGAATCTTTTTCTCTTCATTAAAACTTTTTTATTCAATTATTATCGCCTCAACAGGACAACTTTCTGCTGCTTCTTTTACCTTATCTTCAAATTCAGAAGGAACATTTGGAGTTTTTATTTTTGATACTGTCTCTCCCATTTCAAAAATTTCAGGACATATATCAACACACAATCCACACCCAGTGCAAAGTTCCTCATCAATTCTTACTTTCATATCTCCTCCTTTTTTCAGGCAAAAAATTTAAACCATCTTTATCATCTTGTCAAATTTTACGCTGTCCTTAATCAATACATTTAGAAAACTTAACTGGAAAGAAATTAAATTTTCTCTTTTTCAA
>CAYNUP010000108.1:0-6048 GCA_964400565.1 uncultured bacterium | reverse complement strand
AATGAAATTTTAATGAGACATGGAATATCAATAATAGGTAATTTTTTAAATCAGGAAATGGCAATAACAACAGGAGCAGTTGAAGTTATGGTTGTTGATGTGCAATGTATAATAGCTTCATTACCAGAAGTTGCTTCCTGTTTCCATACAAAAATAATAACAACATCTGAAAAGGCAAAAATACCAGGTGCCATACATATTCAATTTACAGAAGAGGAAGCGTTGCAGAAGGCAAAAGAGATAGTTAAGATGGCGATTGAAAATTTTGAAAAAAGAAATAAAGAAAATATTTTAATACCTGAAAATATTTCCAATCTTGTTGCTGGGTTTTCTTATGAAAGTATTTATTATATTCTTGGTGGAAGATTTAGAGCTTCTTATAAACCATTGAATGATAATATAATAAATGGGAGGATAAAAGGAATTGCAGGAGTTGTTGGCTGTAATAATCCAAAAGTAGTTCATGACGAAATCCATATAAAACTTGTTAGTAAACTTATAGAAAATGATGTTTTAGTTCTTCAAACAGGTTGTTCAGCAATTGCATGTGCAAAAGCAGGATTTCTTGATTCAGTTAAAGGACTTGATTATGCGGGAAAAGGATTAAGAGAGGTATGTGAAGCAGTTGGTATTCCACCTGTTATTCATATGGGTAGTTGTGTTGATAATTCAAGAATTTTACTTGCTGCAACTTGTGTTGTTAAGGAAGGAGGGCTTGGAGATGATATTTCTGAATTACCAGCAGCAGGTGCAGCACCTGAATGGATGAGCGAGAAAGCATTAAGTATAGGACAATATTTTGTTTCTTCAGGTGTATTTGTTGTATTTGGTGTAACTTGGCCAACTTTTGGAAGTAAAAATTTAACAAAATATTTATTTGATGATATTGAAAAAGAATTTGGAGGGAAATGGGCTTATGAGCCAGACCCTGATAAAATGGCTGATTTAATGATAAAACATATTGATGAGAAAAGAAAAAAACTTGGTATTGATAAGGCAAGAGAAAGAGTATTGTATGATATGGCAATGAGGAGAGAACTTGAATGATAAAAGGAGGAAGGTATGTCAAAAATAATTGCTTCTGCTGCAATAAATGGAGCACATAAAATTGTAAATATATCTGAAGAAAAATGGAAAGAAGCGATGGATAAGTATGGTCCAAATCAGGATGTGTCTTTTCCCGAAACCGCCTATTATTTACCAATAATTTATGGAATTCTTGGTATTCCTATTTCAAAATTATCACATATGGAGAAGGTTTTTAAAATATGTAAAAATTTACTTCCCGAACCTGTAAAGAAAGAATGCCATCTTCCATATTTAGGTCCTGTTCTTGATGCGGGAATGGCGACTCTTTTTGCAGAGGAAATGATGGAAGCAATCAGATATATAGAAGAACCCGATTTTTATTTTCAAGAAGAAGAACCTCCGGAAGATAAACTCTGGCTTGGTGCAGCAAATGATATTATTTTGAGAAAAAGAGGGATTGAATTTGTTGATGGAACAGCACCTGGATTTGCTGCTGTTGTTGGGTCTGTTCCTGATAATGAAACAGCAGTTAAAATTGCTACTGAACTTATTGAAAAAAATTTATATGTTTTTATGTGCGCAGAATATAATGGTAAAAGATTTGCTGAACAACTTAAAGAAGAAGGTATACAACTTGGATGGCCGGTTCGTCTTGTTCCCTTTGGTCCTGAAATATATCAGGCAGTCTTTGCACTCGGTTTTGCTGTAAGGGCTGCCATGAGTTTCGGTGGAATTGAACCAGGAGATTATAGAAGAATTTTAATTTACAATAAAGATAGAATTTTTGCTTTTGTTCTTGCTTTTGGATATGTAAATGAGGAATGGTATGCAAATGCAGCAGGAGCAATAAATTTTGGATTTCCAACAATTGCAGATACTCCAATACCCCAGATTTTACCAACAGGAATATGCACTTATGAGCATGTTGTTTCAAATATTCCACATTCTGAAATTGTTACAAAAGCAGTTGAAGTTAGAGGTTTAAAAGTAGTTGTCTCTAAAATTGATATACCTGTTTCTTATGGTCCTGCATTTGAAGGAGAAAGAGTAAGAAAAGAAGATTTATATCTTGAAGCAGAAGGAGCAAAAACACTTTCCTGTGAATGGACAACAAGTTTACCTTTAAATGAAGTTGAAGATGGAAAAATAGAAGTTATTGGTCCTGAAATAGATGAAATTCCAGAAGGAAGTTCAATACCCCTTGCAATTGTTGTTGAAGTTGCTGGAAGGGAAATGCAGGAAGAATTTGAACCAATTTTGGAGAGACAGATTCACGATTACATAAATTATATAAATGGTGTTATGCATATAGGTCAAAGAGATATTGTATGGATAAGAATAAGTAAAAAAGCAAAAGAAAAAGGACTTAAACTTAAACATCTTGGAGTTGTAATACATGCAAAATATCATGAAATTTTTTCAAATATTCTTGATAAGGTTCAGGTTAAAATTTATACAGAAGAAGAAAAAGTCAAAGAAATACTTGAAAAAGCAAGAAAAGTATGGAGACATAGGGATGAAAGGCTTGCAGGAATTACAGATGAAGAAGTTGATATATTTTATTCTTGCACACTATGTCAATCATTTGCTCCAAGTCATGTATGTATTGTAACTCCTGAAAGAACTGGCCTTTGTGGTGCATTTTCCTGGCTTGATTGTAGAGCATCAAATAGAATAAATCCAACAGGACCGAATCAACCAGTTAAAAAGGGAAAAGTTCTTGATGAAAAATATGGACAATGGGAAGAAGTTAATGAATTTGTAAAAAAAGCCAGTAGAGGCGCAATTGAAAGAGTTAGTGTTTATAGTTTAATGGTTGACCCTATGACTACTTGTGGTTGTTGTGAATGTATTGCAGTTGTTTTACCTTTATGTAATGGAATTATGACAGTTAATAGGGAATACAAAGGAGAGACACCTTGCGGAATGAAATTTACAACTCTTGCTGGAAATGTAGGTGGTGGAAGACAGATTCCTGGTTTTCTTGGGCATTCAAAATTTAATATAACACAGAAAAAATTTCTTCAGGCAGAAGGTGGAATTTTGCGACTTGTATGGATGCCAAAAATGTTAAAAGAAGAGATTAAAGAAAGATTCATAAAAAGAGCAGAAGAAATAGGAATTCCTGATTTACTTGATAGGATTGCTGATGAAACAGTAGGTATTACAGAAGAAGAAATATTACCATTTTTGCAGGAGAAAAAACATCCTGCACTTGAAATGTCTTCAATTATGTAATTTACAATAGGGGTTGGTTCAGAAAAAATAAAATTCTACAGGTTTAAGAGAATTAAACTCTAAATTGTTTTCAATTAAGAATTTTCTTATATCCAGACAGAGATGACATTTATTTATATATCCTTCCTTTCTTTTATAACCTTTTTCCTCTGCCCACAATAAAAATTTATAGATATCTGTAAATAATAGTTTAAGAATTATATCTTTTTCAATTTCAATCCCTTCATTTAAAACTTTTTCATAATTTCCCATAGTTATTCCTGAACAGAAACTTGTTAAATAATTTCCATAAAGGTCAATATGAATATGGTATGGATTTAAAAAATCAAAAATACAATTCTGACCTTTAAACTTTTCGGGTGGAAATTTACAGAAATAATTTTGAAGAGTATATAAACATTTTCCTTTTGGAACAATATAATTTCCTAAAAATTTTACAAATTCCCTTTCTCCAAGAATTTGCAATGCTTTATCAAAAGAGATTTTATTTTTTATTCCCTTTTCTTTTAAAATTTTATATCCACTAAATGTATAAAAAGAAACATTTTCTCTTCCAAATATTTCAATAGATTTTTTCATTGCAATTTCAAAATTTTCAATAGGAATTTTATCCAAATAAAAAATTGAATAACTTAGCATTATTGAGTTTAATCCTATCTCTTTTAACTTTCTTAAATTTTCTTCAGCAATTTCTTCATTTTTTGCCCAAAAACAATTCGTTTCAACAAAAAATGGAATGTTTTTCCCCCTGCATATTTTTATACACTCAATAAGAAGAGATAAATTCATAAATGGTTCTCCACCAGTTAAATGAAGAGAATGAAAGGAAGGAATTTTGCTTAAAAAGTCAATACATTTTTCAAAATCCTCTATTTTCATCCATCCATACCAATTTCCCCTGCAATTGTAAAGACAGTGAATACATGAAAGATTACACTGATAAGAAAGTATTATTCCGCCTGAATATGGCAAAGGTATTTTCATTTTAGATATCCTTTTATCTTATATAAATATTATCATATTTCCTCAAAATTCCTTATTTTTTTGCACAAATCTTGCACAGAAATTTTCTGTAATTTTTTCAATATTTTATTATTTTTTAAGAGAAGGATGAATGCGTCTAATGAAAAATTTTAATCAGATTTTTAATGAAGTAATTAACAAAACATTGAAGTTAACTAAAAGAAAAATAAAAGTTTGATGAAGTAAGGTACAAAATACTCAATTGTATACCAAAAAAGGAAACTTTGATAAGAATTAAACTAATTTCTCTAATTCCTTATATATTTGGTGAGACCCAATACGATAATATATTACTTCTTTTTGAGGTAAAAATCTAAAAATGACACGATAATTTTTGTCAATAGAAAATGACCAAAAATCTTTAAGGATGCCTTTTAACTTATGAGTTTTTAAACTTGGGTGAAAACAATTTTCTTCAAATAATTTAATTTTTTTTGTTGCTTTTTGGCGAATTGTTTTTGGAAGGGAAATGAAATCTTTTTCAAATTGGGGAGTTGTATGAGAACGAGAAATTTTCATTTTTCAGAAAGTGTTTTTAAAAATTCATTAAAAGTTCTTGTTTTCTTTTCTTTTAATAATTTCTCCCCTTCCATAACGCTTTTTAGCAAAGTTAACAATTCTTCTAAATATTCCTTTTTCAAAACAACAAATTTCTCTCCCATTATTTCTAAATTACCCAAATTTTTTATTTTCCTTTTTGAAAAAATTGTAGTTTGATTACCCATATTTTAATTATATCCTTTTTTAAAAATAATGTCAATTCTACATACCCCTAAGAATTTGTCAATAGATGTAAAAACTATTGATACACAATAGATTTAAGAATTTTAAAATACACTCTACAAATTTTTAAATTGTTTCTCACATTTAAAAAATTAAAATCGGTGGTCATCTCAACTTTTTTCCCTTTATAGCCAAAATTCTTTGTATTTTTTTATCTCAAATATTCCAAAAATGAGATATGCATAGATTATTACTCTATACTAACTTATCTTATCATGCAACCTTTACTAGTCCAACTTTTGAAGTTTATCTCCCTTTTTTGTTTTAAAGCAATTTCTATCAAAAATTGAAAAAGTAGTGTATTTATTTCCTTTTTAAGAGATTTTTTGTTTTATATTTTGTATATATCCTTCAACTAAAATAATTTTTTCATCATATTTATCAGTATTTTTTATTACTTCACTTATTTGAACTTTTTGAGGGCTTGCTAATAAGAAAACTGAGATGGTAAAAAAAATTAAGAAGAATTTGTTTATAAATACTTTCATTTTTATTTTACCACAATTTTTATATTTGAAAAGTTTTTAAAAAATATGGTATTATAATAAAAAAGGGTTTTTATGAAAGAAAGAGGATTTGTTATATGGAAAGAAGGCAAGTATTATGTAGCCCAATGTTTAAATGTTGATATATCTTCTTTTGGAGAAACAATAGATGAGGCAAGAAAAAACTTAAAAGAAGCAGTTGAACTTTATTTTGAAGGAATAGAAGAAATTGAAAAATCTATTAAACCTATTGAAAATTAAAGAAAAAGGAGGGTTAGCCTAATCGGTAAGGCAGCGGACTTGAAATCCGCCGTCCCTTTCGGGACATGGGGGTTCGAGTCCCTCACCCTCCGCTTTTTAAATTTTTTATATTATTTACAAAAAGGTAAAAAATTGATAAATAGGAGGGGGTATGAAAGCAGGATTTTTTGAACTGGATATTACTCCATTTTTGGGTATGGAAAGACCTGGTGGATATGGGAAAATATAC
>CAYNUP010000107.1:0-2249 GCA_964400565.1 uncultured bacterium | reverse complement strand
CCTCCTTACCAACTCTATCTTCTCTCTTTTTATCATCTGTCCCTCCTTTTTTCCTTTTATTTTACCAGAGAGACAGATTCATTAAGAGAGATTTTTTTACTTTTCAATAAACTTTTTTATTATAGTAATCTTTTATTGTTGATTTTTTTGTCCATATCTTTACCATTTTTATTTATTGTCCACATATTTTGAAACAGTTATTTCTTCTTACTTATTCAGAAATTACTTCCTTTCTTATGTTCAATAATTCCTTCATTACATCAAATAAACTTTCATTAAACTCTTTTCTACCGAAAGCATCATGTAATTTTTTATATAATCTATAAATTTTTTCGTAAATTTCTACATTTTCTTTTATGGGATGATAAACTTTCTTTTTAAATCTACATATTTTCCCCTGTGCTTCTTCGACCGATTTATAATATCCTCCTACAATTGCTCCAAATATTGCTGCTCCAACTGCACATGATTGAGGAACATTTGAGATTTTAATCTTTCTATTTAAAATATCTGAGTATATCTGCATAATTAAAGGGTTCTTTTCTGCTATTCCTCCTGAAGCAATAATTTCTTTAATTTTAACTCCATATTCTTCTACCCTCTCAATAATTATTCTTGCTCCGAAACCAGTCGCTTCAATAAGTGCTCTAAATATTTCTTCTGGTTTTGTATTCAATGTAAGACCAACAATAAGACCTGTCAGTTTCTGGTCAATAAGAATTGTTCTGTTCCCATTTAGCCAGTCAAGAGCAAGAAGAGCTGTTTGTCCTGGTTTTATTTTTTCTGCTTTTTTTGTGAAGTATGAATAAGGGTCTTTAATAAATCTTGGAATAAATTTTTTTACAAACCAGTAAAAAATATCTCCAACTGCTGATTGACCTGCTTCTATTCCGAAAAATCCAGGAACAATTGAATCAGGGACTATTCCACAAACTCCAGGGATATCCTTCAATTCTTTATATTTTGGATAAATCATCATATCACAGGAAGAAGTCCCAATTATTTTCACAAGTATTCCTGGTTTTATTCCAGCACCTACAGCACCCATATGGGCATCTAATTCAGAAACACTTATAGGTATTCCTTCTGGAAGACCTGTTTTTTTACTCCATTCTTCACATAAATATCCTGAAGTTTCTCCTGATGGATATGCTTTATCATATAATTTCTTTCTTATACCTTTAAAGGAAGGATCCAGTTTTTCAAGAAATTCATCATCAGGTAGCCCTCCCCAAATTTCATTATACATTGCTTTATGACCTGCTGCACATATACTTCTTTTCACCTTTTTTGGTTCTTTTATACCTGATAAAATGGCTGGAATATAATCACAGAGTTCTATAAATGTTTCCATGGCATTAAAAACTTTTTTATCAATTCTTGCAAGATGAAGCAGTTTTGAAAAAAACCATTCAGATGAATAAACACCACCAATTTTTGATAAATAATAAGGCCTTATTTTTTTAGCAAGGTTTGTTATTTCTTCTGCCTCATCAGCAGATGTATGGTCTTTCCATAGCCATGCCATAGCATTGGGATTGTTTCTAAAATCTTTATAAAAAGAAAGGGGGGTTAAAAGTTTATCAACAGGTAATGGAGTTGAACCCGTTGTGTCAATTCCAATCCCAATAATTCTTTCTACAGAAAAAATTTTTTCTTTTTTTGCTTTTTTAATAATCTCTTTTAATAGTTTTTCAAGACATATGTGGTAATCAAAAGGATTCTGTCTTGCAAGATGGGGATTTCTTTCATCAATTATAACACCATCAATACCTGAAGGGTATGGAACTATACTTTCTGAAACAATTTCTCCATCTTCAAGATTAATAATTATTCCTCTTACAGAATTTGTTCCAAAATCAACTCCGATTGAAAACACTTTACCCTCTTTTTTTAAAATTATATAATAAAATTGAACCAAATTCAAAAATGGGAATAAAAGAAAAAGTAAGAGAAATTTTTGAAGAAATACCAGAAGGAATAATTCTTATTGCTGCAACAAAAGGTAGAAGTATTGAGGAAATAAATGAAGCAATTGAGGCAGGTATAAAAATTATTGGAGAAAATTATGTTCAGGAAGCAGAAAACAAATTTAAAATAATCGGAAAGAAAGTAAAATGGCATATGATAGGTCATTTACAAACAAATAAGGTTAAAAAAGCAATAGAAATTTTTGACATGATAGAAACAGTTGATTCAGAAAAACTTGCAAGAGAAATAGATAAGGAGGCAAAAAAAAGAAATATTAT
>CAYNUP010000106.1:0-3916 GCA_964400565.1 uncultured bacterium | reverse complement strand
ATAAATAACCTGTATTTTTACTCACTCCAGTATACATATTTTTAAAATAATCAGCATATATTTTTACAGGTTGTTTTCCAACTTCAAATGGTGTAAATTCAAACAAGATATCAAATGGTCTGTATTCGTATATATACTTTCCTGAAGCATCCAAAGTGTTTCCTTTAACATCTTTATATAAAGGGCTTACTGTCTCTTGTTTTTTACCAATAAAGTTAAGAGTATAATATAAACCGCCCACTAATTTAAGTTTCCTTTCCGCTATTTTTCCATCAAATCCAATTTGTATTCCATATATGTAAGGGTCATTTGGGTCATCTTTAATTTCTTTGACAGGAAAAATACCGGAATTAATTACAAACCCATTATTTGTTTTAAAAATAAAAGCAAGCCCTTCTGGATTTATATCTGAATCCCATATTGCATCTGTAGATATAAATGGATTTTCCATCTTTCCACCTACTACTGAAAAGTTTTCATTAAATTTATATTTCACATAGGCCCTATCCAACCAGAAATTTTTTTCACTGAAAGCATTATCAAAAGTTTGATTAGTTGATGTCTGTTCTCCTACACCTGTTGCCAATCTTAAACCTATTTCAGTATTCTCATTTACCTGTGTTTTAAAACCCCATCTGGCTCTTATTCTACCTCTATCTCTGTTAGGGTTTCCTTCAATACTTTCATGTTGATACCTTACTCTTAAATCTCCAGAAAATTTTGTATTCTTTAGAAAATCATATTTCCCTTTTTCTTTCTCTTTCTCCTTCTTTATGTCTTCCTTTATTTCTTTTGCTTCTTCTTTTGTTATCAATCCTTTGTTGATTAACTTTTCAAGAAGAATATCAACTTCTCCTGCTTTACATATTTGAAACAAACTTAAAAAAATAAAAAAACCTAAAATAAACTTAAATTTCATAATTTGCCTCCTTTTTTAATTTTTTATAATTCTTTCTTTTAGCATTTAAACTGCACTCAGAAAATTTATTACTCTCATATCTCCTCACCTCCTTTCTTATTTTATTTTTTTGATTTTTCATTTTTTCTCCTTATTAAAAACAAATACCTTTTTAAAGTTAATTTAATTTAAAGAATCTATTAATTTTTTGTTAAAATTTTTAAGTCGCATTATCGCTTTTTGTTTCATCTGTCTTATCCTTTCCCTTGACATTTTTAATTCATTAGCAACCTCTTCCAAAGTTTTCTCTTCGATAAACAATTTTTCCAAAATAACTTTTTCAATTTCAGGTAAATTTTCTAAATAAACATTTTTCGCATCTAAAAATTCATTTTCATCTCTATTTTTTCAATGATTTCAATAATTCCTGAATTCATATGAATTTTCTGTCTTGAATTTTTCATTATTGCTTCTATCATCTGTTTTTTTATCCAATAAATAGAATATTTAAAAAATGGCACATTTAGGTTTTCGTTATATCTATTTTTTGCTTCCATAAGTCCAATAAAACCTTCCTGTATTAAATCTTCTAATTCAACTCCTCTATCTTTATATCTTCCTGCTATCTTTTTAATTAGTGGTAAATATTCTTCAATTTTTATTTTCATTGTCATATATAGAATACGAAATAAGAGTTAAGAAAAGATAAAAAATCTGTTAAAAATTGGTTAAGATTTGTAGGAAAATTTAAACTGGAAGGGAAATTTTAAAAGAACTCCCTTCATTTAATTTACTTTCAACCTCTATTTTTCCATTATGCTGATTTATTATTTGCTTTACTATTGATAAACCTATACCTATTCCCTTTTTACTTCTCCCCTTATCAACTGTGTAAAATCTTTCAAAAATTTTATCAATTCCTTCTTTTGGAATACCTATTCCTGTATCTTTAATTTCAATCAAAACATAATTTTCTATTTTTTTTAAATTTATCTCTACTTTCCCCTTTTCAGTAAATTTAAATGCATTATCAACCAGATTTATAATTGCCTGCTCAATTTTTAATTTATCTCCTTTTATTTTAGGAACTTTTTCAATATCTAAAATAAATTTCAAGTTTTTTTCTTTCGCTTTTTTTTCAAATAATTTATAAACATTTCTTATAATCTCCTCCAAATCCAATTCTTCTAATTCAATTTTATGTGATTCTATCTCAGAAATTGTTAGCATTCTATCAAGGACTTCAATTAACCTATCTGTATGCTTCTTTATTATTTCTATAAAATTTATCAACTCTGAATCTTTCAATTCCTCCTCAAGGGTTTCAATATAACCTTTTATTATACTTAAAGGAGTTTTTAATTCATGGGATATATTTATAATTAGATTTTTTTTATTTTTCTCACTTAACTTAACCTCGGTTATGTCATATAAGATAAGAAGAAAATTTTCTGAATTTTCCAAAAATGCTAATTTACCCAAGTAATATCTATTTTTGTATTCAACTTCAAACCCTATTTTTTCTCTCTTTTGAATTGTTTTTTCAATAAACTCTACAATTTCAAAATTATCAATTATTTCCCAGAAATATTTATCTGTATCAGTGTTTGTAAAAATCTCTTTAAAATTTCTATTAAATAATTTAACTTTTCCAGATTTGTCAAAAATAATAAGAGGAAATTCTATAATTTCTATAATTTGACTTACTTCATTTTCAAAGGGTAATTCAACAAATCTTCTTTCAATTTTTTCTTTCAGACAATCCAATTTTTCAAATATTTTACTTAATTCCTTATATTTTAACCCCAAAACACTTGTCTTTTTATTTTCTAAATTCAAAATATAATCTTCAAGCATTGAAACCGGTTTTAAGAAAATTTCAAAAAAAATAAAACTTATCAAAATACCAATAAGAATAAAAATTATATAAATAAGTAATAAGTCATAAAAAAACTTTCTTAAAAAGTCATAAATTTTTACAAAATCCTCGCTCACTCTTATTACATAATCTCTCTTATCATCAAATATTGCAAAATATAATAAATTTTTATTTAAAGTTGGACTTAATCTTATTGAAAAACCCTCTCCTCTCTTTAATGCTTCTATAAATTCAGGTCTATTACTGTGATTTTCCATAAGTTCAGGAAAGTAACTTGAGTCAAATATAACTTTCCCATCCATTCTTATTACTGTTGTTCTTATCCCAGAATATTTTTCTAAAAATTTTATTTTTTCTTGAAATTTATCAGGCTGGTCTAAATCTTCAATTAATTTTAAAGCAAATACTTTTAAATTTCCTTTTATATAATATATAGTCCTTTGCTTTATAAAAAATTTATATCCAGCAAAAAAAGATAAAGATATAAAAATCAACCAGATTAAAATAAATAAAATAAATCTTTTATAAAGATATTTTTTCATTCTTCTATTTTATAACCAACTCCTCTCACATTTTTTATAAATTTTCCTGCATCTTTTAATTTTTCCCTTAAATTTTTAATATGGACATCAACTGTTCTATCAATAACTGCTTTTTCTCCTTTCCACAATTCTTCAAGTATTTTTTCTCTTGTAAAAACCCATCCCTTTTTACTTAAAAGTATTTTCAGAATATTAAATTCAGTTGTTGTTAAATCAATTCTCTCTTTTTTAACATAAACTTCAAATTTGTTCAGATTCACTTCCATAACATTACCAATTTTGATAATTTCTGACTTAATATTATATCTTCTTAAAACTGCTTTTACTCTTGCAACAAGTTCTTTTGGTGAAAATGGCTTTGTAATATAATCATCAGCACCTATTTCAAGACCTAAAATTTTATCTACTTCATCACTTTTAGCAGTTAAAATAATTACCGGAATATTAGCAAATTTTGTTTCTTTTTTTAAATATTTACAGATTTCAATTCCATCAATATCTGGAAGCATAAGGTCAAGAATTACACAATCAGGAATATTTTTGTTCAGGAAAGATAGAAAATCATTTCCATTATAAAATTCCTTTGTTGAAAAACCT
>CAYNUP010000105.1:0-10406 GCA_964400565.1 uncultured bacterium | reverse complement strand
GGAGATATAATAATAGAGGACTTTCAACCGAGGAAAAAATAAATAAACTACTTGGTTTATTAAAAAAATTTGACAAATTTGAAAAATGTGCTTATAATCTTAAAAGAAATAAATTTGGTGGCTAAAAACAGACATAACCCCATATAATTATAATAAAACTACACAATTTAATCAATAGAACGACTATACTGCTACCAAGAAGCCCTATAATAGGTAAAAAAATTATGCTTATTAGAATCCCAGCAGACCATCCACCAATAAGGTCTGCACTATAAAGAATACCTGCTACTGTGGTCAAACTTTTATTGTTTTGTAAATATATTTTATTTGCCAGTGGGAATTCTGCACCTATTAAAAACCCACTAATAAAAGAGATGAGTAGAAATAATATTTTCAAAAGAAGAAATTCTACCGAAGTATCTATGGAAGGATGTAACATAATAAATGTGAAAGGTAATAGTATGGAAAAACATATTATTGTTAAGTCAATTTTTATAAAAACTTTTAATGTGTCTTTTATCCATGGTAAAAAGTAAGTTATAGACATTGCTCCAAAAGATGCACCAACCATAAAAGAACTTACAAGTAATCCAATCCAGGAAAATACATATCCATAGATTGACTGAAATGCAAAGATAACCAAAAGACTAAAAGTCATCCCTGCAAAGCCAGTTGTCATAATACATACTGGAATGCCTATTTGAGTAAATTTTATATTTTTGGCTTGAAATATCATAAATATAAAGATAGATAAACCAAAAAATATCCAGATATTTATATTTTCAAAATATTTAAAAAGTTTTGATAAATTGGGGGCAAAAATAGAGTTCCAATAAGAGATACTATAAAATACTCCAATAGGTCTAAAGTCATAATTTATTTTTCTGCTACTTCCTTCAATAAATTTTATAAACCATTCTTGCCATCCATCATGGAGTGATTTCTCAATATGCCTTGGAAGAGGAATATTAACTTTTATATCTCTCTTTTTCAATCTATTTACAAGTTCAGACCTATTGAAAAGGATAATACTTTCAGAATTTGATGCGAGGAAAAGATTTGTTCTTTCTTCAGGAAATACTCTTACATAAGGAAATACACTTTTAAGAGTATGAAAAATACAACTATTAAGATTTTTTAGGTCATCATTTATATATGTAAATGAACTAGGCACTCCAATAACCAGTATTCCTCCTTCATTTAATTTCCTAAATGCCAGAGAAAAAAACTCTTTTGTAAATAATCTGTTTGTTTGTAAATCAGACGGATTTGATATACCCACAAAAATTAAATCATATCTATATTCTGTTATTTTAAGAAAGAGTCTGCCATCTATATATTTAATTCTCACTTTTTTATGATTTAATTCATATTCTGTTAGTGGAGTTGAAAATTTTTTTATAAGTGTAAGAAAAAGAGGGTCTAATTCTGCATAATCAATTTGTTTAACTGTTGGATGTTTTAAAATCTCATTTATTACACCACCTGCTCCATTAGTCAAAATAAACACTTTTTCAGGAGACGGATGTGCAAAAATTGGTAGATGGGCAAATTTTTCAGCAAATTCTATATCTGGTATAGGAATAATTAATTCTGGAACACTATTTGAAAAAAAGATATATTGCTCCTCATTTTTTACAATACAGATATTTCCATAAAAAGAATTTTGATAGTGGACTATATTTTGACCTTTCCATTGAGATTTTATTGAAAATTTGTGGATATTATTAACTCTATTTGAAAAAACAAGATAAGAAAACAAAATCAAAAGGAAACTACAAATAGTTAGAACTATCTTTTGTAATAAACTGATTTTCCAATGATGAGTTAGCAAAATAATAAGGATGATGAAATTTAATATACCAACAAGTATTGCTGTCTGAAATGAGTGTAAATATTTGATAAAAATATATGTCCAGAAAATACTGCCTAAAATTGTTCCAAGCATTTCATAAACATAAACTTTTCCAATAGAAGATGCATCTTTATAAAAAATAGAAGAATATATTTTGCAAGAAAGGGGAAATAAAGCACCATGTGACATACTTGTAGGTAAAAGGATAAGAAAAGAAGAACATAAAATTGGTAAAAATCCTAAACTTTCACCTATAGAAAGACCTAAAATATTTTTTAATATACGAGTTAAATAAACTGCTACAGGTAAAGAAAGAGAAAATATAATAGTAATTAAAGAAAATGTTATAAACTCATTTTTGTTACTTTCAGTTTTTTGGCCTGAAATAAAACACCCAAATGCTTCAAGGATAACCCAGTTTGAAAGAATAACACCAATAGATAGTTCATTACCTGAAAAAATAATTAAAAGTTCTCTTAAAAGAAGCACCTGGGCAACCAAACCACTAAAACCCATAATTACTATGGATATTTTAATCCAGTTTCTCATAATTGCCAGGTCAGACCTTATATTTTTTCTAACCGGTTATAAATGAGTTAATGCTATTTTGAATAATAATCCACATTCTTTTAATCTATTCTATAACTTTTGAATAAATATCTGGAACCTGTAAATTTTTCTCACTTAATATAAAAGAACATATATCAACACAAATCTCAACTGCAACTTGAAAATTTCTACATGCACTATCTTGGGCTTTCCAGTCCTTTAAAAAAATTTCAAGTGAAAGATTTCTCAATTCATTAAGTTTATTTATGGCAATTCCAAGTTTTTCAAGACGATTTTTTACTGGAAGTGGGATAACCATATCTTCCATTTTTTATTCTCTGAATTAAACTTTTTTCAGATAATTTCCTCAATTTTTCAGTTTCAAAAAATTCTCTTAATTTTTTTATTTCAAATTCAAATCTTTTATTTTTATCTTTATCTATAAAAACAATTTTTTTATTAAAAATTTCTTTAAAAAATGAAGGAGAAATATCGTTTAAAACAACTATATCAACTTCATCTGTTTTTAAAGTTTCCTCAATAACCTCCAAAATTTCCAATTTTTTTTTCAAAAAAATCAATATTTTCTTTAAGATAAAAAGCGAAGTCAATGTCTGAAAGTGGCTTTATTTTCCCTGTTGCATATGAACCAAATATGTAACAAAAAATAATATCATTATCTTTTTCCAGTTTTCCTTTCAATTCTTCAAGTAATGGGAAAAGATTATGAGTAATTTTTTTCTTTTTAATCATTTTTATTATCTTACCATGCTTTTTTAAAATTAGCAATGTAACGAATTGCCTTGTTAAAAATCTAATTAAAAAAGGAGAAATTACACTTTAGGATTTTAAATGATGCAATAGGTAATGAACTTTTCAAAGCAAATTTATTCCCATTCTATTGTGGCTGGTGGTTTTGAAGTTATATCATATACAACTCTATTTACTCCATTTACTTCATTTACTATTCTATTTGATATTTTTTCAAGAATTTTATAAGGAACTTTTACCCAATCAGCAGTCATCCCATCTAAACTTCTAACTATCCTTAAGGCAATCACATTTTCATATGTTCTTTTATCTCCCATTATCCCTACACTTTTAATAGGAAGTAAAACTGCAAATGCTTGCCATATTTTATCATATAATTTTGCTTTTTTAATTTCTTCCTCCACTATAATATCTGCTTCTTTTAAAATTTCAAGTCGTTCTTTATTCACACTTCCAATAATTCTCACTGCAAGACCTGGCCCTGGAAATGGATGTCTTTTAATTATAAAATCTGGTAAATCTAACTTTTTTGCAATTTTTCTTATTTCATCTTTAAATAAAAATTTAAATGGTTCAACAAGTTTAAATTTCATTTTTTCAGGCAGTCCTCCTACATTATGATGTGTTTTAATTCTAACTGATGGACCTTTAAAAGGAGAAGTACTTTCAATAACATCTGGATATAAAGTTCCCTGTGCAAGATATTCTGCTTCAAATTTTTCACCTTCCTTTTCAAAAATTTCAATAAATGTGTTCCCTATAATTTTTCTTTTCTCTTCAGGGTCTTCTATATTTTTTAACCTTTCAAGAAATAATTCTGACGCATCAACATATTTGAAGTTAACTCTTTCTTTAAAAAAATTGATTATATTTTCTTCTTCATTTTTTCTTAAAAGTCCATTATTTACAAATATACTTAATGAATTCTTTCCGCATACTTTATTTAAAATTATTGACAGAAGAGATGAATCAACTCCACCACTTAAAGCACATATTACTTTCCCATTTCCTACCTTTTCTTTTATCTCATTTTCAATTCTTTCTATCATTATTTCAGAATTCCAGTCGGGTTTAAGACCACATATTTTGGATAGAAAATTTTTAAATATTTTCTTACCTTCTTTTGTATGTATAACTTCTGGATGAAATTGAACTCCATAGATTTTCCCATTTTTGTCTCTTATTGCAGATATTTCATTATTTTCGCTTTTCCCTATTATTTTAAATCCAGATGGTATTTTACTTACATAATCCCAGTGGCTCATCCATACGATTGTTCCCTTTTTTAATCCACTAAATATCTTTTCCTTTAAGTCAGGATAAAATAATGTCTTTCCATACTCTCTTATTTTTCCATGTAAAACTTCTCCACCTTTCAATTTTGCTATTATTTGCATTCCATAACATATGCCAAGAACATAAAATTCTCCATTTAAAATTCTTTCATCAAATCTCAAATCCTCATCATATACATGAGAAGGGCCACCTGATAAAACAACTACTTTAATATTTTTCTCTTTTAATTCCTCATATTTTGTTGTACAAGGTAAAATCTCACAATATATTTTTAATTCTCTTATTCTTCTTGCTATAAGTTGGGTATATTGGGAGCCAAAATCAATTATTCCAACCATTTATTCTTCTCTCATCTTATAATATTCCTTTATTTCCTTTACTTCAATTTCTTTCTCTTTTAATTTTTTTATTGCATATAATGTTGCTTTTACTCCAGGGATTGTTGTGATTAATGGAATATTTCTTTGAACAGCAAGAGTTCTAATTGAAATAATATCTTTTTTTGGTTTTTTCCCTGAGGGAGTATTAATTATTAAATGGATCTGATTATTTTTAATATAATCAACTATATTTGGCCTATCTCCCTCATATACTTTTGGAATTATTTTTACATCAAGGCCTCTTTCTTTAAGATAATTACCTGTCCCCCTTGTTGCATAAATTTTAAATCCAATATTAAAAAATTCTTTTGCAATATTATAAATTGCTGGTTTATCCTTATCTTTAACACTTAAAAACAAATTCCCTCCTAATGGCAAAATTTGACCTGCTGCAAGTTGACTTTTTGCATATGCAATTTCAAATGTTTCGTCAATTCCTATAACTTCTCCTGTTGATTTCATTTCAGGACCTAAAACAGCATCTACATTTCCAAATCTATTAAACGGGAAGACAGATTCTTTTACAGCAAAATAATTTAACTTAATTTCTTTTGTAAAGCCGATATCTTTAAGTTTTTTTCCAATCATTAATTTTGTTGCAAGTTTTGCAAGTGGAACTCCAATTGTTTTACTCACAAAAGGAATTGTTCTTGAAGCACGCGGATTTACTTCAAGGACATAAATAGTTTCATTTTTAATAGCATATTGAATATTAATTAAACCAATAATATTTAATGAAAAAGCAAGTTTTCTTGTTACTTCTTTAATTTCTTCAACTATCTCTTCTTTTAAACTATATGGCGGCAAAACCATTGCACTATCTCCTGAATGAATACCTGCTTCTTCTATATGTTCCATAACTCCACCAATAACACATACTTCCCCATCACATATTGCATCAACATCAACTTCTATCGCATCTTCAAGAAATTTATCTATCAAAATTGGATGTTCTGGAGAAACTTCAACTGCTTTCTCTATATATTCTTTTAGTGAATTATCATCATAAACAATCTCCATTGCTCTTCCACCTAAAACATAAGATGGTCTTACTAAAACTGGATAACCAATCTCATTTGCGATTTTTTTTGCTTCCTCATAATTAAAAGCCGTGCCATTTGGTGGTTGATTTAAATTTAGATTTTTTAATAATTCTTTAAATTTTTCTCTATCTTCAGCAATATCAATAGCAATAGGGTCAGTTCCAAGAATTTTTACATTTGCATTTTTTAAAGGAATAGCAAGTTTTAATGGGGTTTGACCCCCAAATTGAAGAATAACTCCAATTGGGTTTTCTTTTTCAATAACATTCATAACATCTTCAAAAGTCAATGGTTCAAAGTATAATCTTGTTGAAGTATCATAATCAGTACTTACTGTTTCGGGATTGCAATTTATCATTATACTTTCATATCCTTCTTCTTTTAATGCAAGTGAAGCATGAACACAACAATAATCAAATTCTATACCTTGACCTATTCTATTTGGTCCACCTCCAAGAATAATAACTGATTTTTCCATTTTTATTCTATTTTTATTACTTCGGGATTTTCATATGTTGAGTAATAATAAGGTGTATATGCAATAAATTCTCCTGCACAAGTATCAACACATTTATAATCAACTTCAATTCCATATTTTTTTCTCAATTTTCTTATTTCAATTTCATCTTTACCTAAAATTTTACCAATATGTTTATCTGAAAAACCCATCTCTTTTGCTTTTTTCAATATATAAAAATCAATTTCTCTATTTTTAAATTTCTCAATCTCTTTCTCAAAATCAACAATCTCTCTAATATTTGAAAGAAACCATCTGTCTATTTTACAAAAATTATAAACTTCTTCAATTGTTTTTCCTTCTTTAAATGCTTTTTTAATATAGAATAATCTGTATGGGTTAGGATATTTTAAACCAACCTCTAAATCCATTTTTAAATTTATATCTTCAAGACCTAAAAAACTCTCTTCTAAACTTCTCAATGCTTTCTGTAATGCTTCCTTAAAAGTCCTTCCAATAGCCATCACTTCTCCTACTGATTTCATTGATGTTGTCAAAAATGGGTTTGCACCAGGAAATTTCTCAAAATTAAATTTAGGAATTTTAACTACACAATAGTCAATAGTGGGTTCAAAACAGGCTGGTGTTTTTTTAGTTATATCATTTGGAATTTCATCAAGGGTATAACCAACTGCAAGTTTTGTTGCTATTTTTGCGATTGGAAATCCTGTTGCTTTTGATGCAAGAGCAGAGCTTCTTGAAACCCTTGGATTCATTTCAATTACAACCATTTCTCCATTTTCTGGATTTATTGCAAATTGGATATTACTACCACCCGTTTCAACTCCTATTTCTCTTATAATTTTTATTGCTGCATCTCTCATATTTTGATATTCTTTATCTGTCAATGTTTGAACTGGAGCAACTGTAATACTATCTCCTGTATGAACTCCCATAGGATCAAAATTTTCTATTGAACATATTATTACAACATTATCTTTTAGATCTCTCATTACTTCCAGTTCATATTCTTTCCATCCAACAACAGATTCCTCAATTAGAATTTCACTTATCAAACTTGCTTTTAATCCTATTTCTGCAAATTCTTCAAATTCTTCAATATTATATGCAATTGAACTTCCTGTTCCACCAAGAGTATAAGCAGGTCTTATTATAACTGGAAAACCAATCTTTTTTACAATTTCAATTGCTTCGTCAAGATTATGAGCAATACCACTTTCAGGGACTCTTAATCCTATTTTTTTCATTGATTCTTTAAATAACTGCCTATCTTCTGCTTTTTTTATGGCATAATAATTTGCTCCAATAAGTTTAATATTATATTTCTCAATTATTCCCATTTCATAAAGTTCTGTTGCTATATTTAAAGCAGTTTGGCCTCCAAGTGTTGGTAAAATCGCATCAGGTCTTTCTTTTTCAATTATTTTTGCAACTATTTCAGGTATTAATGGTTCAAGATAAATTTTATTTGCCATTTCAGGATCTGTCATAATTGTTGCAGGATTACTGTTTACAAGAATAACTTCATAACCCTCTTCCTTTAATGCCTTACATGCTTGTGACCCTGAATAATCAAATTCACATGCCTGACCTATTATAATTGGACCAGAACCAATTAAAAGTATCTTTTTAATATCAGTCCTTTTTGGCATTTTTTTCAATATATTTATAAAATTTTTCAAATAAATATTCTGCATCCCTTGGTCCAGGTGCATTCTCTGGATGAAATTGTACGCTAAAAACTGGCAATTTTTTATGTTCTATTCCTTCAAGTGTATTATCATTGAGATTAATATGGGTGATTTCAATATTAGGGTCTTTTATTGTATTTATATCAACACAGAATCCATGATTTTGGACAGTTATATAGATTTTTCCTGTTTTTAAGTCCTTTACTGGATGATTTGCTCCATGATGACCAAATTTTAACTTATATGTTTTCCCACCAAAAACCTGACCCAGAATTTGATGTCCAAGACATATACCAAATATTGGATATTTTTCAACAATATTTGATACATTTTTAATTATATAAGTAAGAGGTTCTGGGTCTCCTGGTCCATTTGAGATTAAAATACCATCTGGTTTTTCTTTTTCAATTTCTTCATAAGGAGTAGTTGCTGGATAGACAATTACTTTTAAATCATATTTTGAAAGTAATCTTAAAATATTATATTTAACTCCACAATCAATAACAACAACTTTATATCTACCTTCATTTTTCCAAATATACGGTTTTTCTTTTATAACATCTTTAACAATATCTCTTCCTACAATTGAAGGTGAATTTTTAACTTTTTCAAGCATTTCTCTTGGGTCATTTTCACCTGTAAAAATACCGCCCTTTTGTGCTCCTTTATCTCTTAAAATTTCTGTAATCTTCCTTGTATCAACATCTTCTATACCTATAATGCCATTTTCTTTAAATAATTCATCAATTGATTTTTCAGCCCTCCAGTTTGAATATATTTTGCTCTTTTCTTTAACAACAAATCCTTCAAGATGAATTTTATATGACTCTATATCTTGACTATTTACTCCATAATTGCCTATTAAAGGATATGTCATAACAACTATCTGACCTTTATATGAAGGGTCATAAATTATTTCTTGATAACCTGTCATACTTGTATTAAAAATCAACTCACCATATCTTTCCCCTTCTGCTCCAAATGTATTACCTTTATATATGGTGCCGTCTTCAATAACAAGGTAACCTTTCATATTTCAAATTGTTCCTTTCCTTTAAAATCAATCGTTTCAACTGAATAATTACCCGTAAAACAAGCAGTACAAAATTCATCAGAAGGTAAAGAAATTGCAGAAAGCATACCTTCAAGTGATAAATAATAAAGTCCATCAAGTCCTATTATTTCTCTTATCTCTTTAATATCTTTATCAGAAGCAATCAATTCTTTTTTTGATGGAAAATCAATACCATAAAAACATGGATATTTTATTGGAGGACAACTTATAGCCATATATACTTTTCTTACACCTGCCTTTCTTAACTCCTTTATTCTCAATGTACTTGTTGTTCCCCTCACTATTGAATCTTCAACAACTATTATATCTTTATTTTTGATAACTTCCGGAACTACATTCAATTTGATTTTTACCCCAAGTTCTCTTGATGTCTGAAATGGTTTAATAAATGTCCTTCCAATATAATGATTTCTTATAAAACCCATTTCAAATGGAATTTTTAATTTTTCTGCCAACCCAATTGCTGCTATATTTCCTGAATCAGGAACTGGAATAACTATCTCTCCTTTAAAAGGCACTTCTTCCGCTAATCTTTCTCCAAGTTTTTTTCTTGCAATATATACACTTTTACCAAATACTTTACTATCAGGTCTTGCAAAATATATAAATTCAAATATACATCTTGAAATTTTATTTTTCTTCAAATGATAACTCTTCAAACCATCCTTTCCAATAAAAAGAATTTCTCCTTCATCAATTTCTCTTAAATATTCTCCTCCTATAAGATCAAATGCACAACTTTCAGAGGCAACAATATATCCATCTTCTAATTTTCCAAGACATAAAGGTCTGAAACCATTTGGGTCTTTAACTGCATAAATTCCTTCCTGTGTAAAGATTACAAGAGAATAAGCACCTTCAAGTTCTTCAAGACCATCAATTAATTTTTCTATAAATTCATTTTTCTTTGATTTAAATATAAGGTGCATTATTATTTCTGTATCAAGCGTTGTTTGAAAAAGTGTTCCTTCTTCTTCAAGTTCTCTTCTTAAAGAATAACTATTAACAAGATTTCCATTATGAGCAATTGCATAAGTTTTTCCTTTATATTCTACAACAAATGGTTGAATATTTTTTTCTGAAGAACTACCTGTTGTTGAATATCTTACATGTCCTATACCAAAATCTCCTTTAATATTTTCAAAATTAAATTTTGAAAAAACATCTTCAACAAGACCCATTCCTTTGTGTATATAAACATTTTTAAAATCTGAAAGAACAATACCACAACTTTCCTGGCCTCTATGCTGAAGAGAAAAAAGTGAAAG
>CAYNUP010000104.1:0-23594 GCA_964400565.1 uncultured bacterium | reverse complement strand
ATATTTATATCAAGAGCAGGTGCTTCAGTAGAAAGAATTAATGAAATACTTAAAATTCCCGAACCAATTCATAAAGAAAAATCTTATAAATCCTTTTCAATAAATGGAGAAATAGAATTCAAAAATGTTTTTTTCAGTTATAAAAATGATATGAAAAATTCATTACTTAAAGATATCTCATTTAAAATAGAAAAAGGTGAAACTGTAGGAATTGTCGGCACTACTGGTTCAGGTAAAACCACTCTTTTAAACCTTATTGTAAATTTATATCAGCCAACTTCAGGAGGAATTCTTATAGATGGATTAAATATAAAAGAGATAGCCCCTGATATACTTAAAAAAAGTATAGGATTTATCACACAGGATACAATAATATTTTCAGGAACAATAAGAGAAATTATGAAGTGGGCTAATGAGGATGCAAATGAAGAAGAAATAAAAGAGGCATTAGAAATTGCACATATTTATGATTTTATCCAGACACTTCCTGAAGGACTTGATACTTTTATAGGACAGAAAGGAATCAATCTTTCTGGAGGACAGAAACAGAGATTAACAATAGCAAGAGCAATAATTAAAAAACCAAAAATTCTTATCCTTGATGACTGCACA
The DNA here is from genome assembly GCA_964400565.1 of uncultured bacterium. Classification (GTDB taxonomy): domain Bacteria; phylum Ratteibacteria; class UBA8468; order B48-G9; family JAFGKM01; genus JAMWDI01. The sequence continues at coordinate 22,982 of CAYNUP010000104.1, read as the reverse complement.
AGTTCTGTTGATTTTATTACAGAAAAAAAGATATTTAAGAATTTAAAGGAAAGATTAAAAAAAACTACAAAAATTATTGTAACCCCAAGGATTTTTACAATTATGAATGCGGATAAGATTTTGGTTCTTGAAAAAGGAGAGATAGTTGGAAGCGGGAATCATACACAACTTCTAAAAAGTTGCAGTATTTATAGAGAAATTTATGAGTCGCAAATAGGAGAAAAAATAAATGTCAGAAAAGGATAGGTTTTCAGAACAGCAAAAAATGAGATTTACTCATGGACCATTTTTTGGACCCCATGGACCTGGTAGACACATGGATTTATTATCTGAAAAACCAAAAGAAACGATTAAAACACTCAAAAAACTTTTTAAATATTTAGAAAAATACAGATTATATTTCTTCCTTACATTTGTTTGTGTAATTGGGAGTTCAATTTTATCTTTAATGGGTCCATATTTAATAGGTAAAGGAATTGACAATTATATAATACCGAAAAATTTAAGTGGCTTTGGTAAATTCCTCTTCTTTATGTTCATAATTTATGTTTTTAATTCTTTCCTATTTTATATTCAAGGTTTAACAATGGCGAATATTTCCCAAAGAATTGGGTTTGACATAAGAAAAGATGCTTTTGATTCTATCCATAAACTTTCTCTTAAAGTTATAGATAAAAGACCGATTGGAGATATAATGAGCAGAATTACAAATGATATAGATACAATAAATATGACAATAGCAACAAGTATGGTCCAATTTTTTTCTGGAATAATTATGCTTTCAGGAACAATAACTATGATGATTATTTTAAGTCCAATTTTAACTTTATACAGTATGATATTAATTCCTTTGATGGTAATTCTCACAAAAATAATATCTTCAAAAACAAGAAAATACTTCTTTCTTCAACAAACAAAACTTGGAGAAATTAATAGCATTGTAGAGGAGGATATTACAGGTCTGAAAATAATTAAGATTTATGGTAAAGAAGAAAAAGAGATAAAAAAGTTTGAAGAAAAAAATTTTGAACTTAGAGAATATGGTATTATGGCACAAAAATTTGCTGGAATAATGCCACCTCTGATGAACTTTTTAAATAATATAAGTTATGTAATAGTAGGAGGAATTGGTGGAGTTTTTGCTTTAAGAAATATAATAACAATTGGAACCATAGCAAGTTTTATAAATTATGTAAAACAATTCACAAGACCATTAAATGAACTTGCTCACCAGTTCAATACAATTCAGAGTGCAATAGCAAGTGCAGAAAGAGTTTTTGAAATTATGGAAGAGGCAAAGGAAAGAGAGGATATTGATTCAGCGATAGAATTTGAAAATGTAAAAAAAGAGATTGAATTTAAAAACTTGTGTTTTGCTTATGAGAATGAAAAATATGTTCTGAAAAATGTAAATTTTAAAGTTCCTTCTGGAAAAGTCATTGCTATTGTCGGTCCAACAGGTGCTGGAAAAACAACCCTTATAAATCTTCTTACAAGGTTATATGATATTGAAAAGGGTGAAATTTTAATAGATGGGATTAATATAATGAAGATAAAAAAGGAGAGTTTAAGAAAAAATATTGGAGTTGTTCTTCAGGATACATACCTTTTTTCAGGCACGATAAAAGAAAATATAAGATATGGAAAACTTGAAGCAACAGATGAAGAAATTGAGAAAGTTTGTAAAATAACAAATGCCGAAAGATTTATTATGAACCTTCCACAAAAATATGAAACAGTTCTATCTGATGGTGGACAGAGTTTGAGTCAGGGACAGAGACAACTTATTGCAATCTCAAGAGCACTTCTTGCCAATCCTCAAATTTTAATTCTTGATGAAGCAACAAGTAATATTGATACTAAAACAGAAATAGACATCCAGAAAAGTATGTTAAATCTGATGAAAGGAAGGACAAATTTTGTAATAGCACACCGTCTGAATACAATAAAAAATGCTGATTTAATACTTGTCATAAATGAGGGAGAAATTGTAGAAAAAGGAACACATAGAGAATTGATGGAGAAAAAGGGATTTTATTATAATTTGTTTAAAAGTCAGTTTGGCGAGATTGAAGAAAAAAATGTTTAATTATTCATATCTTAATGCCTGGATTGGGTCAAGATATGCTGCTTTTCTTGCTGGATAGATACCAAATGTTATTCCAACTCCAACAGAGATAGTAAAGGAAAGCAAAATTGACCACCATGTTATAACTGTTGTCATCCCTGCAAATTTTGTAACAAGTTTTGGGATTAAAATGCCAAGAAGTATTCCTATAAAGCCACCTGTTGATGAAAGAATAATCGTTTCAAGTAAAAACTGGCTTATAATATCTTTCCTTTTTGCTCCAACAGCCCTTCTTATTCCTATTTCTCTTGTTCTTTCGGTAACTGTTGCAAGCATAATATTCATAATTCCTATTCCACCAACAACAAGTGAAATTGCTGATATTGAACCAAGAACTATATTGAAAATCCTTTTTGTATGTTCTGCCTGCATAAGTAGTTGAAGTGGAACTAAAATTTCATAATCATCCTTTTTATGATTTGTTTTCAATATATTTTCAATTATTGCTGAAGTTGTTAAAATTTTATCTGTATCATTTACCCTTACTATAAATCTATGATATTTTACCCAGTTTCTTTCCCATCTCATAACAGGTCCCTGTTTTGAAGCAATTTCAAATTCTCCAAAATATGACCTTCCTGTTGTAAATGGGATATAAACATCAAAATTGACATCTTCTGCAGTAAATCCTGTTGTTCCTGTTATAATTCCTTTTTCTTTTGCAATACCTATAACTTTAAAATTATAACTTCTTATTGTAATTGTTTTTCCAATAGGGTCTTCTGTAGGAAATAAACTCTTTTTAATAGAATAACCGATAACTGCAAATGGCTGGAATAATTCTGTATCAATTTGAGTAAAAAATCTTCCATTTTCTATTCCAATATTCATAACATCTTTATATTCAGGGTATGTGCAGACAATTCTACCTTGAACACCTTTTTCCATATATCTTATCTCCTCTTTCATCTCCCATGTAGAAACAATTTTATCAACAGAAGGAATTGTCTTTATCATTTTATAGTCATTTTCAATAAGTCCATAAACTCCTATCATTGTTGTTGCTTCCTGGGTTATTCTTGTTTCAGGTGGTTTTACACTTTTTATAATAATATTCTGACTTCCCAGTTCCTTTATTTTTTCTCTTGCCTCATAACTTGCTCCTTCACCAATAGCAAGCATAGCAATTACAGAAGCAACACCAAAAACAATCCCAAGTAATGTTAAAAATGACCTTAATTTATGAAGGAGAATGTTTTTAATTCCAATTTTTACAATTCTAAATAGATAATAAATTTTACCTCTCATCTATTATTTCTCCATCAAGGATTTTTACGATTCTTTGTCCATATTCAGCAACTTTTGGGTCATGTGTGATTATAATTATAGTTCTACCCATTTCATTTAATTTTTTTATTATTTCCATTATTTCTTTTCCTGTTTTTGTGTCAAGATTTCCTGTTGGCTCATCTCCAAGAATTATAACAGGTTCATTTACAAGTGCTCTTGCTATTGCAACTCTTTGCTGTTGACCTCCTGAAAGTTCAGATGGTCTGTGATACATTCTATCTCCAAGACCAACAAGATTCGCATAATATTTTGATTTTTCAATTATTTCCTTTTCATCAATTCCCCTGTAAATTAATGGGAGTCCAATATTTTCAATAACATTTAATTGCGGTATTAAATTATAATTTTGAAAAATAAAGCCAATCTTTTTATTTCTTATTTCTGAAAGTTGGTTATCATCAAGTTTTTTTATATCAACTCCATCAAGATAATACTCTCCATCTGTTGGTTTATCAAGGCATCCTATAATATTTAAAAGTGTTGTTTTTCCGCTTCCAGATGGTCCCATAATTGAAATATGTTCTTTTTCTTTAACCAATAAATTCACATTTTTCAACGCTCGAACTTTAACTTCTCCAAGATCATAGATTTTTTTTACAGAGCGCATCTTTATCAAAAAATTATTTTCCATTTTTATTCTATTTTTTCTCTTCTTTTTTTTCTATAAAACCTTTTTCTGCCATCTCTTCTTTTTTAACTGTCCCTTTTGTCGGTCCTTTATAACTCAAAATAACTACATCTCCTTCCTTCAGTCCTTCTTTTATCTCAACCATTGTTTCACTGCTTTCTCCAAGTTTAACATTTTTTCTTACTATATTTTTACCTTCAAGAACTTCACAGTATGGCTGACCTTTTTCAAAATTAACAGCAACCACTGGAATTGCAATAGTATTTTTCAGTTCTTTAACAAGTATTTCTACATCTGCACTCATTCCAGGTTTCATCGCTTTATCTTTATCTATTAACTCAACTTTTACTATATATACATTAACGTCAGGATTTAACATTTTTAAGGATGGGTCAGGCATATTTGATATCTGGATAACCTTACCTTTAAAAACTTTATTTGGTATAGGAGAAACTTTAACATTTGCCATTTGACCTATTGAAAGTTTTTGAATACTTGCTTCATGAACTTTAACTTCAACTCCCATAGAATTAAAATCTGGTAAATTTAATAATTCCTGAAATTGCCACACACTTGCTCCTTGTTGAATTGGAGTTGAGGTTATACCTCTAAAACTGACAGATGTAGGATATGTAACAAACCCTGGTGCTGTTGCCACAATTGTACAGTTTGCTATATTCATTTCAAGGTCCTGTAGTCTTTTTTCATTTAATTTGTATGCTGCTCTTTTACTTTTTAAATCTGATTCTGCCTGAACCAATCTTGATTTACATTTTGCTTTTGTTCTTTCAAGTTCTGCAAGTGCTTCTGTATAATTTGATAATAACTGCTCAACATTTTTAGGGAATTCATAATTTATGAAAAGTTGGAAGGATAACTGTGTCTGCTCAAAATTTACTTCTTTTTGTTTTAAAGATAACTGGTCTGCTTCAAGTTCATTTTTTGTAATATAACCTTTTTCAGCAAGTTTCTTGCTCCATTCAAGTTGATTCTGGGCTCTTATGACTTCCTCCTTAGCAATATCAATATTATTTTCAAGTTGCCTTTTTCTATTTAATGCTTCTCCAGCAAGTTTTTCACTTTTTATAATATCTTTATAATTTATTTGTTCACCTTTATTTCTTTTTTCAATTATTTCATTTGCAAGTTGGGAACCAAGATATTTTTCAAAGTCCATTTTAGCAAATGTGACTTTAAGTTCTGCATTTTTTATCATACTGTCATTTTCTTTTTTAACTATTTCAAGATTTTCCTGAGAATTTAAATAACTTGCATAACTGTTTTCAACAGTAATTAACATCTGGTCTCTCTGTGTCTCAAGGTCATCTGAATCAAGTTTTATTAATACTTTCCCCTTTTTTACATCCTCTTCTGTTATTTCAGTTCCTTCTTCCACAAGTTCAAGAATAGACCTTCTTCCAGGAACCTGATTTACTATTTTTGTTGATTTTAAAGCAACAAGATTCCCTGATTCATGAATTGTTATTGGCAGGTCAATTTTCTTTACAGTATAGGTAATTATATCCTTAGAGGTTTTATCCTTTGAATTTACAAAACGAAAACTGACAATAAGAATTAAGATTAAAAAAAATCCTAAAAAAAACTTGTTTTTAAAGAATTTTAAGTATTTCATTTATGTCTCCTTTCCATATACCATTTTCATCTATTTCAAGTTTTTCTGTTGTATATAAGAAATTTAAACATTCAAGAATAAAACTTACAACTGAATTTATCAAATTATTTTTCGCTGATAAATATGCTTCCTGAGAATCAAGAAGGTCTCTTGTAGTTGCTCTCCCTGCCTGAAGTAACAAATCAGTACTTTCAACCCTTCTTTCAGCAAGTTTTAAACTGTTAAGTTGAACAATATAACTCTGATATGCTTTATTCAGATTTCTATAACTATCAATTATTTCTTTTTTAACAGTATCAATTTTTTTCTCAAATGTTCTTTTCTGTCTTTCATATTGTATAAGTGCTCTTTTATATTCATTCCTTTGTGGAAGTTTGCTGAAAGGTATATCAAAATTAAGAGTTCCAGTATATACTGGTTTATTTAAATCAATATTTGGTTTATCCTTCTCTTCTCCTGTACTCGTAATGGTAAGCCCCATATCAACCTTGTTTTTAAAATTATTTAATGCAATTTCTACCTTTCTTTTTGTATCATCAACCTTCTCATATTCACTTATCAAATCAAGACGATTTTCAAGTGCATAATTTATAAATTTGGATATATCAATTTTAACTTCAGGTAATGATTTTTCAAATAAACTTTCAATTTCATGGTCTTGGAGAATAAGATTATAAGATGGGGGCAAACCTAATTTAATCTTAAAAGAATCAAGTGAAGCATAATATAGATTTTGAGCATCAAGCCAGTTCTGATAAGCAGTATACTCATTCTGTCTTGCCTGGTCAACCTGAAAAGGAGCTATTCTTCCTGCCTCTGAAAGCATCTCAATCCTTTCTCTTGTTGTTTTTACATTCAGATAATTTGTATAGTAATTCTCAAGCCTCTTTTTATAAAGAAAAAGATTTAGATAATCTCTTGTTATATCAATTGAAAAACTCTTTTGATACCTTAAAAAATCCCTTATTTGATAGATAACATTTCTCTCACTCTGAACCAAATTTTCAAGAGCAATTTTTCTACCAGCACCTTTGAATAAAGGTTGAAACAAATTAAGAGATAAAATTGATTGAAATGCTTTTTCTTTATCACCTGATAGATATTTTAAAATTGATTCTCCTATATTTAAAGTTATTTCTCCTGCAGTTGAAAGGGCCTGAATGAGTCTTAAATTTAATTTTGAGGTTATTTTTTCTTCATCGGAATTCCATGTTACATTTCCTGTTAAAGAAACCTTCGGTCTGAATAGATACCTCTGATATGTCAAATCCAGAACCGATAAATACACATTCTCCTTTGTTGTCTGATAATCCCTGTTTTTATTCGCTGCAAAAATTAAGGCATCTTTTAATGATAGAATAATTGTTTCTTTTTTTGTGTCCTCACTTAAACTGAAAGGCATTTTATCTTTTTTAACCTTTTCAGTTTTCTTCTCAATTATCTCATAAACTTCTTTATCAGCATTCTTTTCATAATATTTTGGAGAACAGGAAACCATCATTAATAAACCTATAACAATCAAAATATTCTTTTTCATAATGTAATTCCTTTAAAATAATTTAGACAGATTTTTTTAAAAAACAGTTTAGCATATTATAAATACTCCAAATTTTTCAGTCAATACATGGTTTGACCTTCAAATTTATGTTTCTTCAAGAATTTTTATTGTTTCTCTAATTTTTGTAAGGACATCATTAATTTTTTCTTCTTTTTCAAGTTCATAAAGTTTTTCAAGTGCTCTCTTATCTTTAATTTTGCCAAGTGCTTCCACAACTTTCTTTCTAACCGTCCATTCATTATCTTTAAGAAACTCAATCAGTTTCTCAAATCCTTCTTTATATTTTATCTTTCCAATGGATTCAGCACAAATTTCTCTTATTTCAAAATCAGGATCATCCAGATTTTTAATCAATATCTCTCCTGCTTCATAATTTCCTATTTCACCTATTGCTTTTATTATTACCCATTTTATATCCTTATTTTCTGTCTTTTCAAGGAGATTGATTAATCTTCTGCCAAAATTTTTTCCTATTTTCCCAAGAGTTTCAGCAATTATAACTTTAATTTCAGGATGTTTATTTTTTGCCTCCTTTATAAGTTCTTCAAATGCACTTTCATCTCCAATTTCGCCTATTGCTTCAATCGCTGCTTTCTGAACAGACCTATTTTTATCTTTAATAAGTTCAAGTAATTTTGAAGTTGCTCTTTTGTCTTTCAATCTTCCCAAAGCATAACAAGTAGCACATCTTACCTGCCAGTTTTCATCATTAATTTTATTCAATAATGGTTCTACACAGGAATTATCTCCAATAATACCCAAAGATTCTATTGCTTTTACCCTTACCTGCCAATCAGGGTCTTCCAGTTTTTTTATTAAATAAGGGACAGATTCTTTAATCTTACATTTTCCAAGTATCTCTGCTGATTTCCATCTAACATAAGGGTCATCCATATAATTCAATAATTTTATGAGTCCTTTAAAATCTTTTTTTCTTTCATATTCAATAGGGTCTGGTTTTGAAATTTTAAAAATCATTTTTCCTCTTTCAATTTTTTTATTTTATCTCGGTAATAAATTGCTGTTTCAAAATCAAGTGATTTTGCTGCTGCCATCATTTTCCTTTCAAGATGCCTTATTATTTTAATCAAGTCCTTTCCATAATATTCTTCTTCTTTCATTTTTTCCTCTTTTTCCTTTATTTTACTTTTCCCTCCAAGAATTTCAACCAAACTTTTATATATCGGTTTTTCAATTGATTTTGGAGTTATATTATGTATTCTATTATATTCCATCTGTATTTTTCTTCTTCTTTCTGTCTCTTCAATTGCTGATTTCATTGCATCTGTTATTCTATCAGCATACATTATTACTTCTCCATCAACACTTCTTGCTGCTCTTCCTGCTATTTGAATTAATGCTGTTTCACTTCTTAAAAATCCCTCTTTATCAGCATCAAGTATTGCAACAAGCGAAACTTCTGGCAGGTCAAGACCTTCTCTTAACAAATTTATTCCAACAAGAACATCAAATTTTGCTTCCCTCAATCCTTTTAAAATTTCAACTCTTTCAAGTGTATCAATTTCATAATGAATATACATAACTTTTATACCAAATTCCTTTAAATAATCAGCAATTTCCTCAGCAAGATGTTTACTTATAGTTATTACAAGAACTCTTTGATTTTTGCTAACTCTTTCCTTTATCCTTGCTATTAAATCATTTATCTGGTTTTCTGTTGGCTTTACAATTATAGGTGGGTCAACAAGTCCAGTAGGTCTTATTATCTGTTCTGCAATTAAAGGTGAAGGTTCTCCAATTCTTTCTACACCACATTTTTTAAGTTCATACTTTCCAGGAGTTGCTGAAACATATATGACCTGATTTATCATCTTTTCAAATTCTTCAAACTTTAAAGGTCTATTATCAAGTGCACTTGGAAGCCGAAAACCAAATTCTACAAGTGTTTCTTTCCTTGACCTGTCTCCAAAATACATTCCCCTTATTTGAGGAACTGTCACATGTGATTCATCAATAAAAATAAGATAATCTTTTGGAAAATAATCAAGTAAAACTTCTGGCCTTTCTCCAGGTAATCTTCCAGAAAGGTGTCTGCTATAATTCTCTATTCCATGACAATAACCAACTTCTGATAGCATTTCAAGGTCATAATTTGTCCTCATTTCAAGTCTTTCTGCTTCAAGAAGTTTCCCTTGTTTTTTAAAATATTCAACACGTTCTTGGAGTTCTTTTTTTATTGTTTCAATTGCTCTTTGAAGTTTATCTTTAGGTGTAACAAAATGTTTTGCAGGATAAATGTAAATTTCTTCTTCCTCGGTTATCACATTTCCTGTTAATGGCTCAAATCTCTGTAATTTCACTACTTTATCCCCGATTATCCATATTCTCACTCCAATTTCTTCATATGAAGGGATTATTTCAATTGTATTTCCTCTCACTCTAAATTTTCCTCTTATTAAATCAAAATCATTTCTTTCATATTGAATTTCAATAAGTCGTTCAAGTATATATCTTCTATTTATTAATTGTCCTTTGGATAAATGTAACATCATTGCTTTATGGTCTTCAGGGCTTCCAATAGGATATATACAGGAGACACTTGCAACAATAATTACATCCCTTGAGGATAGAATTGCACTTGTTGCTGCAAGTCGGAGTCTGTCTATATCTTCATTTATGGATGCATCTTTTTCAATATATGTGTCTGTTTCAGGAATATATGCTTCTGGTTGGTAATAATCATAATAACTTACAAAATATCTCACTTTATTTTCAGGGAAAAATTCTCTGAATTCACTATATAATTGGGCTGCAAGTGTTTTGTTGTGAGAAATTACGAGTGTTGGTTTATTTACAGCAGCAATTACATTTGCCATTGTAAACGTTTTTCCACTTCCAGTTACTCCAAGTAAAATTTGATGTTTTTCTCCTCTTTCAATATTTTTAATGAGTTTTTCAATCGCTTTTGGTTGGTCTCCAGAGGGTTTAAAATTTGATACAAGATTAAATTTCCCCATATTTTTATTATACCCTAAACCCAAAATTGTTGTTAAAATGATTAAATGCTAAAATAAAAAGAAAGGAGTTTTCATGAATGATGAAAAATTTGTAAAAAAATTGTTAAAAAATGAAATTTTGGAACTGGTAAAGAAAAAGGACTGGTATAATCTAAAAGAAGCAATTGTTGAATGGCCCTCTCCTGACATTGCTGAACTTATTGAAGAGATAGAGGAAGAGGATAGGATTATAATATTCAGAATTTTACCTAAAAAACTTTCTGCAGAAGTTTTTGATGAATTAAATCCTATTATTAAAGAGAATTTAATCACAAAGTTAACAGATGAACATATAAAAAATATCCTCTCAGAACTTCCTCCAGATGAAAGAACCGATTTGTTTGAAGAATTACCTGGGAAGATAACTCAGAGATTGCTTAATATGTTATCTCCTTCTGACAGAAAAGAAGCACTCAAACTTCTTGGATATCCTGAAAATAGTGTGGGAAGGTTGATGACACCTGATTATGTTGCTTTAAAAAAGGACTGGACAATAGAAGAAGCATTAAAGCACATAAGAGAATTTGGGAGACAGGCAGAGACAATAAATATTGTTTATGTTGTTGATGAAAACGGGAAATTAATTGATGATATTTCCTTGGCACAGATTATTCTTTCTCCACCAGAGGAAAAAATAGAAAAGATAATGGACTATCATTTTATAGCAATTGAAGCAGATAAAGACCAGGAAGAAGCAGCAAATTTAATGAGAAAATATGATTTGATTGTTTTACCTGTAGTTGATGACGAAGGGATTTTGCTTGGTATAGTCACAGTTGATGATGTTTTGAATGTGGTAGAACAGGAACATACAGAGGATATGACAAAAATTTTTGCTATAACTCCAGAGGTTGCTGGTGTTGAGTTAATTACAGACCTTTTAAAAACACCTGTTAAAAATCTGTATAGAAGTAGAGTTTCATGGCTTTTACTTTTATTATTCATGGACCTATTTACAGGAGGTATAATAAACAAATTTAATGATATGATTGCAAAATATGTTGTCCTTGTTACTTTTTTACCAGTTCTTGTTGATACAGCAGGAAATGCAGGAAGTCAATCAGCAACTTTAATTATAAGGTCAATGGCTCTTGGTAAAATAAAAATAAGGGACTGGCTTAAAATGTTTGGGAGAGAAATTCTTGTGGCTTTACTTCTTGGTCTGACAATGGGTTTTGGAATTTCTTTTATGGGAATAATAAGGGGTGGATTTGAAGTATGTAAGGTTGTTGTTGTTTCAATGGTTGTAAATGTAATAGCAGGATGTTTAATGGGAATGGCTTTACCTTTTATATTTACTAAATTGAAAAAAGACCCTGCAACAGCAAGTGCTCCTTTAATAACAACACTTTCTGATATTCTTGGAACAGGTATATATTTGACAATAGCAATGTTAATGCTTCATTAAAAAATTTGATTTTCAATATAAGTTAAATTAAACTAAAATACTGGTAGAAATGTCTAATATTTAAGTAAAACCTGATCAAAATGACACAGTAAAAAGGAGGAGAGTATGGTAAAAGTTGGGATAATTGGAGCAGGTTTTATGGGAAGCATGCATGCAACTGTTTATTCTCAACTTCCTGATGTGAAAATAGCAGGTATAGCAGATATTAGAGGAGACAAAGCAAAATCACTTGCAACAAAATTTAAAACTATTGCCTATTTTGACCCTGAACAACTTATAAAGAAAGAAGATATTACTTTAATTGACATATGTCTTCCCACCTTTTTACACAAAGAATATGTTATAAAAGCAGCAGAAGCAAAAAAGGATGTAATTTGTGAAAAACCAATAGCACTTACAGTGGAAGATGCTGATGAAATGATAAAAGTTTGTGAAAAAAATAAAGTTAGATTTGCAGTTGCACAGGTTATAAGATTCTGGCCAGAGTATAAATATTTGAAGGATATCTATGATAATGGGAAATATGGGAAATTGCTTACAATTTCGATGAGAAGAGTTTCTCCTCTTCCTACATGGGGATGGCAGGACTGGCTTTTAAGTCAGGAAAAATCTGGAGGTGCCTTAATTGATTTACATATTCATGATACAGATTTTTTACTTTATTTAACAAAGAATAAACCACAAAAAATATATTCTAAAATAGGCAAAAAAAACGGGCTTGATGCTCATGTTTTCACGATTTTTACATTTAGAGATGGTTTAATTGCAGAAGTTGAAGGTGGTTTTGATTTTCCTCCGAATTTTCCATTTGAAATGAGTTTTACTGCGAAATTTGAAAAAGCAACGGTTGATTTCAATTCTAAAAATTCGCCATCACTTGTTATATATGAATATTCGGGTAAAGTTGAAAAACCTGTATTTCAGAAAATTAAAGCAAATGGTATGGAGGGAAATATAGAAGACCTTGGAGGATATTTCTATGAGTTGAGATATTTTGTTGACCACATTATTCATAATAAACCATTTCAGGTTGTAACACCAGAAGATGCAAAAAATTCCCTTGAAATTGTATTGAAAGAAAAAGAATCTGCTTCAAAAGGATTAGAAATTGAGTTGAAATGAGAAAAATTTTTCTGTTTTTTTTAGTTTTTGATTGTATTTTTTTGTTTTCCCAAGTAGAAAAAACTTTACAGGAAGATATTTTTTTTAATTTTGAAGATAATTCCCAGTTGTGGAAGATAACACAGATAAAAAATAATTGTGTAAAGGAAATAACCCTTTCAAAAGAAAAATTTTTAAGTGGAAAGAGTTCATTAGAAATTAAACTTGAATTTCCTGGGGAAGGATGTGTGGAAAAGGAGTTTTATAAAGACCTTTCAAATTATAAAAATTTAATCTTTAATATCTTCCTTCCATCCAATTTTCCTGATGATGTGAAAATATGTTTTTTTTTACAAGATAATGAATGGTTATGGTATCAGACACCATTATTTATATTAAAAAAAGACCAGTGGAATAAAATAAGTATAAATGTTGAACCAGGCAGTCCATTTTGGGAAAATATAGGTCATTCCCAACCATGGTCAGAAAAAACAATTTCAAATATAAGAAAGATTGGATTTAAAATATTCTCTAATACAAAATTTACTGGCTCCATTTATCTGGATGATATTAAAGGTGTATTTAAAGTTTTTCCTGAAATTACAATAAATAAAAAAAAACTATCCAGATTTGAAAAGTTTGAAATTTCTTTTTTCTTACCAAAGAAATATTTAAATCCTTTTAATCCGGAGGAAGTTTGTGTAGAGGGTATTTTTATTGATCCTGAAGGAAATACTTTTATTTTACCCGGATTTTATTATCAGGAATATGAAAGATATCTTGAAAATGGAGAAGAAATTTTAACTCCTGTAGGATATCCTTTCTGGAAAATTAGATTTACTCCTGAGAAAGAAGGACGATACAGGTTTTTTGTCAAAGTAAAAGATATTGAAGGGGAGAAAAAAACAGAAATGGATTTTTTTATTGTAGAGCCATCAGATGTAAAGAATAAATTTGTAAGAATAAGTGCTATTGACGAAAGATATTTCTCATTTAAAGATGGAGATTTTTTTTATCCAGTTGGAATAAATATTCGCTCTCCAACAGATGAAAGGTATTCAAAAATGATGAAAAAACCTATGGAGAAGGATAAAGGGACATTTTATTATGAAGAAATATTTAAAAAACTGAATGAAAGCGGAATAAATTTTGTAGAAATATGGATGTCTCCATGGTTTTCTGCTCTGGAATGGATAGAAAATAGACCTGGTTATAAAGGGATAGGTTGGTATAATTTTAGAAATGCATGGAAGATTGACAAAATTCTTGAATTTGCAGAAAAATATAACATTTATATTCAACTTGTAATTATAAATCATGGCCAGTTAAGTACATGGTGCGATCAGGAATGGGACGATAATCCATATAATATTAAAAATGGTGGTTTTTTAAAAAGTCCAAATGAGTTTTTTATAGATGAAAGAGCAAAAAGTTTATTCAAGAATAAACTCAGATATATTATTGGGAGATGGAGTTATTCTCCATATATTTTTTCATGGGAGATTTTAAATGAAATAAACCTTGTTGGTTCTGAGAGGGATTTTTATAAAAGGATTGAAGTAGAAAAATGGTTTAAAGAAATGGCTGAATATATTAAAGGAATAGATGTATACAATCATTTAATTACTGGACACTATACAATACTGGTAGATAATAAAATTGTCTCTGAAAGCGTGGACTATATTATCACTAACGCCTATTATGATTTTAACAAACAGAATTTATCCGACTTTTTAAGGTATATTTACAGATTTAATTTAAAATTTAAAAAACCTCTTTTTGTTTCTGAATATGGTGGAACACCTATGGGAAGTTCGGTTGAAAATTTGAAAAGAGATATAGTAATTGGATTGTGGTATTCTTTCCATTTGCCTTTTGCTTCTACACCACTTTTCTGGTGGCACAGATTTATTGACGAATTTAATCTTTTTTATCTGTATAAAATTTTCTTTGATTATTGTAAAGGAATAGATAGATTAAAAATGCCACTGGAAGAGGAAAATATAAATATAGAAGGTTATGGTAAAAATCAACTTTTTTCAATCGGTATTGGTAATAAATTTTTTTCAAGTTTTCTTTTATGTGATTACAGCGTATTAAAAAATATGGAAAGAAAGGATTTTCCTGAATATAGTGGTATAATATGTTTTTTGAAAAATAAAAAAATAGGCAAGTTTAAGTTGGAATATTATGACCTGGAGAAAGGGAAAATAGAGGAGAAAGAGGTTTTTACAGAGGAAAATGGAGATATTAAAATTGAAATGCCTTCTTTTAAAAAGTGGATTGCGGTAAAAGCAACTTTTTATGGAGAGTAATTTTTTAAAATATAGAGTTTTACTTCCGGAAGAGAATGCATATATAAAATTGATTTTCTGGCAGAAACTTTTTCTTTTTTTATTTTTTCTTGGAGTTATTTACCTTTTTTATTCTCACATTTTTCTAAAAACATATACTGTTTTTTATTTTTTTTCATCTCTTTATTTCCTTATATGTCTTCATAAGTTGTTTCTGGTTTTCAGAGGAATAATAAAAAATAAAGAGATTAAAATCAGTGAAATAGAGATTCTTTCTCATAGTGATTGGCCATTATATACGATACTTTTGCCTGTTTATAAAGAAAAGGAAATTTTTGACCAGTTATATTATGCTATTGAAAATCTTAACTATCCAAAAGATAAACTTGATATAATTCTTCTGGTTGAGGAGGATGATAGAGAGATGAAGGAATATTTGAAAAATTTTAATTTACCACATTACTGGAAGATTACAGAAATTCCTGATTTTCCACCGAAAACAAAAGGGAAGGCATTAAATTTTGGATTGAAGGAAGCCAGAGGAATTTATCTGGTTATTTACGATGCAGAAGATATTCCAGAAAGAGACCAACTTAAAAAAGCAGTATTGGGTTTCAAAAAAGTTCCTGAAAATGTAATATGTCTTCAGTCAAAATTGAACTATTATAATCCCAATCAGAATTTATTGACAAAATGGTTCACTGCTGAATATTCTTCATGGTTTGACCTTTATTTACCAGGAATAGATAGTATAGAAGCACCAATCCCTCTCGGTGGAACTTCAAACCATTTTAAAACAGAAATATTAAAGGAATTGAAAGGATGGGACCCATTTAATGTTACAGAAGATTGTGACCTCGGGATAAGAATTTTTATGAGTGGATACAGAACAAAAGTTCTTGACACAACAACATGGGAAGAAGCAAATAGTGAATTGAATAACTGGATAAAGCAGAGAAGTAGATGGGTAAAAGGATACATTCAGACATATTTTGTTCATATGAGAAATCCTTTCAGATTGATTAAAAGGATAGGATTAAAAAATTTTTTTCATTTTAATTTAATAGTTGGAGGTAATTTTTTTGTTCTATGTTTTAATCCTGTTGCATGGTTATTTTTAATAACATGGATAATTTCTCCTCATAAAATATATTTCCCCAATATTTTCTTCTGGATTGTAACTCCTGTATTACTTCTTGGAAATATTATATTCGTTGTCATTAATGTTTTTGGTGTTTTAAAAAGAAAATGGTATAAATTGGTTTTACCCGCAATTCTTTCGCCTTTTTACTGGGTTTTGATGAGTATTGGAGCATTAAAAGGTCTTTTTCAATTTTTTAAAAAGCCTCATTACTGGGAAAAAACTCAACATGCTCTTTTCATACAATCTATTGAAAAAAAATAGAATTAGATATTACCATATCCAAACTTTCTGAAAATATCTGATTTATTTCTCCAGTCCTCAATTACTTTTACCCACAATTCAAGATAAACCTTCTTTCCTAAAATTACTTCCATTTCTTCTCTTGCAAGTTTTCCAATTGTTTTTATCATCTTTCCATCTTTACCAATTATTATTGATTTTAAATTTTCCCTGTCAACAATAATATTTGCTTTTACTACAATAATATCTTTATTTTTCTCTCCTTCTTTAATTTCTTCAATTTCAACTGCAACAGAATGAGGAACTTCCTGGAATGTTTTTTGCAATATCTTTTCCCTTATAATTTCAGCAAGTTTATATTCAAGAGGTATATTTGTAATCATATCAACGGGATATAATTTTTCTGATTCTGGTAAATGGGAAAAAATTGCCTTAATTAATGAATCAAGATTTTTATTTTTTAAAGCAGAAAATGGAACAATTTCAAGAAAATCAAATTTTTTCCTACTCTCATCAATCAAAGGCAAAAGTTCTTCTTTAAATTTCAGAGCATCTATTTTATTTATACCAAGTATTACATTTTTTTTATCAATTTTCTTTAAAACATCAAGAATTTTTTCATCTTCATCTTTCCAGCCAGTTGCTTCAATCAAAAATAAAATCAGGTCTGTTTCTTCCAAAGATGAATATATTGACTTTAACATAAATTTACCAAGTTCATTCCTTCCTTCTTCAAATCCAGGAGTATCTATAAAAATAATCTGTCCTTTCTCATCATTATAAATTCCTATAACTTTTATTCTTGTAGTTGCTGGTTTTGGAGATACAATAGAAATTTTCTGGTTTAAAATTGTATTCAATAAAGTTGATTTTCCTACATTTGGTTTGCCAAGAATTGTTACATATCCGCATTTCATTTTAAAACCTCCTCAATTTCCCAATCAAAAATATTAAAAATTTCCTTTTTCTTTTTTAAATAATACTTATAATCCTCATAACTCACATCAGCAGGAACTCTATGGTCAACATGAGGAATAAAACCACCTTTTTCAACAGTTTCCTTTATTCTTTCAAGTTCTTTATCAATTGCCTCTTTACCATAAATTAATGCCTTCTTATCAACTCCTCCTTTTAATAAAACTCTATTACCATATTTTTCCCTTAATATAACAGGGCCTGAACCACTATTTATTTCAAGTGGAAACATAACATTTACTCCTGCCTCAAGCCATAAAGGAACAAGTTCATTTATATTCCCATCACAATCAACAATTACTACATCAATACCTTCCTTTTTCAATCTATTTGTTATTTTTTTATATCTTGGAACCATAAATTGAGAAAAATGTTTAGGAGAAATCATAGGTCCTGTTTTAAATGCCATATCTTCCCAGAATGAAGCAAAATCAATATCTTTGACCTCCTGAAGTGCTTTTTCAATTAATGTTAAAACAAAATAAACAATATAATCCATAATTTCTTCAATTAAATCAGGTTGCTCGTAAAAAGATATTAAACAATTTTCAAATCCCATCCAGTTTCTTATCCATCCAAATAAAGAACCCACTCCTATTCCTAATGGATAATCTCTGTTTTCCCATTCTTTTTTTAATTTTTCCCATGTTTCCTCATCAGGATACCTTTTTGAAATATCAGGTTTTAATCTTTCTTTAAATTCAATCCAGTCATTTTTATTTTCAATAGGAAATTTTATATAATGAGGTATTGTTGAAGTTCCATCTTTAAAAACTTCACATATAACTCCACTTTGGTTCTGGAATATTACATGTCTATCTGTTTCTTCAATTATTTTTTCTTCAAAATTTGGAATTAGACTCATATTTATTGGTATTACAACTATCGGGTCAAATTTAAAAAATATATCTGCTTTTTCATTGTCATCTATATCTTCTGGTAATCCTTCATCATGCCATCTTTTAAATGTCTCTTTCCAGTAACCAAATTCACAATTAAAAACCCTATCAACCTCCTTAAACTTGAAAATCCTATTCCACCTTTCTCTTGCATCCATTTTATCTCCTTTTTGGGTAAATATTTTATCAAATTTCAGTTCTATTGTATAATATTTTTGTGGGGAAAGAAATTAAATTTTTGAAAGGAGAAAAATTTACAAATGAATGAGTTTGTTAGAATTTTAAAAAAGAGAGCAGAGGAGAAAGAGAAATATTTTAAGAATTATTTACATTATTGTAAAAAAATAAAAGAACAGGCAGAAAAAATTTTAGGGAAAGTTGAGGTCATTGTTTTTGGTTCAGTTATAAAAAATGAATATACGCCTTTAAGTGATATAGATGTTTTAATAATTTCAGAAAATTTATCTGAAAGTTATGATGAAAGAGTAAAAATAAAAACAGAAATCAAAAATTGACTCATTTTCACCATTCCAGATTTACCTTTCTACTCCTGATGAGTTTAATAACTGGTATAAAAAATTTATTAAAGACCAGTGTATTAAAATTTAACTATCCAAAATCTTTTCCCTTAAACTTGCCATAAATTTTGTTATGAAATATACATTGTGGTAGGAATTTAATCTTAATCCAGTTATCTCTTTTGTATTTATCAGATGTCTTATATATGCTCTTGTATAATTTTTACAGACAAAACAATCACATTCTGGGTCAAGAGGACTTTCATCAAACTTATATTTTCCTGCCTTTATATTTATCTTTCCATTTTTTGTTAATGTTGAGCCAGTTCTTGCTATATGTGTTATCATTCCACAATCAAAAAGATCTACTCCAAGTTCCACAAGTTTAATTATTTGCTCAGGCATACCAATACCCATAAAATATCTTAATTTTTGAGGAGGTAAATTTTTAATTATAAATTCAATTATCCTTAATGTCTCTTCAAATGGCTCACCAATTGAAAGTCCTCCAAATCCATAACCAGAAAATCCAATTTTTTCAATCTCTTCAATACACTTTTCTCTTAACTCTTTATAAATTCCTCCCTGTATAATTCCAAATAATTCCTGATTTTCTTTTTTATGACTTTCCTTACATATTTTTGCCCATTTAATTGTCAATTCAACACTTTTTTTAACCTCATCATAATCATTCCAGTTTTTCGGACAATAATCAAAAGCCATAATTATATCTGCACCAATTTTTTCCTGTATTTTGATTGATTTTTCAGGAGTAATAAAATGAGTTGAGCCATCAATCTTTGATTTAAAAATAACTCCATCTTCATTAATCTTTACATTTTCTAAACTGAATATCTGAAATCCTCCACTATCTGTAATTATTGGTTTTTTCCAGTTCATAAATCTATGAATTCCTCCAATCTTTTCAATGACTTCAATGCCTGGTCTTAAATAAAGGTGATATGCATTTGAAATAATCATTTCAACACCAATTTCATTTAAATCCTCAGAGGTAAGAGTTTTTACATTTGCCAAAGTTGCAACAGGCATAAAAGATGGAGTGTGAACAATTCCATGAGGTGTTTTTAATATTCCAACTCTTGCATTTGTCTTTTTATCTTTTTTAATTATTTCAAATTCCATTTTAAATTATTAGCATACAATCACCATAAGAATAAAATCTATATTTTTTCTTAATTGCAAGATTATATGCCTTTTTTAAAATTTCTCCAGAAAAAGCATAAACAAGAAGAATATGGGTTGAGCCACGAAGATGAAAATTTGTTATAAGACCATCAATAACATTAAATTTAAATCCAGGTTTAATAAAAAGACCTGTATAATCAAAAAAAGGCATCAATTTATCTTCTTTCCATGCTGATTCAAGAGCACGGGTGGTTCCAGTTCCAACAGCAATTATTCTTCTTCCTTCTTTTTTCCCATTATTTATTTTTTCACATACATCTTCAGTAATTTCACAATATTCCTTCCCAACTGATTTTTCAACATCTTTTAAAATTTTAATAGAAGGCCATCCCATATGAAGAGTAATAAATATAATTTCAATACCGATATTTTTCAATTTTTCAAGGATTTCCTCTGTAAAATGTAATCCTGCAGTAGGAGCAGCAATTGAACCATTTTTTTTAGCATATACAGTTTGATAATAGATTTTATCAATTTCTTCTGGCTCCCTTTTTATATAAGGTGGTAATGGTATTTCTCCATATTTTTTTATTTTTTCCTTATCCTTATTAAATCTTACTACAAAACTTCCATCCTCATTTTTATTTAAAATTTCTCCTTCAAGGTCATCTTTATAAAATTTCCCTCCTTCTTTGACTTTACCTTTTGCAATAACTTTCCATTGATATTCATCAATATTTTTTAAAAGTAATATTTCAATTTTTCCGCCAGTTTCTTTTCTACATTTTAATCTTGCTGGTATAACTTTTGTATTATTCAAAACAAGAATATCTCCTTTTTTCAGGTATTTATCTATATTTTCAAAAACATCCTCAATTATTTCTTCTTTATTCTTAAAGACAACCATCAATCTTGCCTTTTCTCTTTCTTTTAAAGGATACTGTGCAATAAGTTCTTTCGGTAAATTAAAATCGAATATCTCACTCATTTTTTTTTGAATATGATTATTGTTGGGTTAATATATATTAAATCTTCCGGTAATACACTAAATTTAAATTTTATTATACCAATGGATGGAAATTTTTGGAATGTTTTTAAAGGAGAATATAAGTTTGAACTTATAAATTTTCTCCAGAATTCAATTCTTTCTTTCTGTAAATTAGAGGGGTAAGGCGGAATTTCTCCCTGAAAAGAAGATATAATGAAATAATCAGGCATTTCTTTTTTTAATCTTTCAAAATCATAATTTATAACCTTGACTTTATAAACAAAATAATCAAAAGGAGGCATTTGAAATTGCCATGGAACTTCACAGACACCAATACTTTCTACATAGGGAATATTTTCTTTAATCCATTTACCTGCCTCTGTTCTTGTATTTTCCTTTATAAGCAAACCTTTATAACTTAAACCATAGGAAAATGAATATAAAAAACAGCAAGCAAGTATTATTCTTCTTAAAATTTTTATTTTGAAATTTTCAAGCCAGTAATTACTCCCCAGAATTATAAGAGGAGGGACTATTGGAAGAATGTATCTTGCATAATTTTTTGAAAAAATAGAGATAAAGAAAAAATAAAAGATGCACCAGATGAAAAGTAAAATGTGATTTTTCTCTTTAAAATTATTCTTATTTAAAAAAATTCCTGTCAGACATAACATAAAAACAGGCCAGCCAATTCCATACCCAAGGGAATTTAAGTAAAATTTTCCACTAAAACTTAATGGAGTATGCTGTCTTAATTCTACAAGAGGTAGAGGGAAAGTTATGAAAAAATAAGGATTTGTTATTCCAAAAGAAATTAAAAAACCGCCAATCACATAAATTAAAGAAAGAATAATTTTTTTGATATCTTTACTATAAATTAAAATTGAAGTTAAAAAAGGAATAAAAATTGAAACTAAAAGAGGAATTTTTGTTCCACATGCAAGTCCAGAAAATATACCGGTTAAAAAGGAATTTTTGTTATTAGGGATTTCTATTGTTTTAATTGAGAAATATAAACACATCATAACCCAGAAAAAACCAGGAATATCAACATACATATAGGAAGAATTTAAAATGATTAAAGGGGAAAATAATATTAAAATTGTAGTCAAAAATGCATTACTTTCTTTTTTATATATTTTTTTAGAAATGAGAAAGGATAAAATAATAATTCCAATTCCATAAAAAGTTGTAATGCTTCTCCCAATAATATAAAATTTTCCAATCTCTTCTGGATTAAAAAAATAAAATCCTAAATCTTTTGTTAATTTTATTATATTAAGTTTTGATAAAAGATAAATGAAAAATCCGACAAAATACAAATAAACTCCACCCATAGCGTACTGATGAGGATTAAAATCAAATTTTCCAGGGTTCATATAGGAAAGACTTTTTATCACAGCATACTCATCCGGATGATAGCTTCTTATTGGATTGTATAAATTTCTTGGTAATTTTTTTTCTTCTTCCTCTGGATGAAGAACAAGATAAGCACCCCATCCTTTCCATGCTTCATCAACAGAATATTTTTTTATTATATTTACATATGTATCTATTTTTTGGTTATCAGTAAAATATAAATTATTCAGATTTTTTGATGGTATACCCCAGTTTATTCCCAAAAAGTACCAAATTAACACACTTAAAATTATAAAAATTTGTAAGTATTTATTTTTCATCTTTTTGTGCCACAATAAGATAAGAATTCCAAATATTGAATTTTAGAAACAAAAAATCAAAATAAAATATATAAGAAATAATTTTTTTCAATGATTCTATTTTGAGTAAATTTTTTGATAAATGCTTCTTTTTCGTTAATTTCTGTCTTAAAACAGGAATAAATATAAATTTATGCCAGAAAAAGGTAATGGGTCCAAAACAATAAAAGGTTTTTACTTTAAATCCTGTAGTTATAAATAAATTTATTATTTCTTTTTTTTCATATCTGCGAAAATGGGATGCTGCTTCATCTCCTATATCCCAGTATTTTTGTTTTGCAGGTACTGTAATTATAC
>CAYNUP010000103.1:0-6851 GCA_964400565.1 uncultured bacterium | reverse complement strand
TTCACCTCCTCCTTTCTTGTTAATAGTTCTGCCCATCTAACTGCTACATTTAATTTTGGTTGTAATTTGTAATCAATTATGAATTTTTGCCTTATTTCTTCAAGTTCTTTTTCATATCCCTTATGCCTTTCCATAAACCTTTTTATTCCATAAAATATTCTCCAGATTCTTAGATAAGGCAGCCTTCTTTTCTTAATTAATTCTTCTTCATTATAACCAGCGTAAAGAATATTTAATAAGGACCTTGAAACTTTTGATTTACCATCTTCTCTTTTCAATAAATTATAAAGTTTTTCTTTTGCCTCATTTATTTTCTCAAATTCTTCTACCCAATTTATCTCTGTGTCAAGGAAATAGATTTTATTTTTATCCCATCTTTTTGCCTTCTCTTCTGCTTTACCCGCTTCTTTTGCTGATACATAAACTGGAAATTTAGAAGTTGGTGCGATATAAATTCCACCTGATAAAGTTATTTTAGGATGATTAGAAGTATATTTTCTGAAATTATCATAAATTTCTTTTGCCAGTTCCGGTAATTTTGACCATGGACCAATTATAAATAAATCGTCTCCTCCTGAATAAACAATGCAACAGCAATCTTTATATTTATTCTCAACAATTTCTCTTATTCCAGAAGAAAAAAACATTGAAAGCATATAACTTAACATACTAAATCTTGAAATTGTTGTTTCATCTACTCCATTTCTCCTAAATCCGTCTCTAAAAATTTTCCCCAAATTATCAACATCCATCCTCAAACTTCCCCACCTTTTAACTCCTTCTGCATTTTTTGCTATATCTTCAAGTGTTCCTTCAGGACTATATATTGCTTCAAATTTAAATCCATCGCATCCGTCCTTAAGGAAATCGGTTTCATTAAGTAAAAAAATGATTTCAGAATTTGGTTTGCTTTTTCCAAATTTAAATTCATACCCAATATTTTTAATTAATTCATCCCAGGAACTAATTTTCCCTTTTTCATATTTTACCTGAGATACGCCCATAAATTCCGCATTTTTAATGTCCTTTGCCAGTTCTTCAAAACTTTTACATAATTCACATCTATTACCTTGTTCAATTTCATCTCCACATATTTCACAACCTTTTAGTTCTTTTTCTATTTTTTCTGGATATGGTTTGAAAAAGTCCTCATCAAGTATATATTTAAATTTCTTCCTCTTTTCAATTGAATTTCTTTTACCGATTTCCTCAAGAACTTTTCCAAAATTGCCAATTTTAAAGTCAGAATAAGAAATTTCTAAAGTAGAAATAACAATGCCAAGTTTTCCTCTATGTGCATCAAATATTTTTCTGTCAATATCCTTTATTAAATTCTTTATTTTTCTATTTTTTTTGTTTTTATTAGGTAGCAAAATTAAAAATCCTCCACCACCAATATACAATAAATTGCATAAAGTCAAATTAAACTCATCAAGAATTCTATAAGCAATCGCTTCTGCAAGTAACTGCAAATAAAAAGACCTTCCACGCAAACCTTTTAAAGCATGTTCGCTTGTAATTGAATAAATAAAATCCTGAATTCCGGATATATCTCCACTTAAAAGAATAAAAGGTTTTCTGTCGTCAAATTTTTCTTCTTTAAATTTTTCTGTAATATCTATTATTTCATTTTCGCTTAGATTTAAATCATATAAACAGGTTGCAATTGCTGTTGTAGATTTTAAGTGGTGGAAAAGAGAAATTTCTGATTTTGTTTTATAAACTGCTGAAGGAACAAATAAAGTATATTTTTCAAGAAGAAATAGAAATTGATTGAAACTCTTTTTGAAATTAGATGAAAAAGAAATTTTTTTGCCTCTTCCTTAAATTCATTCCATAATTTTTTAAAATTTGCCTCATTTGTAATTGCATCTTGTTTTTCCTCAATAGGTATAAAATTTTCAAGGGATTTTTCTATTTTTACAGGTTTGCAATATTTTTCTTCAGTTTTTACTTTATCAATTTCAATTTGAGAAAAAATTGAAATCAAAGGTTCTTTTTCTATATCCTTCTCTTCCTCAATTTCTTCTTCTTTTTTCCTTTCTCCACTTGATAACCAGTCAGCAAGTTGAATTATAAGTGATAATCTTATATCTCTTGAAAAAACATCTGGTTTGTGATGGGAAAGAACAAGGGACTCAATTATTTCTGCTTTATCCTTAAAAATTTCTTTTATAAATTGAGCAGAATAAAGTAAATGATGATGAGTATAAAAGTAGGATTTATAAGATGGACAGTAAGTACTTTCTAAATATTTTCCTTTTTCATATTCACCTTTAAGTGTTTCTCCCCCACGCTGTGCTAATTTCCCAATATCATGTAAAAGAGAAGCAAAAATTAAACTTTCTCTTTCACTCATTGAATTTATAATCTCATACTTCTAAAAATTTGTCAAGTCAAATTCTCTTTCGGGTTAAAACACAATATCCACCTTTCTCTTTCAATCATTCCCACTTTGAGGACCGAGGACGGTCCTCGTGAGTACCGAGGACGGTCCTCGGACTGTTGCAATCCCAAATTTATATGTATGTTGGAATTCAAATATGACTGATTTAGATGAAACAGGTTCAATAGAGAAGAATTTCAATTTATTAAAAGACAAAATAGACATAATCCATATAAATGAACTTTGGAATAATTACCCATGGCTTGAATTATTCAGATTATTAAAAGGGATAAATTTTAAAAACTTCTGCCTTGCTGAAATATTATCAAATCCAGAACCAGAGAGATTATTAAGATATTACAAAGCCCTTTTCAACGCATATTTAAAACTCGCTTAACAAAATTAAATAAAGTATAATTAAGTTTTTCTTTGATGTTGACAATAAGTAGCAAAAATATTAAAATAGTAACACTAATTTAATTTAAATTTTTTTGACAGTTGATAGCACAAATTTTAAAATAGTAACACTAAAAGGAGGGAAAAATGGAAAAGAGTAAAGAATTGAAAAAAGGAAAAAATAGAAAAGATGGCTTCACTTTGATAGAATTACTTGTTGTAATAGCAATAATAGCAATTCTTGCAGGAATGTTATTACCTGCTTTAAGTAAAGCAAGAGAAAAAGCAAGAAGTACTGTTTGTATGTCTAATTTAAAACAAATAGGTACGGCTTTTGAAATGTATAAACTTGACTATGATGCAACATATCCTGACAATCCATACTGGAAAGAAAAACTTCTTTATTATATTCTCTCCAAAAATATTTCAGAAGAAGAAAAGGCAAGAAGAATGAAAATATGTTATTGTCCAAGCAGGCATGGTAAAACTATTCCATATACTAACTGGTATTATGGGCAAGGATATAATATCGGTTCTATTCCTGTTGGTGGGACAATCCCTGGTTTTGTAGGTAGAAAAGAGTCACAGATAAGAAATATAACAAATAAAATTTTAGTTGTTGAATGGGGAAGATATTCAGATGGCCGAGGTGGTTGTAATGCAGGGCCCCCATATAAAAATGATACTGATTTAAGTCCTTCTGGTATACTTGGTGGTGGAGCAACATCTTTCTGGGCTGTTTGTCGTATTCATTTAGGAGGAAGCAATGTTCTTTTTGGAGATGGAAGTGTAAAATGGTTAAGACCAAAGGAATACCATAGTAATGCCGATGGAAGCGGAAATAGACCACCAGATACACAATTAAAAATTGCTCCTGACTGGCGTAAGTACTGGGATACATCATATTAAGAATGAAAAGAAAAATTTATATATTTTTGGCTCTTATAATATCAAGAATAATTTTGGGAAAGGATATTGTAGCAACAACAAGTGTTCTTTCTTCTGTAATTAAAGATATTGTAAAAGACAAACTTGTCGTAGAAACACTTGTCCCATCGGGATATTGTCCAGGCCATTTTGATATTAAAAGCAGTCATCTTACCAGTATTGAAAAAAGTGGAATTCTCTTTGCTCAGGGGTTTGAATCATATTTAGAACAGATAAAGACATCCATTAAAAGAAATGACTTTTTACCTTTTATCATAAAAATAGAAGGCAGTTGGTTTATTCCTGAAAATCAAAAAAAACTTTATTCTAATATTAATGAAATACTTTCTGAGAAATTCCCCAAATATAAAAATTTTTTTGATTTAAATACAATGAAAGCAATAGAAGAAATAAAAAAAACAGACAAGAAAGTAAAAGAGATGATGGAAAATTTAAAAGGAACTCCTTGTATTTGTAATAAACACATAAAAGAAATGCTTGAATATCTTGGACTTAAAGTTGTAGCCACTTATGGAAGAAAAGAGGAACTTACACCTATTGAAATAAAAAACCTTATAAACATTGGAAGAGAAAAGGAAGTTAAAATTATTATAGATAATCTTCAGGCAGGTCCGGATACAGGAAAAGTAATTGCTGATGAATTAAAAATCCCACATCTTACTATATCAAACTTTCCTAATGTATTTCCAAAGACACCAACACTAAGGAAAACACTTTTAGAAAATGCTAAGAGAATAATAGAAACATATGAAAAAAACAAAAATAAAGTTAGATAATGTGTCTGTTGGATATTTAACCGAAACAATAATAAAAGGTCTTTCACTTGAAATAAAAGAAGGAGAATTTGTAGGTATTTTTGGACATAATGGTGCAGGGAAAACAACTCTTCTTTGTGCAATAAATGGACTTGCAAATATTAGAAAAGGAAGGGTTTTTATAAATGATATAGAATTTAATATTTTTACTGAAAATTTATTGAGAAGAATTATTGGTTATGTGCCTCAAACACTTGATATAGACCCTAAACTACCTATTTTGGCTAAGGAAGTTATCCTTATGGCAAGGTATGGAAAATTAGGTTTATTCCATTTTCCAGGAGAAAAAGAAAAAAAATTACTTGAAGAGATATGTTATTTACTTGAAATAGATCATATTTTAAAAAAACCATTTGGACAATTATCAGGAGGAGAAAGAAAGAGAGTATTAATAGCAAGGGCATTGATAAAAGAACCTGAAATACTACTTCTGGATGAAATTTTTGCATGGCTTGATTTTGAAATGACAGGTAAAGTTTCTAAAATAATTGAAGAAATACATAAAAGAGAAGGGATTACAACTTTACTTGTATCTCATGAAATAGAAACAATAAAAAAATTATGCGAAAGGGTTATATGGCTTGAAGAAGGCAAAATTATATATGACGGTAAAAAAGAAGAATTTATAAAAAAATTTGAAACAAAAAATGGAATTAATTAAATTTGCCTTCTTTCAAAAAGCACTTATTGCAGCACTTTTAGCAGGAATTGCCTGTGGAATAGTAGGAGTTTGGATAGTAATTATGAGAATATCTTTTATTGGTGTTGCCATATCACACTCTGCCTTTGCAGGAGCACTTCTTGCACTTTTCCTTAATAAACCAGTTATACCTTTCTCTTTCCTTTTTTGCTTTCTTGCCTGTGCCATACTTGGTCCAATTTCGGATAAAGGACAATTACATCCAGAAACATCAATTGGTATTATTTTTTCTTCCACTTTGGGTCTTGCCTTTCTATTTATGGGATTACTTCCAGAATCCAAAAGTCAGGCACTTAATCTTCTATGGGGCAGTATTTTAACAGTCAATTTATTAGATATTATAATTCTTGTAATCACCTGTTTTTTTGTAATAATAATAACCGTTATATTTTTTAAAGAACTTCAGGCAGTCATATTTAATAGAGAATTGGCAAAAGCAAGTGGTATTTCTGCTACAATATTTTTCTATCTTTTATTATTACTTACTGGAATGACAGTAGGAGCAACATTAAAATCAGTTGGTGGTCTTCTTGTATTTGCTCTTATTGTTAATCCTGCCGCAAGTGCCTATCAGATTACATATAATATGAAAAAAATGTATTTTCTCTCTTGTGTATTTGCTATTTTATCTGGTTGGATTGGACTTTTTCTTTCCGCAAAGTTTAATTTTCCAGCAGGTGCATCTATCATAATTGTTTCAACTTTTATATTCATAATATCAGTAATTTTTTCTCCAAAAAGGGTAAAAAAATGAAAAGTAAAAAAGATTTTTTTAATCAAATGGCAGAAAAATGGGACAAAGATGATAAAGTAAGTCCTGAAAAATACCGAAGAATTATTTCAGAAATAAAAATTAAAAAGGGACAGAATGTTTTAGATGTAGGGACAGGAACAGGAGTTTTAATTCCTTATTTACTTGAAATTGAAAAAGAAATAAATATATTTGCTATTGATATTGCAGAAAAAATGATAGAAAAATTCAGAGAAAAAAATTATCCTCCTAATGTTAAATCGTTTGTTATGGATATAAAAAAAACAATTTTTAATGATAATTTTTTTGACATAATTATAGCAAATGCCTGTTATCCACATTTTGAAGAAAAAGCAACTGCCCTAAAAGAAATATACCGGCTATTGAAAAAGGGTGGAATTTTTATAATTTCACATCCAACAGGAAGAAAATTTGTAAATGAACTCCACAGAAAAACTCATCCTCTTATAGCAAAAGATAAAATAGGAAGTATTTCTGAAATGAAGAAGTTTATTGAAAATTTTGGTTTTAGATTTATTAAAGGAATTGACGAAGATGACTTTTTCCTCATTTCTTTTACTAAATAGGTAAACACAATTTGCTTTTTAGTTTCTCAAATTTTCTAAAATTCTCAATTCACAAAATTTGTTGCAATCCCCTTAAAACGGGTCAAGTTATTCCGACAGTTATAAGAGGAAAATTAACCTTTTCTGAACTTTACAGTCGCAATCCCCTTAAAACGGGTCAAGTTATTCCGACACTATCATCCAGTTGCTGCAATTGCTGTATATGATCGTCGCAATCCCCTTAAAACGGGTCAAGTTATTCCGACAAAAACTCAATAGAGGCGGAAAT
>CAYNUP010000102.1:0-11512 GCA_964400565.1 uncultured bacterium | reverse complement strand
ACTTAATACTTCATATCCTCCTTTTTTTATAAGAACACAATTTTCATAATGGGCTACATATTTTCTATCTTTTGTTACAGCAGTCCATCCATCTTTAAGTATTTCTATCTCACCATCTCCTTCTGTAATCATCGGTTCTATTGCTATAATTTCATTTTCATATAAAATATCTCCTTCTCCCTTATTCCCAAAATTAGGAACTTCAGGTCTTAAGTGCAAATTTTTACCTATTCCATGACCTGCAAAATCTTTAATTACAGAGAATCCATATTTTTTAGCATAATTTTCTATAATATATCCAATATTTCCAGTTTTTGAACCTGCATAAATTTCCTTCAATGCCTTTTTAAATGCCTTTCTGGTTACTTCTATTAATTTTATATATTTTACATCAATTTTACCAATAGGGAAAGTATCTGCACAATCACCATAATATCCATTATACTTAACTCCAACATCAAGAGAAACAATATCCCCTTCTTTTAATATTTTATCTATTTTAGGGATTCCATGAACCACCTCATAATTTACTGAGATACATATATTCGCTGGATATCCTCTATAACCTTTAAATGCTGATACAACTTTCTTTTTTTTCATCAATTCCACACTCTTCAATTCAATTTCATAAGTTGAAATTCCATCAACAAGGTATTCTTTTAATTCCTCTATTATCTCCCTCGCTTTTTTACATGCTGTTCTAACCATATCTATACCCTTTTTATCCATTTTCTTCTATCTTAATAATCTGAGAAACAACTTCTTCCAACTTTCCATCTCCTCTAACAGTAAATAAAATTTTTTTGTTTTTATAAAAATCAAGTAAAGGCGCTGTTAAATTATGATAAACATTCAATCTATTTCTCACAACATCTTCTTTATCATCTTCCCTCTGAATTAACTTCCCACCACATTTGTCACAAATTCCGTCAATTTTCGGTGGTATATTTATTAGATGGTATATTGCTCCACAATTACTACACACTCTCCTATTTGACAATCTATTAACAAGAAATTCATCTTCTGCTTTTAGGTATATAATTTTTACTTTATCTTTTACTATAAACTTTTCTAAAATTTCTGCCTGATTTATATTCCTTGGAAATCCGTCAAGAATAAAACCATTTTTACAATCATCTCTTTTTATCCTTTCCAGAAGAATTGAAATCACTATATCATCAGGAACAAGTTCCCCTTTTTCCATAAATTTTTTGGCTTTTTTCCCTAAATCCGTATTTTCCTTTATATTCTCCCTCAATAAGTCTCCTGTTGAAATCAATGGTAAATTCAGAATTTGACTTAACCTTTCTCCAATAGTACCCTTGCCTGCACCTGGAGGACCAAGTAAAATCAAAATTTTTTTCATTTTATTTTTGCCTTTTTAATAAATCCCTGATAATGCCTTAAAAGTAAATGTGCTTCAATCTGTCTTATTGTTTCAATAAGAACAGAAACGACTATTAAAAGCCCAATCCCTCCAAAAATATTTGCAACAATATATGGTATCTTCCTATAAACATGCATCAATATATATGGAAAAATGGCAATAGCAGTAAGCATTAAAGAACCAGGCAAAGTTAATCTGTTTACAATCCTTTCAAGATAAAGAGCAGTTGATTTCCCAGGCCTTATTCCCTGAATAAAACCACCATATTTCTGCAAATCTTCTGCAATATTATCTGGATTGAAAATAATCCCTGCATAGAAATAACAGAAAAATATTGTTAAACCAGCATATAATAACATACCCAGTGGCTGTTGAGGAGAAAGAATTACTGCAATTTTACTTAAAAATTTATTTTCAGTAAAAGAAAGAATGGTCGCAGGAAAAGTTAAAATTGCAATAGCAAATATTAATGGAAGAACTCCTCCTTGATTTAATTTTATTGGAAGATAGGTTGATTGTCCTCCATATATCCTTTTACCTATTACTCTTTTTGCATACTGGATAGGGATTCTCCTTTCGCTTTCATTTACAACTATTGCTGCTGCAACAACACCAAAAATTAAAGCACAGAGTATCAAAACTACAAAAAAATTAATTTCTCCAGAAGCAACCAGTCCTGCCATTCTGTGAAATGCAACAGGCATCCTCGAAATAATACTTACTGTTATTATTAATGAAATACCATTCCCTATTCCTTTTTCTGTAATTTGCTCTCCAAGATACATAAGAAAAATAGTACCTGCTGTCAATGTTAATGTAGAGACAATGCGAAATAACCAACCAGGATTTGCAACTATAACAATACCCCCAAAATGTTCTGGATTCTCAAGAAAAATACTGACTGCCATGCCCTGAAAAATACAGAGAGCAACTGTTCCAAATCTTGTTAATTGAGTTAATTTTCTCCTTCCTTCAACTCCACTTCTTAACATGTTTTCAAAATATGGAACAACTGAAGCAAGTAATTCAAGAACAATTGAAACACTTATATAAGGCATAATTCCAAGGGCAAAAATTGTTGCCTGACTTAAAGCACCTCCTGAAAAAAGGTCAGCAAGTGAAAATAAAGTATTGGCTGAACTCTCAAATATTTTTGCAAGTTCCTTTCCATTAATCCCTGGAACAGGAATATAACAACCAAATCTATAAACAGTCAGAAGTAAAATTGTAATACCAACTCTTCTCTTCAAATCTGGTATTTTAAATGTATCTCTAAACGCTTCAAACATTTTAATTTTCCTTTATAAGATTAATTTTACCTCCAACCTTTTCTATTTTCTCTTTTGCCTTTTTTGAAAAACTATGTGCGAAAAATGTAAGTTTTTTAGTCAGATTTCCATCTCCAAGAATTTTTACAAACTCGCCTTTTTTAATAAGACCTTTATTCTTCAATGTCTCAGGTGAAACTTCTTCTCCATCATTAAATTTTTTTTCAATCTGATTTAGATTTACTATTTCTACTTTGTATTTCTTCAAATGAGTAAAACCTCTTTTTGGAACCCTTCTAAATAAAGGCATCTGCCCACCTTCAAAATTAAAAGGTAATCTATATCCACTCCTTGCTTTATGTCCTTTATGTCCTCTTGTTGAAGTTCCACCATGTCCTGAAGAATCTCCTCTTCCAACTCTCTTCTTTTTCTTTTTCGCTCCTTCAGGTGGTTTTAACTGATGCAGTTTCATTTTCTTCTCCTGTAGTTTTTATCTTCTTTAACGCCTTAACAGTTGCATATAAAACATTAATTGGATTTGTTGAACCAAGACATTTACATGTTATATCCCTTATTCCACAAACATCAAAAAAAGCCCTCATTGTCCTTCCTGCTACCATTCCATGTCCTTTGGCAGCGGGTTTTAAAATTACTTTTGAAGGTCCAAATTTACTCTCTACACCATGAGGAATTGTTGAATCTTTCAATGGAACATCTATCATGTTTTTTCTTGCCTGTTCAACTGCTTTTTTTATTGCTTCTGGAACTTCATTTGCTTTACCAATGCCAAACCCTGCTTTCCCTTTACCATTTCCAACAACAACCAATGCTCTAAAACTTAAATTTTTCCCACCTTTGGTAACTTTAGTTACTCTCCTTATTTCAACTACAATTTGTTTTTCTTCTGTTTCCTCACCGAGTAAATTTTCTTTTTCTAAAATTTTAAACCTCCTTTTCTCGCTGATTCTGCAAGTGCTTTTACTCTTCCTGTATATTTATATCCTCCTCTATCAAAAACAACCTTTTCTATTCCAAGTTCTTTTGCCTTTTCAGCAATAAGTGCTCCAACTATTTCGGCACCTTTTATATTTCCTCCATGAATGTTTTTATCAGAAACATTTTTTTTAAATTCAGGAGATAAACTTGAAACAGTAGTAATTACTTTATTTGGAATACAGGTATCATCAATCAAAGAAGCATATATGTGCTTGTTACTTCTGAATACACATAATCTTGGTCTCTCAGATGTCCCTCTAACTTTTTTTCTTACTCTTAAATGTCTTCTTTTTCTTTTATCTTTAACTTTCATTTTGTTGCTCCTACTCCTGCTTTTGTAACTTTCTGTCTCACATATTCTCCTCTATATCTTATCCCTTTACCTTTATATGGTTCAGGTGGATAAACTCTTCTTATTTCTGCAGCAAATTCACCCACTTTCTGTTTATCAGCGCCTCTTACAAATATTATTGTATTTTTACTGACTTCTACTTTTATTCCTTCCGGTATTTCCAATTCAACCGGATGTGTAAAACCTAAAGTCAGGACAAGTTTATTACCTTTAACTTCACCTTTATATCCAATCCCATGAATTTCAAGTATCTTTCCATATCCTTCTGTCACACCCTTAACCATATTAAAAATTAAACTTCTTAAAAGACCCCACATTTGGTCTGTTTTTCTATATAACTTTTTATTTTTAGGATCAACTTCATTTTTCACAAATATTTTTTTATCTTCAATAACTACATTTAAATTGGGGAATATCTTTTGAGATAATTTCCCATTTTTCCCCTCAACATAAATTATCCCGTTTTCTATTTTTACATTTACTCCATCTGGAATTTCAATAGGTTTTTTACCCAATCTTGCCATATATTTTCCCTTTTTTTACCATATATAGAAAAGCACTTCTCCACCTATACCAAGTTCTCTTGCTTTTTTATTACTCATTATACCCTTTGAAGTTGTTAACACTGCAATACCATAATCATTTTTCACCACTGGAATTTCATCTTTACTAACATAAATTCTTCTTCCAGGAGTACTTATCTTTTTAATCTCTGTTATTGCTTTCTTTTTCCCAAAATAAAGAAGATGAACCCTTATAATTTTTTTAACACCTTCCTCAATAACTTCATAATCTTTTATATATTTTTCTTCCTTTAAAACATCCAGAATTTTAACTTTAAACTTACTAAAAGGTATATCCACATAAGGTTTTGAAACTCCATTTGCATTCCTAATCCTTGTTAACATATCTGCTATTGGGTCAGTCATTACCATGAATTCCTCCTTTACCAACTCGCTTTTTTTACACCAGGAATTTCACCTTTAGAAGCCAGTTCTCTGAAACAAACTCTGCATATTCCAAATTTTCTATAATAACCTCTTGGTCTTCCACATCTCCAGCATCTGTTTCTTTTCCTTACTTTAAATTTTGGCTCCTTTTTCATCTTTTCGAAAAAACATTTTCTCGCCACCTTTATTCCTCCCTTATTGGTAAACCAATTTCTCTCAATAAGGCAATTGTCTCCTCAGGAGTTTTGGCTGAAGTAACTATTGTAATATTCATACCTTGAACTTTATAAATCGTATTATAATCTACTTCTGGAAATATCACATGTTCTTTTATCCCTACAGTATAAGCACCTTTACCATCAACAGAAGAAGGAGGTAATCCATTAAAATCTCTTATTCTTGGTAAAGCAACTGTAATAAGTCTATCCAGAAATTCATACATTCTATCTCCTCTTAAAGTAACCATAACTCCTACAATATTCCCTTTCCTTACATTAAAACCTGCTATTGATTTTTTTGCTTTTGTCAAAACCGCTTTCTGTCCCGCAATTAAACTTAATTCCTTCTGTGCTGCCTCAACTGCTTTTGAATCTTTCCCATCTTTTCCGATCCCCATATTCAACACAATTTTTAAAATCTTTGGAACCTGTAATTTATTCTTATACTTAAATTTTTCCATTAACTTTGGAACTACCTCTTCTTTATAAATTTTCTTTAATCTTGGTTCTTCCATTTTTATTTCTCTGTGTCCACAATTTCTTTACATTTTTTACAGTATCTAACTTTTGTCTTATCTTCAAGAAATTTAATTCCCAATCTTGTTGGTTTACTGCATTTTAAACAAAAATAATTAACATTTGCTATTGAAATTGGCTTTTCTATCTGTATGATACCACCTTGTCTGTCAACTGATTTAGGCCGTGTATGTTTTTTCACAAAATTTATTCCCTCAACAAGAACTCTACCTTCTTCTGAGAAAATCTTTAAAATCCTTCCTTTTTTCCCTCTATCTTTTCCTTTTATAACCTGAACAATATCTCCTTTTTTTAATTTATATTTCATTTCAGATAACCTCCGGAGCAAGAGAAATTATTTTTGTAAAATTTTTTTCTCTCAATTCTCTTGGAACAGGTCCAAATACTCTCGTTCCTCTTGGATTACCTTCATTATCAATTATTACAGCACAATTATGGTCAAATCTTATAATAGAACCATCTTTTCTCTTTATCTCTTTCTTTGTTCTTATAATAACTGCTTTAACTTTTTCTTTCTTTTTAACAATCCCATCAGGAATTGCATCTTTAACACTTGCAACAACAATATCTCCTACATAAGCATACCTTCTTTTTGAAGCACCTATAAAACCTATAACCATAATTTTTTTAGCGCCTGTATTATCAGACACCTGAAGCATTGTTCTGAGTTGTATCACCTTCTACTCCTTTTTTATCTCTTATTTCTAAAATATTTTCTTTCTTTCCTACAATTTCCAGAATTTTCCATCTTTTATGTCTGCTCAATGGTCTTGTCTGAATAATCCTTACTACATCTCCAACTCTTGAAATATTGTTTTCATCATGAGCCATAAATTTTCTTCTCTTCCTAATTGTCTTTTTATAAATAGGATGCTGTGTAAAAAACTCTACCATAACAACCCTTGTTTTATCCATCTTATCACTTACAACTACTCCTGTTTTTTCCACTCTTTTTTTTGTCATTTTTTAACTCCCAATTCTCTTTCTTTTAAGATTGTTTTAAGACGTGCAATATCCCTTTTTATTTCTCTTATTTGAGAATAATTTTTAAGTTGCCCTAAAATTAATTGGTTTTTTAACTCATAAATCTTTTTTTTTAAATCCATAATTTTATTCTCCAATTCTTCTTTTGTTGCCTCTTTCCATTTTTTTAATTCTTCTTTTTTCATCATTTTTCCTCTTAAAAACAGAAAATTATATTATAACATATTTTTTAAAAAATTTCAAAAATTTTAAGTGATTAAAGAGCGTGTTACGATTTTTGATTTATATGGAATTTTATGAGATGCCCTTCTAAGCGCTTCTTTAGCAAGGTCCTCAGAAACTCCAGCAATTTCAAAAATTATTCTTCCAGGAAGAACAACAGCAACCCATTTTTCAACATCTCCTTTCCCTTTTCCCATTCTGCTTTCCGCTGGCTTTTTGGTAACAGGTTTATCCGGAAAAATTCTTACCCAGAGTTTTCCTTTTGATTTTAGATAATGAGTAATTGCTATTCTTGCAGCTTCTATTTGAGACGCACTTATCCATCCAGGTTCAAGAATTTTTAACCCGTATTCTCCATAAAAAAGTTTGTTCCCTCTTGAAGCCTGTCCTTTAGTCCTTCCCCTCTGCATCTTTCTATATTTTACTCTCTTAGGCATTAACGGCATCTTTTTCTCCTTTTTCTTCTAATATTTCTCCAAGATAAACCCATACTTTAACCCCAACAGTACCACTCCTTGTAAAAGCAGTAGAAGTTGCATAATCAATTTTTGCTCTTAGTGTATGTAAAGGAACTTTTCCAAGTATATATTGTTCACTTCTTGCTATTTCTGCACCTCCTATTCTTCCTGAAATCCTTACTTTTATTCCTTTTGCTCCAGATTGAATTGCTAAATCCATCGCTTTTTTTATTGCCTGTCTATGTGGAACTCTCTTTTCAAGTTGGATGACAATTGAATCAGCAAGAAATTGAGCACTTGTCCCTGGAGGATTAACTTCTATACAATCAATTGTTATTTGTTTTTTTAACATTTCATAAAGTTCATCTCTCAACCGGTTTATTTCTGCTCCCTTCCTCCCAAGAACAACTCCTGGTCTTGGTGTGTATATTCTAATCCTAATTTTATCTGTTTTTTCAATTTCAATTTTAGTAACTGAGCCTCTTGGATATCTATTTTTTATATAGTTTCTTATTAAAATGTCCTCTTTCAACAATTCTTTAAATTCTTTTTTTGAAGCAAACCAGTTGCTTCTCCAGTTTTCTACTATACCTATCCTTAAACCAATTGGATTAACTTTCTGTCCCATTATTCTTTCCTTTTCCCTTCAAGAATAACTGTTATATGGGAAGTCCTCTTTCTTACCATTACTGCCCTCCCCATAGGTGCTGCTCTATATCTTTTCAACATCGGTCCTCCATCTATAATTATATTTTTTATTTTCCACTCAACTCCTTCAGCCTTCTGTTTCCCGTTATTTTCAGCACTTTTTATAACTTTTTCAAGAATTCTCGCTCCTTTTTTTTGTAAATTCTTTAAAATTCCAATTGCCTGTTCAACACTTTTCCCTTTTATAAGTTCAACAATCATTCTTAATTTTCTTGGACCTATTCTAACATACCTTGCTTTTGCAGACACTTCCATCTATTCTCCTTATTTCTTTTCTCTTGCTCTTTCTGTATGTGCACCATGTCCTCTAAATGTTCTTGTTGGTGCAAACTCTCCCAATCTATGACCTACCATATTTTCTGTTACATAAACATTTACAAATGTCCTTCCATTATGAACTCCAAAAGTATAACCAACAAATTCAGGAATTATAGTACTACTTCTTGCCCACGTTTTTATAACTTCTTTTTTACCTGTTTCTTTTAACTTCATTACTTTTTCAAGAAGTTTTTTATCAACATATGGACCTTTTTTCTTTGACCTCATTTTTGTTTCCTTCTTTGTATTATAAGTTTATCAGATGGCTTTCTCTTTTTTCTTGTTTTATATCCTTTAGCAGGAACACCTGTGGGGCTTTGAGGTTGATGTCCTTTGCCTCTACCTTCTCCTCCTCCCATTGGATGATCAACAGGATTCATTGCAGTACCTCTAACAGTAGGTCTTATTCCAAGGTGCCTGGTCCTTCCTGCTTTACCAAGAGAAATATATTTATATTCTGGATTACTGACCTGGCCTATAGAAGCATAACAATTTAAATCAAACAACCTCACCTCTCCAGAAGGTAAACGAACTTGAGCATATTTATCTCCTTTAACCATCAAAGTTGCCAATGTTCCTGCACTTCTAACAATCTGACCACCTCTACCTGGAATTAGTTCTATATTATAAATCTGTGTCCCTTCTGGAATTTTTTTCAACGGCAATCTATTACCAACCTTAATCTCAGCATCTTCTCCACATTTAATTCTATCACCAACTGAAAGTCCTAAAGGTGCTATTATATAACTTTTTACTCCATCAGTATAACATATCAAAGCAATCCTTGCATTTCTATTAGGGTCATATTCTATACTTTTTACAACTGCTTCATAACCAATCCTTCCTTTAAAATCAATAATTCTATAAAGCCGTTTATGTCCTCCTCCCCTATGTCTGACAGTAATTCTTCCTGTATTATTTCTACCTCCTTTCTTTTTTAACCCAATAACAAGAGATTTCTCTGGCTCAGTTTTCGTAATATCAGAAAAATCCTGCAATACTGCATGTCTCTGTCCTGGGGTAACCGGCTTTAATTTACGTAATGGCAATTCTTTCTCCTTTTTTCAGTTGAACAATTGCTTTCTTATAACCCGATTTATATCCTTCAATAAAAAATCTATATCTTCTTTTTTTAGGTGGCACATTTACTATAAAAACTTTTTCTACTTTAACTTTATAAATTTCCTCTATCGCCTTTTTTATCTGATTTTTATTTGATTTTTTGTCAACACAAAAAACATATTTATTTTCATTTGTTAAACTAGTTGCCTTTTCTGTTATTACAGGATGTTTAATAATCTTATATGGGTCAAACAATTTTACCTCCTTCTAAACAACTTTTCAAATTCTCAAATACTTCTTCTTCAAAAATTAATCTATCACTATCTAAAATTTCATAAGCATTTATTTTATCTATATAATCATATTTTACACATGGAATATTTCTTACAGACAAAATAAGATTTTTTCTATCATCGGAATTTTTAAAAACAAATAAAACTTTTTCTCCAGCAAAACCAAGTTTCTTTAAAAAATTATTAAATACTTTTGTTTTTGGAGTTGACATATCTCCAATTTTCAAAAATATTATCCTGTTTTCCATCAGTTTATCCTTTATTGATTCAATCAATGCTTTTCTTTTCACTTTTTTGGGCAATTTTATATAATAATCCCTTGGCTTTGGACCAAAGACAATTCCACCATGACGCCATATAGGATTTCTTATTGAACCAACCCTTGCCCTTCCAGTTCCTTTCTGTCTCCATGGCTTCTTTCCTCCACCACTTACCTCTCCCCTTGTTTTTGTTGAATGAGTCCCCAGCCTTTGATTCGCTAAATAACTAACTGTATAGTAATATAAGACATCTTTATTAATAGGCCCTTTTAATAAATCATCTGCAATTTCTTTAACTCCTATTAAATTTCCTTCAATATCATATATATCAATTTTAGCCATCTCTTACCCTTTTTTAACAGATTTTTTTATAACTATATAAGAATTTGAAGGTCCAGGAACTGCTCCTTTTATCATTATTATATTTTCATCTTTTAAAATTTTAACTATTTGAAGATTTTGAATTGTTTTTTTCTCATTTCCCATACGACCTGCCATTCTCCTTCCTTTTAAAACTCTCTGAGGCGCTGTAGGACCAATTGAACCTGGTGCTCTATGAGACATAGAACCATGTGTTGCAGGTCCTCCATGAAAACCGTGTCTTTTAACAACACCCTGAAATCCTTTACCTATTGTCCTTCCTGTGACATCAATATAATCTCCTTCTTTCAAAAAATCAATTGTAATTCTATCTCCTATTTTAAATTTTTTAATTTCCTCTCCATTTTCCAATCTGAATTCTTTTAAAATTTTTAAAGAAGGAAGATTTCTTTTTTTAAGATAACCGAGTAAAGGTTTATTTAACTTTTTCTCGCTTACCTCTTCAAAACCCACTTTTAAAGCATTATATCCATCTTTATCTTCTGTCTTCAAATCAACAACATACCCTTCCTTATACTCAACCAAAGTTACAGGTACAACTGTACCATCCTCTTTAAATATCTGAGTCATCCTTAATTTTTTTCCAATAATTCCTATTCCCATTTCTTGCCTCAACTCAACTTCATTTCAACTTCAACACCTGCTGGTAAACTCAATTTACTTAATGCATCAACTGTTCTTGGTGTCGGTTCAATTATCTCAATTAATCTTTTATGTATTTTTAATTCAAATTGTTCCCTGCTTTTTTTATTTACATGTGGAGACCTTAAAACAGTATAAATTTCTCTTTTTGTCGGTAAAGGAATTGGTCCACTAATTCTTACTCCAGTAGACCTTGCAATATCTATTATTTCCTTCACCGACCTATCAAGTAGCCTGTAATCAAAAGATTTCAATTTTATTTTTATTTTCTTTCCTTCCATTTTTTTTGTCCAAAAATAAAAATTATACATCAAAATTAATCTTATGTCAAGTTATTACTCAATTATTTCAGTTACAGCACCAGCACCAACTGTTTTTCCACCTTCTCTTATAGCAAATCTCTGTCCTTTTTCAAGAGCAACTGGATATATTAACTTTATTTCCATCTCTATATTGTCTCCAGGCATTACCATCTC
>CAYNUP010000101.1:0-2796 GCA_964400565.1 uncultured bacterium | reverse complement strand
CTTGTCAGGACTTATTAGAAAAGATTTCCTGAGTCCATCTACTGTATAAGTAAGAGGCAATATATAAGCAAAATACTGTAAAGCACAAGGCATCTTTGAAACTGGATAAATCACACCACTCAAAAATATCATTAAAAACCGTGGAAGGTTAAGCAATGTTTGGGCTTCAAAAACTTCTTTTACCATTACACACAAAAGAGCACCAAATGAAGAAAATACAAATAGTGAAGGCAAAATTATTAAGATAAGATAAAGAATGTTGGGATGAAGTTTAAGTACTACCACAGAAACTATTGTTACAACAGTTGTCATAAAAAAACCAAAAATAACACCTCCAAGAACCTTTCCCAAAAATATTCCACCTATACTTATTGGTGCCAAAAGCAATCTTTCTAAAGTCCCAAGTCTTAGTTCAAAATTTATTACCACTGCTTCGGCTGAAGTAGTGCTAAAAAGAATTGTCATTGCAATTAAACCTGGAACCAATTCTTTAAAGTCACCTGGATTTCTTAAATAAAAAGCCAAAATCCATGTAATAGGAAAAACAATACCCCAACTAATTGCAGGTGGCTTAAGATAATATGTCTTTATGTCTTTTAAAGCAATATAGAAAATCCCTCTTAAATTATCACGCCACATTTTATTTTCCTTTTTCAATTGCTAAAATTTCCGGCTCTAAACCTGTAATCTTCATAAATGCATCTTCCAGTGTTTTTTTATCAGTTTTTCTCTTTAAGTTTAAAGGAGTATCAATTACCAAAATCCTTCCCTTTACAAGAATAGCAACACGGTCGCATAAAAGGTCTGCTTCTTCTAAATAATGAGTGGTAAGAAAAATGGTTATTCCTTGGTGCCGAAGATTGGATATCAAATTACGCAGCGAGCGAGCAGCTACTACATCTAAACCGACTGTAGGCTCATCTAAAAAAAGAATTTTAGGACTATGAATCAGAGCGGCAGCAATTGTCAAAGCCCGCTTCATACCTCGGGAAAATGTGCGAAAAGGACTATTTTTGCGCTCGTAAAGTTTAAAAATTCTTAATAATTCTTCTGCTCTTTGCCTTCTTTCTTTTCTTGGGACACCGTAAAGTTGCGCCATAAACATCAGATTATCCATTGCAGATAATTCATCATAAAGATTTGAAATTTCTGGAACAACTCCGATATACTTTTTTATCTGTAAAATTTGTGAATTGATATCAAGGCCAAAAATAAATGCATTTCCCTCTGTGGGTTTGGAAAGCCCAGTAAGCATCCTTATGGTAGAAGTTTTTCCTGCTCCATTCGGACCTAAAAATCCAAAAACTTCACCTTCTTTAACTTCAAAACTAATATGGTCAACAGCAAGAATATCGCCGTAACGTTTGGTT
Organism: uncultured bacterium; assembly: GCA_964400565.1. Taxonomy (GTDB): domain Bacteria; phylum Ratteibacteria; class UBA8468; order B48-G9; family JAFGKM01; genus JAMWDI01. The sequence continues at coordinate 1,426 of CAYNUP010000101.1, read as the reverse complement.
AAATCTGACACCTGAATTATTATATCCTTATTCATTTTTTTAAAAACAAAGCATCCCTATTAATCCACAGGCAATAAGTAAATAAATTGGATTCAATCCCTTAAATCTCATAAAAACAATAAATGCTGCCAAAGAAAGTAAATAAGGCCGAAAATCACCTGGGTATCCGGCAAGTTTAAATCCGATAAAAGTAGCAAGATCCATTCCAATTGGACCTGGAGTAGTTTCAGCAATAGAAAAAAAGTTCAAAAGGTCCTGGGTAGAAATCCATTTCAAATTTTCTACAACTTCCCTATGAAGAATTGGTAATATAGCATTACCTCCACCAAAGGCAATAATTCCAATCTTACAAAATTCCAGAAAAAGCTTCAGAAGCAACACTGACATTATTCTATCTCCTTCTCTCTCGCCTTCCCTTCAAGCTCGCTAATTCTTTTCTTTATCTCAGCAAGTTGTTCCTGAAGAATCTTTGTTTCTTCAAGAAGCAATTTTTTCTCTTCTTCAGGATTTAAATTACTTACATCATAGGGGGCATAAGCACTATAAGAGGTATAAGCAGGATTGGCATAAGGATATCCGTAGAAAGCCCATCTTCTCCAGAAAAACCCTCTACCAAATCCTCTGCCTCTTCCGAAACCAAAGTAAGGAGAACCAAAAAACGCCCATCTTCTCCAGAAAAATCCCCTACCTAACCTCGGAACATATGGATTCATAAAACCAGGTACAGGATAACCTGCACAATATCCTGCTTTTCTTCCTGTCATAGGTCCAAGTCCAAGTGGTCCAGTTCCATCTCCACCTGGCATATCAATCACCTCCTTTCATTATCACATCCTTCACATATTCCATAAAATTGAATTAAATGCTTTTTAATTTTAAATTTATATTTTTCAGAAAGTGCTTTTTCTGTTTTTTCTATTAAATTTTTTTCCTCATCAGTAAAATCAGTATAGTCAATTATTTTCCCGCATTCTGAACATACAAGATGATGATGGTGTGGTCTTTCTTCATAGTTTAATTCATATCTTGTTTTCCCATCTCCAAAATCAAATTTATGAATAATTCCCATTCTTGTAAGTAAATCAAGTGTTCTATAAACAGTTGCAAGTCCAATAGCAGGATTTATTCTATGAATTAAAAAATATATATCTTCTGCACTTGGATGTTTTATTCTTTCTTTTGCAAAAATATCAAGTATAGCCATTCTTGCCTGTGTCATCCTAAATCCCTCCATCATTATCCTTCTGTGTATCCATGAATTTCTACAGTATCTCATTTTTCCTCCTTATTGAAAATGATTTTCATTATCAATTATATCCATAAAAATTCCCTCTGTCAAGAGATAAAAATTTCAATCTACTTTGCAAAACCCTTCTCTATCAATCATCTCCAAAGGACACCTCTAAGGTGGGATAAGGGGTGTAAC
>CAYNUP010000100.1:0-2284 GCA_964400565.1 uncultured bacterium | reverse complement strand
TCATAAATATAACCTGCCTTTCTTCTTATTTTTATTTTTGCCTTTGTTTCTACTCCATCTTCCATTACCATTCCATGATGTCCTACATATTTCCCGAAGTTTCTCTTATCATTATATGCAAAAATGTAATCTGTATTTTCATATCTTCTTAATCTTGTTAAAACTTCTGGGTTGTCTGAATCTACATATCTATTAACATATTTGTCAAGACCACTCCTTAACCAGATTGCTTTTTCAAGTAATGCCTGTTTATCTACATCTGCCTCTTTTGTCTTTTTATAACTTTCAATAACAGTATCGGGTTTTATTCCAGGAGCAAGGTTTTCATCACCTACTATTATTCCTCCTTTTTTTTGAAACTCTTTTATCTTTTCTGCTACACTCTCTGGTAAAACATCACAGTCAATTAAAAATAGAATTCTGTATTTATCAAGTCCTTTTTTCAATATTGTCTCTTCATAAATTATTTCTGGCTGTAATTGAGCATACCTTAAAATTAAATATGCATCTGCAGCCCAGTTCTCTCCCCAACCGAATGTTCCTTTCTGTGCAAAAACATAGGAAGTAAAACTTTCTAAAAATGCAATTTCTGTTTCAGGGTCTGGTATTTGGACAAGTGTGGCTCCCAGTGGTTTTACAACTTTTTCTGTCAATTCTTTTAATGCAAATTTTGTGTCTGGATTTGTGTATCTATAACCGGTATGAGGTATGTTTTCAAATAAAGACTCTATTCCATGATACATTATTCCTTTTATTGGTCTTGATATTTTACTCCAGAAAGCAATTCTTAAATGGTCTGGTGGTATTGTTATAAATCTCGCATCAGGTATATTTTTCTCCCATTCTGCCTGATAATCTTCTCTTATTTTTGATGTAACCTGTTCTCTATACCATATTATCTGGGTCATTTTCATTACTTTTTGATTGATATTTTTACTTCCTTTTGACATTGCTATCAATTCATCTGTTGCAAGACCTATTTTTTCAGGGTTTGGATATGTATAAGTCCACTGAGAAATATAATCAACTTCTCCTCCGCTTCCATATATTGGTGGAACTCTTACAGCAGGGTCAAACCATGTCCATACATCGGGTCTTACTGACTTTATGCCTCTGTGTAAAAGAGTAAATAAATCATTCCAGCCATCTCCTTCTTTCCAGAACCATCTATAATAAACAAGTATAGGGTGGTTATCTGGAACAATTCTGTTTACTGGAAAATCCTTTAAGTTTTTATAATTTACTCCCCACGGTGAGGTTATTTCTTTTGGTATATCAAATCCTGAATATTTCTTAAAAGCCTCTCTATCAATTTCATGAAAACATACATTTGTTGTACCCCTTACTTCTGACTGAATTAATGCTGCTTTCCATGAAGGAAAATCTTTGAATGATAATCCAAGTGAAACTCCTGAATTATAATAATATTTTCTGATTTCCTCAAATAATCCACAAACACCCATTCTTTCATATATTTTACCATCCCTATTTATCCTTAAATATTTTTTTAAGTCATCTCTACCTGTGAATATTCTTGCCGGTGAAGCATGTATACAAAGAGAAAATTTTTGTGATAATGCATCGTCAAGTTTTGTCAATATGTTTTTGTCACTAACAATTGCCTGACCTTTATCCCATATTTCTGAATAATAATCATTACTGCCTGAGAATATAATTTTACAGGTAAATCCAAATTTTTTAAGAAGTTCTATATCTCCTCCACCCCACATTATTACTGGCATTTCTAAAGGCAATTCTCTTTCAACTATATTTATCGGAATGATTATTTCGTTTTTCTCTTTTATATTCTCTATGTTGATTTTCAGTTCATATTTTCCAGGTCTTAAAGATGTATCAACTTCATATTTAACTTCATATTCCTTTTGGGGCAATAACTCAGGAATTCTGGTTTTTTTAATTTCTCCATCAGTTAAAAAAAAACTGACAATAATATCTTTCAAAATTTCATTCTTTTCATTTTTTATTCCAACAGTAATAGTTGCATTTTTTTCAAAACGAACAAAGTTTTTTCTAATTGATTTCTCCTGAAGTATCACTTTTTCTCCTGAGAAATTTACTTCTTTATTTAATATTCTTACCTGACTTATATATCCAGGAAAGGAGGAATATAAACCTATACCTCTGTCTCCAATACTTATGTTTTTCTTGCCAGGTAAAATTGATTTTCTATCAGGATAAAAACCTTCTCCAACAACCTCTCCATTTACATATATCTTTCCTTTCCCTTCTCCATTATAACTAAATCCTATATGATACCATGTAT
>CAYNUP010000099.1:0-3890 GCA_964400565.1 uncultured bacterium | reverse complement strand
AATGTCTTCTTTTCCATATATTACTTCCCCATGCTTTCTCTACCTGGATACTATGTCTTAACCCGAAAGAGATTGGCACTTGACAAAAATAAAATATGGGTTAAAATTTTTGAAAAAAAGAAAGGGGGTGAGGAAATTGGCAAAAGCAAAAAAAGCAAAAAAGACAACAAAAAAATGTAAGAAATGAGAAGAAAAAAAAGAAAATTAAGATGGAGAAGTAAAAGGGCTAATCACAGAAAGAAGCCCACAATGGGTTAATTGAAAATCTGGGAGAATTTAAATAAATAGAGAACTGACACTTGTTTCAAGATGTATTCTTTTTATTGCTTCTCCAAGTAATTCTGAAACTGAGAGTATTGTGAATTTAGAGGGCAATTTTGGATGTGGAATAGTGTCAGTAATTATGATTTCCTGAAGAGGAGATTTATCTAAGGCTTCAACCGCATTTCCTGCAAGAACAGGATGAGTGCAACTTCCGTAAACTGCCGTTGCTCCATTTTTAATTAATGCTTCTGCAGCAAGAATCATTGTACTTCCAGTTGAAATTATGTCATCTACAATTATTGCTTCACATCCCTTAACATTTCCTATAACATATGTCATTTCCACCTTATCTGGCGATTCTCTTCTTTTATCTACAATTACAAGCCCTCCAGGTAATCTTTTTGCAAACGCTCTTGCCATTTTTACACTTCCAACATCAGGTGCAACTATAACTGGATTTTTAAATTTTTTTTCTCTTAAATACTTTATAATTATAGGTGCTGCAAATAAATGATCAACAGGAATGTCAAAAAATCCTTGAATTTGAGGTGCATGTAAATCCATTGTAAGAATCCTGTTTGTACCTGCTGTAACAAGAAGATTTGCAACAAGTTTAGCAGTTATAGGGACTCTTGGTTGATCTTTTCTATCCTGTCTTGCATAACCATAATATGGAATTACAGCAGTGACTCTTCTTGGAGAGGCTCTCCTTAAAGCATCAATAGTTATAAGTAGTTCCATAAGATTTTCATTCACAGGAGGACATGTGGACTGAACAATAAAAACATCCTTCCCTCTTATATTTTCATCAATTTTTACGCATATTTCCCCATCCTTAAATCTATATATATTTATCGGGCTCAATTCTTTATTCAGATATTTAGCAATTTTCTTAGAAAGTTCAGGATTAGAAGTTCCAGAAAAAATTAAACAACTATCCATATTGCCTCCTCCGTTTTAGATATTCTTCTACTTTTTTTAAATCTTCTGGTGTATTTATTCCGATTGTTTCGTCTGGTTCAGGAGTAGTATAAGTTGATATTTTTTTATTTTCTTTATTGAAGATTTTAATTATATCTGTAAGATAATATTCTTTTTTTACTGGATTCATTTCAATTTTTTTTAATGCATAAAATAGATTGTCAGATTTAAAAATATATACACCTGCATTTATTTCTTTAATTCTTTTTTGTTCTTCTGTAGCATTAAGTTCTTCCACTATTTCCTTTACTTTATTTTCATCATTTCTTATAACTCTTCCATAACCTGTTGGATTTTCCAGTATTGTAGTTAAAAATGTACAGTCACTATCACTTTCTCTATGAATTTGGAGAAGTTTTCTTATTGTATTTTCAGAAACTAAAGGTGTATCTCCATTTAATACAATTATATCTCCATAAAAATTTTTCAAAATGTTTTCTGTTTGTAAAACTGCATCACCTGTGCCTTTTAATTCTTTTTGTTCAACATATTCAATTTCCTCTTCTTCTTTTAGTTCTTCAAATACCTCTTCTTTTTTATAACCAACTACTATTATTATTCTATCGGGATTAAATTTTTTTATTGTATCCAGAAGGTATCTAACTATTGATTTCCCAAGTATTTTTTTTACAGTTTTTTGGGAATCCCCTCCAAGTCTTTTACCCATCCCTGCTGCAAGAATGACAAAAACCAAATTTTCAAAATTTACCATTCCGCTTATCCTTTTTATCTCTGCCCGGCAAGGACTCGAACCTTGATCCACGGCTCCAAAGGCCGATGTGTTACCCATTACACCACCGGGCAATATATTAAAAAATCTTATTGCTGTGGGTAGTTTTTGCTCTTACCCGCTTTTACTTTTTCATATTCTTCAAGAACTTTATTCTGGATATATTCTCTAAAATCTGTTTTTATAGGATGTGCGAGGTCTCTGTGCTGTTGAGAAGGAGAAAGTCGCTGTTGATTTGTAGGATTTAAAGATACCCCGCATGACCCACAGAATTTATGAGTTATAGGGTTCTTAAATCCACATCTTGCACAGGGTCTCTGCATCTTTTTGCTTGGCATGGCTACAAATAGCCCTTTTTTCCCCTCTATAATCCTTATATCCCTAACTACAAAAGAATTGTCAAAAGTTATTGAAGCGTATGCTCTTAATCTGCTATTTGGCCTTTCCACAAGTGAAATTCTGGTTTCAGTGATTTCCATCTTTTTCCTCCTTTTACAAGCAAAATTTTACACTTTTAACTATCAATTTTTTCCAACCTTCAAGAAAAATTAAATTGCTTACTTTTGCAACCTCCTCCCTCTCTTTATACACAGAAAATAAAGTTCCTCCACTTCCAGTGATGAAAAATCTTTTTTTTGTTATTTTCTCTACCTCATCTCTCACCTCCTTTAACTGTTTTTCAATTTCAAAACATACTTTTTCAAGGCGGTTGAATATGTTATTTTCCACCATTTTTATATCACCATCCTGTATTTTTTCTATTAAAATTCTAACTCTTTCTTCGCATTCTGTCAATCTTCCATATTCACCAATTTCATCAAGTTTGTTATATACATCTTTTGTAATTATTTGAATTTCAGGGATTAAAAGTAAATAATACAGTTCAAAATCTTTACATGGGATAATTTTTTCTCCATAGTTTTTTATTATACATCTTTTCCTATAAAAAAATAAAGGGACATCTGAACCAATATTTTTACCAATTTCCACCATCTCTTTAAGTTTAAGTCCAAAATTAAAAAGTTTGTTTAGATAAATTAAAACAAAAGCAGCGTCTGAACTTCCTCCACCAAGTCCAGAACCTGGAGGGATATTCTTTACAATTTTTATTTCAACTTCAAAATTATATTTTTTTTTCAAAATTGAAATTAATTTACTAACTGTATTTTTCTCTGGTATTTCCCATTTTGAAATAAATTTTATTTCTGTTTTTCTGCTTTTTTTAATGTAAATATTATCATAAAGTGAGATTATATCTACCAGTGAATAGATAGGATGGAGGGAATTATTCTTTTCTCCAACTTCTAAAAAAAGATTTATTTTAGCAGGTGCCTTTATTTTCAACATTACTTTGTGTCTTTCTTTTAGCTACTTTAACCAGAGAAGGTCTAATTACTCTATCATTATATACATATCCAGTTTTTTCTTCTTCTATTATTATACCATCTTCACATTCATCAGTTTCTACAATACCTATTGCTTCATGAAATTGAGGGTCAAACTTTTTACCTTTTGCATTTATTTTTTTAACCCCTAAATTTTCAAGAAGTTTTGTAAATTCTTTTTTCAACAATTCAAGCCCTCTTTTAATATCTTCAATAGAAGGAGTTTTTTCAATCTGTTTTAATACCCCTTCAAATATTTCATCAAAAGGGATAAGTTGCAGGATAATTGTTTCCACTCCATATTTTATTAAGTCCCTTTTTTCTTTTTCAATTCTTTTTTTATAATTATCAAATTCAGCCAGCAAACGCAAATATTTATCCTTTATTTCTTCCACACTTTTTATCAAATTTTCCTTCTCTTTTTCTATTTCCTTAATTTTTCTTGACATTTCCCTTAAATTTTTTAAGTCCTTTTCTTTAATAAAATAAATTTTTTCTCCTTTCATTTTATAAACCCCATTCTCCATGGA
>CAYNUP010000098.1:0-1587 GCA_964400565.1 uncultured bacterium | reverse complement strand
TTCTACCTCTTTTTCTTCTGGATATTCTATTTCTTTTACTTTTTTTATTTTTAGTCAGTCAAGAATTTTTATTAACTTTTTTGTTTCCCATCTTAATTTTATCTTCAATTGGCCATATTTTTCTGGTTCTATTTCTGGTGGTGTTAGTTGACAGTATAAGATTAAGTCAGAGGGAATTTTATCAATTTTAAAATCGTTGAAATATAATTCTTCTATCTTTAGTGGTATTTGACTTTCATTCTTTAAATATATTGAAATTGTGCCTTTATCAACTTTATTTAATTTTTTAAATGTAATTCCTTCTATATTAAATCCAAAAAGTAAATTGCAAAAACAAATCAAAAATAAACAAATCTTCAAAATAACTCTCATCAAAAATATAATACCCCCCCCTAAAAAATTTGTTAAGAGATGAGAATTTTTATATTTTGTGGCCACATTTATTTTAAGGCCGTCTTTCCAATTCTTTATAAACAACTAAACTCAATTTTTTAAGGTTAACAAAATAGGCAAATTGTTCCTTTTTGATGACAAATCTATTGAGTTTAACCTATCAGAGTTTTAAGGAAAATATTTGTAAATATCTTTACGATGTTTAACTCTCATAAAAACAATTTTATTATTTTCTTTTTTAAAGCCTACGCGATAATCCCCTATTTTTATCCTGTAAAAATTCTTAAATCCTTTAATCGGTTTTATATCAAACCCTTTAATCTCTTTTAAATTCTTAATTGAAGGGAAAATCTCAAAACAAATTCTTTTAATTTTTAATTTAATTTCTTTAGGAAGGTTTTTGAAATCTTTAATAAAACTTGGTTTGAAAAAAATTTCCATTTAGCGGAGTAATTTTTTGGCCTTCTTAAAAGAAATGTTTTCTTCTTTTTCAGTTAGTTTCATTAGATAACCAAGGTAGCGATCTTCAATTAATTCCACTAATTCATCTAAAATAGATGCTTTAATTTTTAACTCTTCAAGTTTTTTTTGAATAGATTCTTTTTGATTTTTAGAACTAATAATTTGATTACCCATATTTTAATTATATCCCTTTTTAAAAATTATGTCAATTGTTACAACTCTATGAAAAATTATCTTGTTATATAAAATTGCTTAAAAATGTTTCCCTTTTTCCTGTTATGAATCTTGATGAAATGTCTGACCTTATAAAATTGTATTTTAAAAGTTTTTCCTTTTACCCAACTGGATACAATCTCTTAACCCAGGACCCATCGTTTAGTAAACCATGGCAAAAGAGAATATGTGCGTAAAGAAGGCAATCACATAAATTGACTTGAAGGATTTTGGGGTTATCTTAAGAGGCAACTTTCTTCAAGGGGCTGGATAAGAAAAGAGAAAAGGGAACTTTATTTAGGTGAATATGTGTGGAGATATAATAATAGAGGACTTTCAACCGAGGAAAAAATAAATAAACTACTTGGTTTATTAAAAGGTCCTGGGTTAAGAGATTGTATCCAGTTGGATAAAAGAAAGAATTTTTAAAATATAGTTTTATAAGGTCGGTCATTTCATCAAGATTCATAATAGGAAAGAGAGAAACATTTTTAGGCAATTTTACATAACAACATAATT
>CAYNUP010000097.1:0-4893 GCA_964400565.1 uncultured bacterium | reverse complement strand
CTTTTAATGGTTGATATTTTTTCTCACCTAATATATGTCTTATCAATTTATAAAGTTCAAGTTTAATTAATGTTTTATATTTCACTTTTTTCCTCAGTTTTCTATGAACAATTGTTGTTTCTAATATTTTATCATAATTTTCAACAAAAATCTTTCTCCCTTCTTCTTTTAGATAAATACCTTCAAGTGCTTCTTCAAAATTTTCTTCTTTTATTTCTTTTAAGTTTATAAGTTTAAAAATCAATCTATCAGATAAAATTGGTTTAAAAATTTCTGAAATATCAAGTGATAAAGAAAATCTTCTCTCAGATGGTTCATGTAAAAAACTAATTGTTGGATTTAATGGAGTTAAATAAATTTCCTTTAGAATTGTTGTATAAACAAGTGAATTTCCAAAAGATACCATTGCATTTAAAGGATTTTCAGGAGGCATTTTTGTTCTTTCTTCAAACTTCCAATTTGTTATTCTTTCAAAACATCCATAATATATTTTTCTTACATGTGCTTCTATGCTCATTAACTCATTTATTGATTTTGCCTTATCTATTTTATTCTGATATTCCTCAATTATTTCTATTTCCTTTTTAAACATTTCCCTTTTTTCAATATTTCTCTTTATGTTATGTAATGCTCCTTCAATAATTAGAGATGCAATTTCAAGTCGTTTTTCGTTGTTTAAATATGCTTCCACCTGTTTTACAGTTAAATCTCCTGAAATTAATGATTCTCTTGGATAAAAACTTCCAGAATAAAATCCATAATAATTGAAAATATGAAGACAGATTCCATATTTTGAAATAAAATTTAAAAATTTGTTGTTAAAGTGAACCTCTCCAAAAACATAGATTTGTTCAACATTTTCAACAGGAATAAATTTTCTTTCTCCATTTGAAACCTCAAATAATATACTATTTCCTTCTCTTTTCAAAACCCCATTTGAAAAAATATAATATGTTTTCATATATAACAAAACTGATAATAAGCACAATTTTTACAGTAGGGTTTATTTATTACATCAGGTGGTTTTCCAAGTTTCACAATATTTTCAATTTCTTTTAACGCTTCTTCTATTTTTATTTTATCTTCTCCATTAAGTTCAACATCAATTTTCTTTAATAATTTTGGATAGTGAATAATTCCTCTTTTACAATCAAGACCTAATTTTTGGAGTTTATATATATAGAATTTTGTTTGCCAGATATGTGCTTCTTCCAGTTTTTTAGATTTTTTTACTTCATTTACAATTATTTCAGTTCCAACTTTAATAAAATCAATTTTAAAATTTCCCATCTCTATTTCTCTAAATTTTTCCCTTTTAAAAAATGTTTCACTTATAACTTTACCAATCTCAACAAAATCAGAGAATCTTTCAAGTTCAATTCCATGAGAAAAAAGCCACAATTTCCTTTTACAAACAATGTAATATGCAACTTCTGTCCCTGTAATTCTTTCAAATAATAGATTGCTCATAAATCATAGCCAATTATTGTCTTCTCAAGTTCAATAAAATTTTTTGATATAATGTAATATTTTTTTATACCAATCTTTTCGCAAGTAATTTTCAATTTTTTAAGATCAGATTGAGTAGGGAATAATTTAACTTCAAATGCAAATTCATTATTTAAAATAAAGTCAATTTCAGGTCCTTTATACTTTTGATAATAATTGACTTTACCCATTTTTTTCAAACAATTAAATATACTTGTTTCAAATACTTTTCCTTCGTCAACTTTAACAAGATAATTTAAAATTCCAGTATCGCATAAATATACTTTTTTAGCACCTCTTACTTCACCATTTATTCTTTTTGAATAGGGAGAAACAAGGGAAATAAAATATGTTTTTTCAAGAAAATTTAGATATGAATATATTGTCTGCCTTGTAATTCCTATTTCAATTGATATTTTTGAAATTTCTATTTTTGAACCACTTCTTCCAGCAAGAAGCAGTATTAAATTTCTTAAATTACTTATATCTTTAAAATCTGCCAATGTTTTGACATCCTTTTCAAAATAAGATTTAAAAATATCTTCAATTAATAAATTTTTCCTTTTAATATCTTTTTCAAGAACAACTGCAGGAAAACCTCCAAAATTTAAATATTCATTATAAAAATTTTTAAAAATTTCAAATTCAATTTTGTTTTTATTTTTTACTTTTTCGTCAAAATTTTCAAGAAATTTTTTGTTTTTATCCTTAAAAATTAAAAATTCTTCAAAATCTAGTGGATATAATTCATAAATTACTTTCCTTCCCGCAAGAGATTCTGGAAATAAATTTTTAAGATAGAAACTACTCGAGCCAGTTAAAAAAAATTTTATCTTATATTGGTCATATAAATATTTTATTGCCTTTGAAATCTCTGGCATAAGTTGTATTTCATCAATAAAAACATATGCATTTTTCTCAGATTTCAATCCAGCGACTTTTAAATTTCCTATAATATTTTCATAATTTTTTTCTTCAAATATTTTATGATTTAATGGATTTTCAAGATCTATAAAAATTTTGTTTTCTGTTGTGATATAGTTAAAAATATCTTTAATCAAAGTTGTTTTTCCAACCTGACGCATACCTGTTATCACTGTTATTTGTGGTTTATTAATTTCGCCAATAAGAATCTTTTTTAATTTTCTTGGATAAATTTTTTCCATTTTTGTCTAATATTATTTTACAAAATTATGACATTTTTGTCTAATATAATTAGACAAATTTATAATTTTTAGGAACATAAATTCCCGAGCAATAGTTTTTTAATTTTCCCTTCATTTCATCATTTTGAATTTTATATTTTATTTCAGTCCACAAATCTTCAAGTTCATATTCTTTAAATATGTACAAATTTTCATTTATTACATATTCTGCAATTATATTCTTTTTAAACCAGATCCAGTTAAACTTCTTTTCTTCTACTTTATTAATTTTGTCAACTATATCTTTAATTTTATCTTCCATTATCACAGGAATTGTATAAATTTTTCTAAATAATTCGTGGGCTTGCTCCATATTTTCAGAAACATAACCTGAATCAAGAATACTCAATGTTTCATAAAATTTCTGTAAATATTCAGAATTTTCAAGATTTTTATAAAACTCACAAACTAAATTTTGTTTTTCGTTCTCTATTACTTCTTTTTTATTTTTCAAAACTTCGCATGCTCTTTGAATTAGTTCTGATTCATAAACTTTTCCTTTACCTGACTCTTTAATTCTATTCTTTTCTTTTTGATAATAAATTAAAATGTTTGGTTCATCTTCTTTATAAAAATCCCCATATTTAAATTCTTTATCAGTTCCTCTAATTTTACCTGTCATTAAATCAACCCTTCTCATTACTCTACCCATTCTTTGAATTAGTGAATCAATTGGAGCAATTTCTGTAAAAAGATAATCTGCATCTATATCAAGAGATGCTTCTACAACCTGTGTTGCAACAAGTATTTTGGGAGAATTTTCGTTTTCTGATTTTGGATTTTTAAATTCTTTTTCTAATTTACTTTCTTTTTCTTTCCTTTCATTTAAAGTAAATCTTGAATGTATTAATTCTAAAAATCCTTTAAAACCTTTATCTTTAATTTTCTTCCAAACATTTTTTGCCTTCTCAATGGTATTCAAAACTATAAGAACTCTTTTACCTTCATTTACCTTTTTGATAATTTCATCAATATCATTTTCAATATCTTTTTCTTTTAACTCAATTTTATGCCTTATTATGTCTTTTATTTTTATTGGTATATCTTCTTCTTTATCATCAATTTTTATTTTCCCTTTATATATATCTATTTCACATTTAAATTTTCTTTTTTCTAATTCTCCTTTAACAAATTCTGGTAAAGTAGCAGTCATAAGCAAAAATTTTCCTCCAAGAGATACAATATCCTCTATCATTTTAACTACAATTGCACACGCTCTTGGGTCATATGCCTGAACCTCATCAATTATAAGTTTTGAATAACCAACTGTTGCATAAATTCTTTCATATCCTGGGTATTTTAAAGCAGAAGGAAAAATTTGGTCTCCTGTTGAAATATTTATAGGTAAAGAAAAATATCTTGAAATTTCCACAATTTTTGGTATTTCTCCATCCCAGTCTGTATTTTTTGAGGTTTCCCACTTATCAATAATATAAAGATCTGCGTCCGAATGCAAAAGCCCAACATTTCCCTTTATAAATGGGTCTTCATCATAATTTTCCCCTTCATTAAAATATGTACAAGCCCTGTCAAACATCTGATTTGTAGCAACTCTTAAAGGTAAAGTATAGAAGAATTTTTCATCTTCAGCCCATAAGAAAGCAAATTCTGTTTTTCCAATGCCTGTTGGAGCAATTAAAATAACATTCTTGTTTTTCAAATCCTCATTTTTCAAATCCAAAACTTCTTTTTGCCAGAAATTCTTAACAAATTTCACCTTTAATTTTTCTTTTAATCTAATTTCTGGAATTTTCTTTTCAACCTCAAAACTCGAATCTTCCTTTTCACAAAAAGAGGCAAAATGGTCAATTCTCATTAAAAAACCAGAAAGAAAAATCCATAATTTTAAGTCAATTTTTTCTTCTGCTTCCATTTTTAATCTTTCAGGCAAAAAGTATAAGGTATATGGAGGAATTATTCCTGCACTTTGTAAGTTTCCACCTTTTTTGATATGTTCTGCAAGATCTTTATCAAAAGAGATTAAATCCTCTGCTTTTTCTCCATTTAAAGAAAAATCTTTAAAATGCTCTTTCAATACTTCTTCTAAAATTTCCCCAAAAATTTTCCCATTTTTATTTTCAAGTAATTTTTTAGATGTTTCAATTAGATCATCACTAAGACCTAACAAATATTCTTTTTCATCTTTTCTCCAATGAGAGAATGCAACAGAAGAAAGGAAGATATTATACAAATCGTGATC
>CAYNUP010000096.1:0-2498 GCA_964400565.1 uncultured bacterium | reverse complement strand
ATTAAAAAGGTTGCTTTTGATTGTATACCACAAAAGCCAAAAGAGATAATGGAAATATTCCTAAAAGAAGAAAATTGTTTAAAAATATCAGACCTTACTAAATTAACAAAATACCCTGAAAATACCATGAGAAGAATTTTGTATGATTTATATACAAGAGAATTAATTGAAAAAAGAGATTATGGAGAAGGTAGACCAATAGAATGGTTTTTAAATGAAAAATGGAGAAAAAAGATTTCATTTTTAAAGGATATTGAGGGGTGGAAAAACCCCAGAAATACTAATAAAGAAACAACCCTTCCCGAAAAATATACACTCCCCACAGGAATAAAAGAAAATGATAAAAAAAGAAATACTCTTTTCCCCACTATTAAAAAAGAAACCTTTTTAAACCAATTAGAAAAGATAAAAAAATCAGACACTAATTTATTTAAACTTATAAATGAACTTTATTGTAAGACATTAGGAGAATATATAAATCCAGAAACAATAACAGAGGAAGATATACAACATTTTTTAACCCATTACCATAAACATAAAAACATAGGAGGGAAATATGGGAAAAAATATAACTCCATTAAAAGGGATTAAAGAATTTTGTCTTCAATGCCAGGGATACGAAAGAAAAGAAGTAAAAAAATGTGATGGAAAAATGGTTTATGAATTATGTCCTTTAATTGATTTTAAATTAGGTAAAAAATCAAAAGAAAAACAATTACCTTATACTCCTTGCCGAGCAATTAGGAAAAAATGCCTTATATGTGTGGGACATTTAAATTATACTCAACCTGCTCCAAGATATAGATACCAATATGTAAAAGAATGCGATAGTCCAGAATGTCCATTATATTCATTTAGATTTGGGAAAAATCCTAATTATAAAAAAACAGAAAAAATTATTCCTGAAAAAGTACCAGAGGGAGTTGTTTAAAATGCCATTTTTAGGGTTGTTTTTTAAAAAAATGCAGTTATATCTCTGGAGTTTTCAAAAGGATAATATTTTTCTATTAACCTCTTCTGTAATTAAGAAATACAAAAGGCTTTTTAAAAATGGTAGAGAAAAGATTACTTACAATTAAAGAAGCGAGTGAATACCTTGGCATAAGTGTAAAAGGAATTTATAATATGGTAAATAGGAGACAAATCCCTTTTATTAAAATTGGTGGTAGATTAAGATTTGATAAAATTGATTTGGATAACTGGGTAGAAAAACAAAAAATTCCTGATAGTAATGATATAAAAGAAAAAATTTTACAAGAGATAAGAGTATGATATAATAAAACAAATGGGGAAAATATATAAAAGAGGTAAAATTTGGTATATTTATACCTGTTATAGAGGAAAGATAATAAGGAAGGCAGTTGGTCCAGATAAAAAAATCGCAGAGGCAGTATTAAAGAAAGTAGAAACAGAATTGATTGAAAATAAATGGCTTGATATAAAAAGAGAACAAAAAATTAAATTTTCAGAAATAAGTAAAGAATTCCTTGAAAAATATAGTAAAGTTAATAAAAGAAGTTGGAAAAGAGACCAGTTAAGTATCTCCCATTTAGATAAGTTTTTTGGACATAAGTTTATTTATGAGATAAAAGAAAAAGATATAGAGGAATATAAAAAAGAGAGATTACTTACTGGGATAAAACACTCTACATTAAACAGGGAACTTGCTTGTTTAAAGACGATATTAAATAAATCAAGAGAATGGGGATATATAGAACAAATCCCCAAAATAAAATTATTTAAAGAAAACAATCAGAGGGTAAGATATTTAACAGAGGAAGAAGAGGAAAGATTACTTAAAATAACTTCTGAACCATTAAAAAGTATGGTAATTATTAGTATGCACACAGGAATGAGGTTGGGAGAAATACTAAATTTAAAATGGAGAGATATTGACTTAAAAGAAGGAATAATTATAATACAAGATAGTAAGAGTAAAGAAAAAGGGATTGTCTTTATGAACCAGACAATAAAAGATGTATTTATTTCTTTGTTATCAAGTAAAAGTAAAGAATATGTATTTGAAAAAGATGGTAAAAAATTTGATATTTATTATATAAGCCATTGGTTTTCAAAAATAGTAAAACAGGCAGGAATAAAAGATTTTAGATTTCACGATTTAAGACATACTTTTGCCAGTAGATTAAGAATGAGAGGATGGGATTTAAAGACAATACAGGAAGCATTAAGACATAAAGATTATAAAATGAGTTTAAGGTATGCCCATTTATCCCCTGAAATTAAAAGGCAGGCAATAGAAAGTTTAGATAAGGATAAAAATATGGCACAAATTTTGCACAATGACAAGATTGAAGAAATTGAGAAAATCGGGAAACCTATTGAAAATTAAAGAAAAAGGAGGGTTAGCCTAATCGGTAAGGCAGCGGACTTGAAATCCGCCGTCCCTTACGGGACATGGGGGTTCGAGTCCCTCACCCTCCGCTTCCTTTTTCCCACCTCTAAGGTGGGATGGGAAGAATGTTGAGGCAGAAGGGATG
>CAYNUP010000095.1:0-17010 GCA_964400565.1 uncultured bacterium | reverse complement strand
AAATTACATTATTTCCAAGTTTTGAAAAACAGGCAGATGTTACAAGTCCAACATGACCTGCTCCAATTACTCCTATATTTCTCATTTTTCACATACCTCCTTTATAATAGATATATTTCTATTCACCCATCTTATTAAATTTTCCACACCTTTTACTTTATCAATTTTAATTTTCCATCCGGTAATTTTCTCAAATTTTTTATTATTACTTATAAAAACTTTCTGGTCACCTGGTCTCCAGTCAAAAAATTCATATTCAATTTTTTTATTCAATTTTTTTTCAAGAACTTCTATCAACTCAATTAAAGAAAATGTATTTCTGATACCTCCACCAATATTAAAAATTTCTCCTTTACACTTCTCTATATTTTTTGTAGCAAGTTGGTATGCATTTATAAGGTCTTTTACTTCAAGTATATCTCTTACCTGTTTTCCATCTCCATAAATATTAATTTTTTCTCCAAGAATTGCTTTTATAACAAAATGAGCAACCCATCCCTGGTCTTCATTTCCATATTGAAATGGTCCATAAATACATGATTGCCTGAAAACTACACTTTTTATTCCATAAATTCTGTAATAATCTCTTACATACTGGTCAGCAGTTCCTTTTGAGCAACCATAAGGAGAATGGAAATCAATATTTTCATTTTCATCTATTCCATTTTTTCTATTAACAAGATAATACCTTTTTCCTTTAATTTTTAATTTTAAATGTGATAGTTCTCCATATACCTTATTTGTGGAACTGAAAATTAAAATTGCATCTGGGCAGTTTTTTCTTATAACTTCAAGAAGATAAAGAGTTCCTGTTGCATTTATTTCAAAGTCATTTAAAGGGTCTTCTACTGATTTTGTTACTGCAACCTGTGCTGCAAGATGGTAAATTTCTTTACATCCATTAACGATTTCTTTCAATTTTTTGTAATCCCTAATATCTCCTTTTATAAATTCAAAGTTTTTAAGTTTTAAAGAAAGTAAATATTCTAAATTTTTTTCAACACCATTTCTTGAAAGATTGTCATAGACAACCACATAATTTTCTTTATTTTTCAAAAGATAAAGAGCAAGATTTATTCCAATAAAACCAGCGCCACCCGTAATAAAGATTTTTTTCATATATTTTAAGTTTATATTTTCCTTTATATTCTGTCAAAGTTGTGTGGGTAGGTTGTTATTTTTTTATTCTTACAATCAAGGCATATCCGAGTGGCAAAGAATAAAAATATTTTTTGTATTTTTCAGGCAATCTAAAAGAAATAGAGATGGCAATTTTATCAATAATAATCCCCATAATGTTATTTAATGCAAACACTATATTTTTAATACCATGGAGAATTCTGAAAGGACTGGACTGAATAAATAGATTTAAGATAACAAATATTGTTGAGAAAGAAGAATTTGATGCTTTTATTTCAATAATTTCATCCTGTTTAAATGTTTCTCTATAAAAATATTGTGTCAATCTCTGAAAATCATAAGGGACCCCATGTTCTGGAAATATAAAAGGAGAAGAAATAAAAACTACTGCATTATTCTTTGCTACTCTTTTCATCTCTTTTAAAGCAGAATTTAAATCTTTAATATGCTCAAAAACTTCTGAGTATATTAAAGCATCAAAGGTATTATCAGGGAAAGGTAATTTTTCAGCAGAACAAATAAAATCAGCAAGTGAATTTTCTTTTTCAAAATCAACTCCGATATATTCAACATTATTTTTATTAAATAAAGAAAGCCATGGTTTAAAACCACAACCAACATCTAAAATTTTTGGCTTATTTTCTTCAACAACTAAATCTCTGAATTTTTTAAATATATAAAGATTGTTTTTAAGAAAAAGATAACTGAAGTCCCAGATTTTTGGACTGGTTCTCTGTCTTATAATCAATCTTTTAAATTTTTGGATTTCTTTTTCTGAAACCATAAAAATCTCTTCTTTTACTTACTATTATAACATAATTTTGAATTTACTTTTTTATTTTTAAAAGAAACTAAAAGGAAGGGAAATTACTATTTAAAGATTTTATTACAGCAATTCCTTCCACTTCTACAAGCCATCCTGGACGACATACAGAAGCAGTTGCAAAAATAATGGGTGTATTTTTAAATCTTCTTTCCATTATTCTTTTTACAACAAAACCATCCATAGGGTCTCTCACATAGACAATAAAAATCATCATGTCTTCAAGTTTTGCTCCTACATTTTTTAACAATGCCTCAATATTTTCAAGCGTTCTTTCAAGTTGTAAATAAACATCTCCCTGATGAAGAATTTCTCCTTTATTATTAATACTTGCTGTTCCTGAAATTATTATATGTGTTCTATCTGAATAATATATTGCAGTTCCTCTTTCAAAAGTAACTCCATAAATATAGGTTGGACTTAAATAATCAGGTGCTGATAAAAATTTAATCTGTTCTTCCTCTATACCTGAAATTGAATATGAATCCATTAAAACTTTTGCTTTTAAATCATAATAAGACCCTTCAACTCCTGTGCTTGCAATATAATGTGTTTTTTCAGTAAGTCCATTTTCAGCATAAATTTCTCTTCTTGCTTTAACAAATTCTTTATAATCTGTATCTATATTCTGAATAAAAAACCATGTTCTTATGACATTGTTTAGAAGTGTCATATTATTTTCTTTAAGAAATGTTATATAATTTTTGATAATATTTTTTGTTTGTTCTGATGCAGAATCAGTTTCAGTATAAATCATTCCTGTTGTCCAGCAATGAGTGAGTTTTCCTCTTTTAAGTAATAATGTATTGCCTTTCAGAGTTTTATCAAGTTTACCAGAAATGTCCTTTATATGATAAGCCCACATAGATATTCTTGATGGACTTTTCGGAACCTGACATACCAGTGATATACTTGTAGGATTTGAATTATCTGATAAATTGGAAAAACTCATTTTTTTAAGATATTCTACCTGATTGTATAAATCACTGCAAAAAAATCTTCTGAATACTGATGTTTTTTCTTCAAGATCAAGTATTTTTAATGTTTCTTTATAAGCAGAATATAACCATTCAAGTTGAATTTTAAAATTTTCATTTTTAAAAGGAGTGAAAGAAAAATGATATTCTTCAATTCCTGGAATACCTTTAAAACAGGAATAATTTACAGAAACAGGTACATTTACTTTAATTTTCCTTTTTTCCATTTTTCTCCTTTTTAAATAATTTTAATAGGTATAGCAGGTAAAAATCCCCTTGGAATTTTCTGTCTTTTTGTCTGTCCTGAGTCAGTTAAAGGTTCACTGAATATCTCCATAATAAGATTATCAGAAAATCCTGACTTTATTTTTTTATCCACTTTTATAATAAAAGAGAGTAAATCATTTTCAATATTTATATCATCAATTGAAATGCCTTCGGATGGATTTTTCAATTCAAGAATTATTCTTTCATTTTTAAAAAATTGTGAGATTTTACATTCTATTTTTGCTGTTCCACCTTGTGGAATTTCTATAACTTCTTTTTCATCTAAAAGAGTTAATAAAGGGGGCAAAAATCTTCTTCTTGAAAAAATAAGGAGTTCAGAAGATGGGACAAGATGAAAATATGCAAATGCCTGCATCATTTCTTCTGCTGGTCTGGCAACTTTTTTTATTTCTTTTCTATCAATAATAGCAATCCCTTCAATTTCAACAGAAATAGGTTTGTTTGAAGGAATAAAGGAGGAGTTTAAAGTAAGTGTAATAGGCATTTTATTTTTGTCAGAAGGAATAATCCCACCATTAAGAACAAATCCTGATGATGGATTTTTAAGTTTGAGTTTTATTTCTCCATTGAATCCATCTTTTCTAACTGCATAAACATAAAAAGGCACAGTATTACCCTGGATAATATTTAAAGACGAAGGGAAAACAAATAAAGAAAAATCAGGATTTGCAGGACTTATTTTTAAACGATATATATATTCTTCCCCTCCATGATTTTGGATATCCGAAATTTTAAGATAATATGTGCCACTTTCAGGAATTTCAAAATAAATATATGAATCAGAATGGTGTGTTAAGAGGTCAAAATTTTTATCTACATAATCATCATTTGAAATTAAAGTTTTTCCGGAAGAGTCCATAAGAGAAATAAATGAGTCCATTGGATATCCAAGACGACGACTGTAAACTTCTGCAACCAGTTTAAAACCAGCAGGACATTTAAATTTAAATATATCAATATCTCCTGGTTTTGAAATTACTCCATTTATAATGCAAGGAATAGAAACTTCATAACTATTTTTAATGGAATCATTGGGTTCTTTTTCAATAATTTCTGGAAGTTCATCTACAGCATAAAATACTGGATTTGAGGATATTCCATTAAAGAAAAAACTGGTTTTATAAATACCTACTTCTTTTTCTGTATCAAGTTCAAGATTTTTTTCTGGTAAGTTAAATCCACTTAATGATACATTTGTTTTTGTTCCTTTCCTTCCACCGGGAGGAAAAATATAAGAAATAAATGGTTTTTCTCCAATAAAAAGTCTATAAACAAAATCTTCTCTACCACGATATAAAGCGTCCCTCACTTCTATCATATATTCACCATCTTCAGGAACTTTATAAAAAATTACAGGGTCTGGATTAAAACGGTAATCATCTGCATAAGCAATTTCTCTTCCTTTTGAATCGTAAAGAGTTAAAACTCCCTGAAACCATCCTGGAACAGCATCTGCCATGTATGGAATAATATCCCTTCCTTTCAGTTCAATAACTAAATTCTGTCCTTTTTTTGCATTGAAATAAAATCTGTCAGTATCTCCTGGCATAATCTGACCATTTATAACCACTGGCAATTCAAACACTTCTTTGGGAATATTTTCAAAAGGAGTTATTTGTTCTTTTTCTCTAACTTCAGGAAATTCTCCAACATAAAAGTATAGTGGATTTGAAAGACCAAATTGTGTAAATGCTCTTAATTCATAAACTCCTGGTTTTAAATCATCTGAAATTGTAATTTTTGCCAGAATTTTTTCCTGAATGGACCTTTTAATCTGTTCTCTTCTCAAAGGAAAAATGAAAAGTTCAAAAATTTTTTTTAACTCTTCATTTGTCTTATTTTCTAAATCCTGAAGAAAAGGATGGTCTGGTAATTTAATTTTCTGGTCCTGTGAAGTATCTGTTTTTAGAGGTTTTCCCCTAATTCTACTTGTAACTATTTCTCTTATTTTTTTTGTTAAAAGTTGTTTCTGTTGAGGGGATAAATTAGGTATATAAATAACCTCTTCTGCTTTAATTCCATCTGTTGAAAAATAAATATCTTTTACATTGCGAAGGAATTGTCCCCCAATTATTATTTCAAAAGTAGTTCCTTTCTGTCCACCAGCAGGATATACATATCCGATTGATGATTGAAAAGAGGATGTCTGGGTAAATAAATAATCACTTAAAATAGAAAAGATAAACAGAAAATTTAATAAATATTTTTTACTCATACATTATCTCCTTTAAAATTCCCTTTTTTGGACCTTTTTCAATAGGTGGTAAAATTCTAATATTTTCTCCAAATTTTTCTGGAAATTTCCCTTCAGGGTCAATACCTAAAAGATAATAAATACTGCCAAGTAAATCTTTTGGATATACTGGTCTTTCTATAACATACTCTCCTTTTTCATCACTTTTACCAACAACACATCCACCTTTAAAACCACCTCCAGCAACAAGAACAGAAAAACAATTACCATAATGTCCTCTTCCACCATTCCATGGCGGTTCCCACTGAATTTTTGGTGTGCGACCGAATTCTCCACTTACCCATACAATAGTTGTGTCAAGAAGTCCTCTATCTGAAAGGTCTTTTAATAATGCGGATAGTCCCATATCAAGTTCTGGTAATTTCTGTCTCATTATCTGAAAATGATTACTGTGAGTATCCCATCCTGTATAGTTAATCGTAACATATACAACTCCTTTTTCAATTAATCTTCTTGCAACAAGACAGGATTGCCCAAATTTATTTTTTCCATACATATTCCTTATTTCTTCTGGTTCTGTTGTTAAATCAAAAACTTTTGCTATTTCTCCGCTTATTATCTCATATGCTTTTTCTCTGCAATAATCAAACCATTCAAATTCTTTTATCCACGGTATTATTTTCCCGAGAATATCTAATGATAAAAGGAGTTCTTTTCTATTTTTCTGCCTTTCTTCAGAGACACCTTCAAGAATAATCCCTTCAACTGCAAATGGAGTTTTACTCGGGTCTCCTCCTGTTACAAATGGTTTATATTTTGTTCCAAGAAATCCTGCTTCAGAAAAACGACCCTGTGGAGTTGTAAGAATAATGTAAGGTGGGAGTATTCCCTGATACCCATAATCATATCCTTTAAAAAGAGATACAACCGCTCCAATACTTGGATAAACCAATCTTTCTTCTGATGAATGTCCTGTTTGCATTAAATATGCTGCTGTTTCATGAGCATTAATTCCATGGGTCATGCTTCTTATTATTGAATATTTATCAGCAATTTTTGCAAGATTCGGCAATAACTCATTTATTTCTATTTCAGGAATATTTGTAGGAATTGATTTAAAAGGACCTGTGTAGTCATATCCTGCATTTGGTTTAGGGTCAAAAGTATCAAGATGTGAAGGTCCTCCCCATAGCCATATTTGAATAACTGCTTTTGCTTTTGGCTTTATGTCTGATTGAGAAAACGGCTCTCTATAAAAAATAAATATAACAGTCAGTAATATGCAAACTTCAATTTTTTTAAACCATTTCATTCCATCCTCCTAATGTCTATAAAGGAACTCTTTACTGTTAATAATAGCCCAGATAATATCTTCTATTGCTTGATTAATTGACGTTCCCTCTTTTTGAAAATAACCTTCCAGAATTTCAATTTCAGATTGCAAAGGATATCTTGAAAGCAAAGAAAGATAAATCTCTTCAATAATTTTTCTTTTATCGCCCCTTGTTTTTCTCATTAACTGGCAGATATACGAACTTGTTTTTATTTTTTTATGTAAGTCAGATGAATTCAATAAATATCTGATTTGTGCATCATTAATTTTATTATTTCTTTCAGATTCATATCCAGTATCTCTTGGAGGTCTTCCAAATAATTCAAGAAATGAACCTGTAATACTTCCATCAGCAAGGAGAACATTTCTTTGATTTTCAGGGATAAATGTATAAGGTTCAGGTATTTGACTCACATATTCCTCTCCTTTACCAGTTATTTTAGAAATGATATCTAACAAAACTTCTGCTTCAAGACGCCTGCATGGATAGAAAGCAAAATATTTTTCTGCTTCAGGATCAGTACTTCTTGGAATAAATGATTGCTGATATGTTCTTGAATTTAGAATAAGACGATAAATTTGTTTTAAATCATAGTTTGATTTTATAAGTTCTTTCTCAAGATATGAAAGAAGTTCAGGAATAACAGGGGGATTGTTAGGTCTTATATCATCTGGTTCATGAATAATTCCTCTTCCAAATAACCATGACCATATTCTATTAACTATATTCTTTGCAAAATAAGGATTTTGAGGTCTTATAAGCCAGTCAGCAAAAATTTCCCTTGGGTCTTTATCAGGAGGAATTTTTACTTTTGTTCCATCAGGAAAAATTGCTTCTATTGGTTCTTTATTTTCTGAATTAAAATAAACAATTTCCTCTTTCCATTCAAGTGATTTTTTATAAGATATTTTTGAGAAAAAATTACTCAATCCGATTTTAATTTCTTCTGGGAAGTTATCAAATCTTACACCCATAAAAGTAAGACAGACAGCAGAAGCAATTGAGGCAGGATTTCTTCCCTGAACTGCTCTATAAAAATTGACAGGTGGATTTCTAAAATTACTTCCACTTGATGTAAGAAGTTCTCTCACAAATTTATCATATGGGTTATTTTCTTTAAGTGAATTAAGTATCCATGTATGATATGCCTGAACTCCATTTGGCCATAAATTTATTGGAAATTCTGACTTTATTCTTAAAATGTCACACCATTTCATTGAAATATACTCTGCAAATTCTTCCCTCTCAAGTAATTTATCAATCAGTAATTTCCTTTTATTAGAGTTTGTATCATTTATAAAACTTTTGACCTCTTCCGGTTCAGGTAAAATCCCTATTGTATCAAGATATACTCTTCTTATAAAGACCTCGTCAGAGCATGGATATGAAGGCTGAATTCCAAGTTTTTTTAATGTATTGAACACATATCTATCAATTTCACTCTCAGGGGTCTGCCATTCTTTTTTTTCGTAAGGAGTAATGATTTCTCCTGTTATTTTAAATTCACCTTCTGACTTAATAGCACATATAAAATTTCCAATTAATAACCCCAGAATGAAAAATTTTAATTTTTCCATTTCTATAAATTTAGACATCAAAAAATTAAAAAGGTTTATTTTCAAATTTTACTCTCCAGCAGTTTTTTAGTATAAAAATGTTTCGGATTTTCAAAAATCTCTTCTGTTTTCCCGATTTCCACAATCTCACCTTTAAACATTATACCTACTCTGTCTGCAAGAAACTTCACTATTTTAAGATTATGCGTAATAAATAAATATGTCAAATTAAACTTTTCTTTCAGTTCGAGAAAGAGATTTAAAATTTGTCCCTGAATTGAAACATCTAAGTTTGAAGTTGGTTCATCACATACAATAAATTCTGGATTTGTTGATAAAGCCCTTGCAATTGCTATTCTCTGTCTTTCACCACCACTAAACTGATGAGGGAATTTGTAGAAATTTTCCCTTTTTATACCAACAAGATTTAATAATTCAATTGCTTTTTCTATTTTTTCTTTTTTACTTCCCTCATGTATTCCCTCCATTATTGTATATCCACATGTTAATCTTGGATTCAACGACTTATACGGGTCCTGAAAAATTATCTGAAAATTTTTTCTATACTTTCTCAATATTTTTTCCGGAAGATTTGTAATATCAATATTTTTATAAATTATTTTGCCACTGTCAGGTTCAATCAATCTTAATAAAACTTTTCCAAAGGTTGTTTTTCCAGAACCACTTTCACCAACAAGTCCAAAAATTTCTCCTTTAAAAATTTCTAAATTTATGTTTTTTAATACCCTAATTTTTTCTTTTTTCAGTTCACTTTTTACTTCATATGTTTTACTTAATTCTTCAACTTTCCATAATCTTTCCATATTTAAAGCACCTTATAATTCTATTCTCAAAATTAATTTTTCCAGGGATATTTTTTTCACAGATTCCCATTTTATATTCACATCTTGGATAAAAAGGGCATCCTTCTGGTAAATTTCTGTAAGAAGGGATGTCTCCTTCAATAACTTTTATTTTTTCTCTCTTTTTATATTTTTCAGGGAGACATCCTATCAATTTTTCTGTATAAGGATGTAATGGATTGTTGTAAACTAAATTTGCATCTCCTTCCTCAACTATCATGCCAGCATACATTACAATGATTCTATTTGAAATAAATCTTGCAAGAGAAATATCATGAGTAACGAAAATTATTGACAGATTATGTAGTAAAACGAGATTTTTGAGTAAATTGAGTATACCAAAAGCAGTTGTTAAATCAAGTGCGGTTGTTGGTTCGTCTGCAAGAAGTAAAGAGGGATTATTTATAATAGCCATTGCTATAATTGCTCTCTGTTGCATTCCTCCACTTAACTGGTGAGGATATTGATAGTATACATTTGGAGACAATCCCATTTCTTTTAAAATTTTAAATATTTTATTTCTTTTTTCCTCTTTATCAATCTGGTCTTTAATTGCTTCTTCTATCTGCGTTCCAATGGTAAAAAGTGGATTTAAGTATGAAGATGGTTCCTGAAAAATCATTCCTATTTTTCTTCCCCTTATTTTTTCAATTTCTTTAAAATCTGTAATTTCTTTATTCTCAAAATAGATTCTACCATTTAAAATTCTCAAATTTTTTGGCAATAAGTTTATAATTGTTCTTAAAGTCATACTCTTTCCACATCCACTTTCTCCAACAATAGAAACAATTTCTTTTTCTTTAACAATAAAATTTATATTCCTCAATATTTTTATTTCTTCATTTCCGACACTAATATTTTCCAGTTTTAATATCTCTTTCATTTTTACCAGTTTTTAGGGTCCAGTATATCTCTCAATCCATCTCCGACGAAATTAAAGCATATAATTGTTAAAAATATGAAAAAACCGGGCATTAACATCCATGGTGCAGTTGTAATTATCCTTAAATTTCCAACACAGACAGAAAGCATATTGCCCCAACTTGGATATGGTTCCTGAATCCCAAGTCCAAGTAAACTTAAAGTTGATTCTCCAAGGATATATCCAGGAATAGATAATGTTATTGCTGTAATAGAATATGAAAATGTGTTTGGAATAATATGTTTTAGAATAATCCTTCTTGTAGATAGTCCAAGTGACTTTGCAGATAGAATATATTCTTCTTCTTTAATTGAAAGAACCATTCCCCTTATAATTCTTGCAAGTGAAGCCCATCCAATAAGACTTAAAATTACAACTATTAAAATGTAAATTTGAAATGAAGAAAGATTTAAAGGAAATACTGCTCTTAAGGCAAGCATTAAATAAAATGAAGGAAACATCATAAAGATTTCTGCTATTCTCATTAAAATATTATCAATTTTCCCTCCAAAATATCCTGAAATTCCACCTATAAGAAATCCAAGGAAAAAAGAAATAGTAACACCTATTACTCCTATTGAAAGAGAAATTCTTGCTCCATAAAGAATCCTTGAAAATATGTCTCTTCCGTGCATATCTGTTCCAAAAAGAAAGATTTTGCCCTCTTTTGTGCCAAATAAATATCTCTCTGATGGAAATATTCCAAGAATTTTTCTTTTTTCACCTTTTATAAAGAAATAAACAGGAAGAGTTTTATCTTTAATAATTTCATATTGATTTAAAGCAGGATTAATAAGTTTTATTTCATAAACAAATGGTCTTATATGGAATCTTTTATTATAGTCAAAAAAATGAATTCTTACAGGAGGGCATAAAGGATAATCTCTAAATTGTTTATTGTAAAGGTAGGGTGCTATAAAATCTGCAAAAATTGCCAAAAAATAAAGTAAAATTAGAATCCATAAGGAATAATAAGAAACAGGGTTTTTCTTTTTTAACCTATTTAAAACATTTTTCATCTTAACCTCACTCTTGGATCTACTAAGGCCAGTAAAATATCGGCAAATAAATTACCCAGAATAAGTAAAATTCCTCCTATTAAAAGAGAAGCCATTACAAGATATAAATCCTGAGAAAGAACTCCTTCAAGAACCAATCTTCCCATTCCAGGCCAGCCAGTAATTATTTCTACAAGACCTGCACCGCTTAAAATTCCAGAAAGTTCATAACCAAAAATTGTTATCATTGGATTTATTGCATTTCTTAAAGCATGTTTGAAATATATTTTATAAGAAGGTAGCCCTTTTGCATATGCTGTAAAAATGTATGGCGAATTGAGTGCTTCAAGGAAATCATTTTTCATAAGACGATAAAGAGAGCCAATTCCAGAAAGTACCAAAATTATTCCGGGAACAAATAAATGTTTTAAGTAATCAATGAATTTTTCAATAGATGTTGCATTTTCATAAAATATAGAAGTTGTTCCACCAAGAGGTAAAATTGCTGTTTTAGAGACAAAAAATATTATAAGCATTGCAAGAAAAAATGAAGGAATAGAAATACCTATATAAGCAAAAAATGATAACAATTTTTCAACCCAACTTCTCTCTTTTATACCTCCATAAATTCCAAGTGGTATTGCAATTATCCATGTTAAAAAAATAGAAAAAATTGAAAGAGCAAGTGTATTTTTAAGACGGATTTTAATTAAGAAAGAAACTGGCACATGATATGAAAATGATTCTCCAAGATTAAATGTAAATACATTCTTAAGCCAGTAAAAATATTGAATTACAACAGGTTTATCAAGTCCAAAAGTTCTTCTCATACTTTCAATAGTTTCAGGAGATATTTCAGGGTTCATTTTAAGTTGAGTAAAATAATCTCCAGGAGAAATCTGAATTATTAAAAAAGAGATAAATGTCATACCTATAAGAAGTGGAATAAATTGAAGAAGACGTTTGAAAATATACCTTTTCATTCTTTGAGATATTTATCAAAAAATTTGAATGCTAAATTTCCTGAAAAAGAGTGTTCTCCTGGAAATACTTCAATCCATAGATTTTCACTAACTTCAGCAACCTCATATGCTTTTTTAATCTTTTGGTGTGATTTTTTTGCTGAGTCAATCCAGAAACAGGTATCATTTGCACCTGATTCAATTAAAAGGGGTTTTGGACATATTGCTGCTATAACATCTCCAACATCTGCATATTTATAAAGATATGGAACTATTTGACTTCCACAGAAATTTGCTCTTTCTATTGCATAATGTAAAGTTGTTGTTGCATAACATATTATATCTGCTGCCTTAATTCTATCATCAAGTAGTGTTAGATAGGTAGTCATTGTTCCTCCAAAAGAAAGACCCATACATCCAATTTTTTCTTTATCAACATATTCTTTTGTTAATAAAAAATCAATTGCCCTCATACCATCAAAAATGTTTGCACCAAGGAGTGTTCTACCAAGTATTAGATGCTGTAAAAAATGAATATTACATATATCTCTTGGAGCAAAAATATTATAATAACCAATCCTTTCTCCAAAACTCCTCCAGTCAGGCACTATAGTTACATATCCATTTTCTGCCATTTGTTCTCCATAATTATAATTACGAGTTTTTATGTTATTTATTATTTCTGGATTGTTATTATGAACACCTGCAACAGGGTCTTTACCATATGGTCCATGTCCATGACAGCAGAGTATTGCTGGATACTTTTCTTTATTTTCTTTTGGAATTAAAATATATAAAGGCATAAAACAATCTTTTTCTGTCTGTATTATCCATTTTTCTCTTATATATTTTTCTTTTTCTTCTTCTGATAATTTCTCTGGTTTTAAATCAGTGGTTTTTGGAAATTCTCCAAGTAATTCCTTAATTTTATTTATCAGTTTCTTTTTCCAGTCATAAAATTCTTCTTTTGTATTACAATTAAATTCAAGTTCTGGTTTTATACTTTTTGCCCATTTCTCAATAAAATTATCTGTTATTTGGGGTGAATCTATTCTATTTGGCATATGTTCTCCTTTTTAAGAATTATATTATCACATATCAAACAAAATTGCCACTCCCACTTTTAAGGTGGAAATTGGAGAAGAGGTTTTTCTAGTTTTTACAGGAAAAATTGGACTTTACCTATCTAATAACTTTTCAACATTTTCTTTTATACTCATCTTTGCCTTGTGTAATGTTTGTTCCACGATTTGAAACTTTAAAAAGGACAATTTATTGCATATTTTGACATATTTACCATTAAATCAACTCCTATTTCATAAACAATTTGCAAATAAAGAAGTTGCTATAGGAAATTTGGGCGAAATTTTTGATTTTTTATCTACTATTAAGGTTGCGAAGCAACCGCAGAGTTCAGCTTCATGATTCTATTCATACTATTCTCACCTCTTTTACGTCCAAATTCGAATCGATTATTAATAGTTTACCAGATTCAATTTCTTCCCATTTTTCTTCTGTTAACTTTTCAGAACATACTAAAATTGCTCTTTCACCTTTTAGAGCTTTACTTTGCAATAGTGCTGAAGTATCTTTTGATCTGAATTCAAATAGTCCAGATTCAGATGGTTCTCTTTTTAATAGCCAAAGCGAATAGTAATCCTTGGAATAACTTGAATATCTGAGTGAATAAAGACATTTTCCATCGGATAATAAGAAGTTTAATCCTGTGTAACTCTTGCTTTTTTTAATTTCATCAATGGATTTCTTTATCCCTTCTATAACATCTTTACTTTCCTCAATACATTGCAAAATCCAATAAAAATAAACTTCTGAATCAGTTTGTCCTTTTATCTCCTTTCTGTACTCATCTCTTAAAAGTGGGAACAAATAATTCCTGTTAACAGATCCATTATGAGCAAATAGCCAGTTTTTGTATTTAAAAGGATGTGAATTTACTTCTGATGGTGGTGCTTCTGTTCCTTTCCTTACATGCACGATGATGATGTTTGATCTTACCTCTTTTGCATAAGAACAAAATCTTTCACTATCCTTGGCAGGTATTCCTTCCTTGAAAATTTTGGCTTTATTATCCTCGTACCACCCTATCCCCCAACCATCAGGGTTTCTCTTATCTCCTAAATTTCTAAATGGCTTATCTGCCTTCAACAATGAAAATTCCACATCTACAGGTTTATTAGCAATTAATCCAAATAATCTACACATTTTTTCTCCTTTTAACGATTTCGCTTAATGCCACCAGCATAAAAAAATCCAGATTATTTTTATCCTCCCTCAATTTTTATCTACTTCTTGCCTTTAGCAGTCTGTTTTTTACAAGCTCTATAACTGCGCGATAAACTTCAAGTTGTTCTTCTTCTGTTAAGCCAAGGGCATAAAATCGCTTTCTGAAACCTTTCTAACCCTCGGTCTTTATTGCCCATCCCTATGCAGCATACAATACCTCTACATACTTATAAATTTCATTAGCAATACTGTCAATCTTTTTGTATTCAACTTTTTCATTCACAACATTAATCAATATTTCTTTTATAGCCATTCTGATTCTTGCTCTTAAAGTATCTTTCTTGTTCCAATCAACAACTTTTATAAAGTTCCCTATCCTTTTTATAACATCTTTTGCAACATATTTTATTTCATCCTCATTTTCAAAAATATCCTCTTTCAACAACACATCATAAAAAGCAAGCTCTTCTTCAGTTAAATCTAATTTCTTACCTTCATCAATTTTCTTCTTTATCTCTTTCGCAATTTCTATTAATTCACCAATCACATCTGCCGTTTCAATTAGTTTTATATTGTATTTTTCAGTTAACCTTCTTAACATTTCATAGAGAGATTTGTATCTAAAAGGATTTTTCCTCATTCTTACTTTTATCTCGTCATTCAAAAGTTTAATAAGTAAATCAATCGCATAATTTTTTTGTGGCATATTTTTAAATTGCGAAAGGAAATTTTCATCAAGAATAGAAATATCTGGTTTTTCACTTTTGAGTAAAGAAAAAATATCTACTGGCTCCTCAGCAGAAATACTCTTTGAAATCAACTGGCTAATCTCGTATTCTAATTCTCTTGATAATTCTCTTCTTGAGGTTGTTGAATATTTAATTATCATCTTCTTAATCATCTCAGAAAATCTAATGTCGTCTTTTATTTTTATGGTCTCAGGATGGGGACTTGCAAGGGCATAGATCTTTTTAAGGGCAAGGTAATTCTTTATAAAACTTTGTTTTTGTTCATCGCTTTTTAGCATATTGTAAGCTGAAACTGTAAGTTGAGAGAGTTCTTCAGGATTAAGAAACTTCCAGTTTTTATAATCCAATCCATAAAACATTGAAGATACAATATCATGCTTTTCTCTTAGAACGTTTATAACCTGATTTATATCCGTTAGGATGTGATTTATGGTTTCGATAGTATATTTACTCAAAGATTTTTTCAAATCATCGGCAATCCCTATGTAATCAACTATAAGACCTCCTGGCTTATCTTTGAATACCCTGTTTACCCTTGCTATTGCCTGAACAAGGTTGTGATTCTTCATTGGTTTATCAAAATACATTGTGTGAAGTGATGGCACATCAAAGCCAGTTAAAAGCATATCTACAACGATTACTAACTTTGGGTCATTTTCGGGATTTTTAAAATTGCTGAGGATTTGTTCCATTTCATTCTTATTTCTGATATGTGGATGAAATTCTTCTGGGTCTCTTTGCCTGTTACCTGACATTATGACCTCAACAGGAGGTGCTCCAGGAATTTTTTTGATAGCATTATAAAGTTCAACAGCAACCTTTCTTGAGATGACTACAACCATTCCTTTGCCTTCAAGTTCTTGAGTTCGTTTATTAAAATATTCAACTATATCCTTTGCTATCTTTTCAATTCTCTCTGGATTCAAAATTAATTTTTCAATTCTTGCATATTTCCTTTTTAAATCTTCCTTTAATTCAGGTTCAAGTGTTTCTGAAATTTCTTCAAACTCTTCATCAATAAACTCATTTGTTAGATGAAGTTGCACAAGCCTTGCTTCATAATATATTGGTACAATTACTTTGTGTCTTAATGCCTTATCCATTGAATAGGTACTTATTGGTTCTCCAAAGACAAGGTAAGTATCTCTACCTTGAAACTCTATCGGAGTGGCTGTAAATCCCATAAATGAAGCATTGGGAATTGCCTTTCTTAAATTCTGGCCAAGTTCTCTATACTGGCTCCTATGTGCTTCATCGGCAATTACAATTACATTTTTTCTCTCTGTAAGCAATGGATATTCTTCAAATTTTAGTTTTCCAAATTTCTGAATTGTTGCAAATACTATACCACCTGCTATCTTTTTAATTGTTTCCTGCAAATCTTCTATACTTTCAGCACGCTTTGCTATAGGCATCTGAGAAAATAGACCATAAAGTTGTTCATCAAGATTATTCCTATCTGTGATAAAGAGTAAAAGTGGGTTTTCCAGCTCCTTTAGTTTTAATACCTTTCTTGCATAAAAAAACATAGTTAAAGATTTCCCTGAACCTTGAGTATGCCATACGACGCCAATTCTTCTCTCTTCTGGTTTAGTGCCTTCTGAAGCACATTTTTTTGTTCTTTCAACAGCTTTTTTAACAGCGTAAAATTGATGATAGGCAGCAATCTTTTTTTCGTAGTTTTCGCTGACCTTTTCATAAAAGACAAAATCATTTATAAATTCCTGTACATGTTCTTTTTTAAAAAGTCCCTTAATTAAAACTTCAAGAGAGGTTAATTCTTTACCATTATGAAAATATCTATAATACCCATCAGCAATTTCTTCAATTTCAAGGTCATCATCACTCAAGATTCCTTCCCACACAAAAAACCTTTCCCAATCACTCGTTGGTGAACCATATTTTGTCTCATAACCATCAGAAGCAATAATAATCTGGGAATAAACATAAAGTTGGGGAA
>CAYNUP010000094.1:0-31632 GCA_964400565.1 uncultured bacterium | reverse complement strand
CAAATATAACTTTATTTTCCTCAATTTCTCCTATAATCTTTTCATCTCCTATATCAAATATTGAATAAATATCTCCTATTGTCCTTAAACTGAAATCTCTGTGAATTGGCTTTCCAGAATAAAAAAATCTTCCATCCTTTGTTTTAGAAAAATTTTCTTTTTCAACAATTTTATTTATGATATCTCCGTAAATCTCTTTATCTTTTTCAAGTAAAATAGGATATTCAAGAGATGCGCATTTTATATGATTTCCTGATATTATTTCATTTTCAAAATTTATTATTACATCTTCAAATTGCCTTTTTATAAATTCTTCTGGATTCCTTATAAAATATTGGTCAAGTGCATCCTCAAGAGGAATAAAAATAACAAGTCCTTCTCTCTTTCTTCCAACCCTCCCTATTCTCTGCCATGTGCTTATAACTGTCCCTGGATAACCAAAAAGAATACAGCAGTCAAGAAAACCAACATCTATTCCAAGTTCCAAAGCACTCGTTGAAATTACCCCTTTTAATTCTCCTTTAAATAACTTTTTTTCTATTTCCCTTCTCTCCTCTGGTAAATAACCCGCCCTGTATGATGAAATTAAACCTTCTATATTTTTATCGTTTTTTATAGCCCATAATTGTAAAAGTTCTGCTGATTTTCTGCTATTTGTAAATAATATCGTTGAAAATCCATAATTTATACTTTCTTTAAGGAGTTCAATTGCTTGAGTGTAATATGAACCAAATTGAGAATTCCAGAAAATAATATACTTCTTAGGCGTTGGTGAAAAACTTTCTGAAATACCTGAAAAATTTAAACCAACAAGTTGTTCTGCAAATTTTTCTGATTCGTTTATTGTTGCTGAAAGGAGAATAAATTGAGGACAACTTCCATAAAAATCGCACAATCTTCTCAATCTTCTTATAACATGGGCTACATTGCTTCCAAAAATACCTCTATATGTATGAACTTCATCAATAACAACAAATCTTAATTTTGAGAAAAATTCCCTCCATTTTTCATGAAATAGTAAAAAGGCGGTATGAATCATATCTGGATTTGTAAGTATTATGTTAGGTAAATTTGTTCTTATTTTCCTTCTTAATTCCTCAGGTGTATCTCCATCATAAATTTCTGCTTTAACATCAAAATTTCTAAGTGTTTTAAGTTGGTCCTGAGATAATGCTTTTGTTGGGAATATATAAAGACCTTTAATATCTGGATTTTTATAAATTTCATTCAGAATAAAAATATTATAAATTAATGTCTTTCCACTCCCTGTGGGTGTAGTAACTATTATATTTTCTCCCAATTTAAGTTTTTCAAGTGCTTCTATCTGATGTAAATAAACTTTTTCAATCCCAATATTTTTTAATCTATTTTTTAATCCATCACATATAAAAGAGGGTAAATTTTCATATTCTCCTTTTTTTTCTTTAACTTCAATAATTTTAGTGATATTATCTTTATATTTGTTTTTAATGTAATTCAGAAATTCTTTTATTTTTTCTAACACAAAATCTCCTTTTTAAAAACATCTTATTTCAAAAATTTTAATATGTAAAGAATGCGGCATCCCTTAAAAAATTTGTATTGCAAGGTCAGACCTCGCAAAATTATTGAGACAATTCGAAAACTTGACACTGCTGAAATAATAATATATATTTTAACCAAAAATGGGGTAAGTAAATATTTACATAAAAAGAGAGATTTTATGAAAAAGAGGGGAGAAATTTATCAATTTTTATTTTTTTTTATTATCTTTTTTTACTCACTTCTTTATTCTCATCTTTGTGATAATGTTTTCAGACAAGCAGATTCTCTTATAGTAAAACCTGAGACATATTCACTTGTCATAAAAGATAAAACAACTTTTAAAATATATTTACAGAATAATATGGATAGAGGTATTGCAGAAATAAGTTTAATTCCTGAAAGTCCTGCTTTTGATTTTATAGTAACTCCCACAAAAATGTCTATTCCAAAAGGAAGACAAGTATATTTTGAAGTTACAATTTCACCAAAACCGGGGATAAAAACAGGCAATTATTCTGTAAAATTTAGACTTGTTGGTGGAGGAAGAGAATTTAAATCATTTACACTTGAAGGAATAACACAGGAAAAAAAGGAAACAGAAGTTTTACTGGATAAAATACCAAGTATTAAAATGTCAGAAACTTCTCCTTTGATAGATGGTAATTTTAATGATGAATGTTGGAAAAAAGCAACAGTTCTTTCAAACTTTACCTCTACAAAAGGTTCTGAAGCAATATACAAAACATGGGTTCTTCTAACATACGATAGAAATAATTTTTATATTGGAATTTACTGCAAAGATGAAAATTTACAGAACCTTACTTCTGAAGATAAAGTTGAAATAATCATTTCTCCATTAGTTAATGGTTCTGGATATATTTTAAGTTTTTCACCTGTTGGTCCTTCAATTTATAAAAAATTTGATAAATATAAACAGGTTTATGAATGGAATCCATCTGGAATAAAATACTCTATTTCTAAGGTTCAAAATTATTGGGGAATTGAAATATCTTTACCTTTTTCTACAATAAATACAAATTTTCCAAAAGAAAACGAAGTATGGTCATTAAGAATTACAAGAACAAAAGCAAGTGGAATGCAAGAGACAAGTTTTTGGTCAATGGATATAACTGGATATCATAATGAGAAAGAACTTGGTAAAATAGTTTTTGTTCCCTAAAAATGAAAAAAATATTAATAACTTTCCTTTTTATTTCAGTATATATCTTTTGTATGCCAGGGGAAAGATTATCAATAGATTTTACATACCCAAATCTTTCAGGAGATTTTTATGTTAATGGTAAAATGTCTTTTCCACCTGATAAAATTTTATCAGAAGATAATATAATAGTAAGTGATTTATCTACAAATCAAGAAATACCAACAAAGATAACTATTATTGAAAGATGGATTGATGGTTCTGTTCTTGAAGCAGAAATACTTTTTCCTGCAAATACTTCAAAACAAAAAAAATATGTATTAATTTATGGAAAAGATATAAAAAGGAGGAAAAAATTTACACAGACATCTGTTTTACCAATTGTAAATGCATCAATAGGAAAAACTCCTTTATCCACTGAATCAATAAATATAGATGTTGGAGAAATGCTTATAAAGGTTGATAAGAGTTCAGAAATAAGATATTATTGGTATATATTGCCCATTTCCCTACTATTATTTTTAACAATTTATAGAACTATTAAAAATTCAAAACAATATGAGAAATAAGATTACATTTATAAGAAGGATTATTCAAATTATTTCTTTAATTCTTCTTGTTTATGGAGGTTATATTTTTAGAACAAGATTGGAGGCAACAACTGGAAAACCCTTATTCCCTATTTTAAAACCACCTGAAGGGTCTATTTCAACAACAAAATTTAAAAAGGGGTCAATCCTTTGGCCATCAGGGACAAATCCTGTTTTGGAAAATTACCCACCATCTCTTATCTGTAGATTCAATCCAAGAGGAGGTCTATTTAAAGCATGTATATTTCATTTTTTTTCTGAAAATCTTACATGGCAAACTCACATAAAATATCTTCTTCCTCATTTAACTTTATTTATATTGTTATGTTTTTTATTTGGAAGAGCATGGTGTGGATGGATATGTCCTATAGGAAGCGTTGGAGATTTTATAACTGTGATAAGAAAAAAAATGAATATTCCTGCTAAGAGATTTCCTTCAGGTTTTGCCTCTACTTTAAAATTAACATCATATGGAATAATGGGAATTACATTTTTTATCTCTACTCTAATTGGTTTTCCTAATTTTAGAAAATTTCAATGTTATTGGTTTTTACCTTACTGTCAGATATGTCCTGCTCGTCTTATATGTCCGTTATTCGGATTAGTTAAACCAAATTGGAAGGATTTTGAAAATATTATAACTTCTACTTTTACAATTCTTGCCTGGATAGTAATGATTATATTTCTTGCTGCCTTTTATTTTGGAAGAAGAATATGGTGCCATTTATGTCCTGTTGGACTTATAAATTCATGGTTTAATAAAGGGAGTTGTTTTGAACTTAATAAAAAATCAATAAGATGTAATAAATGTGGATTATGCACAGAAGTTTGTCCGATGGGGCTTACTGAAATGTATGACAAAAATAATGATGGAGTTTACAATCAAAGTGGATGTATCATGTGTCTAAAATGTATTGAAATATGCCCAAAAGATGGTTGTTTAAGTTTAAACATATTGGGTAAAAAAATATTAGAATCTAAATTTAAATGAAAATGAAAGAAAAAAACAAAAAGTTTATTGAAGAAAAATATAGTGAATCCCTAAAAAATCTTTATTATAGGAAAACAAAATTTTTACCTGATTATAAAGAACAAATTCAAAAATATAAAGGTCTTTCAGGGCTAAAAAACATTAATTTTTTTTACAATATTATTTCAAATCCCAAAAAGATTGAAAAAAAAGACAAACCTCTGGTTGGATATTTCTGTGCGATTGTTCCAGAAGAATTGATTGTTGCTTCTGGAGCAAATCCTATCAGATTATGTAATGAAGACCTACATTGTGCGGAACTTGGAGAAGAGATTGTTTCAGGAGATATATGCCCTTTAATTAAAGCAATTTGCGGAGGTTTCTGTCAGAACAATTTTGATAATATTGACCTTTTGGTAACTGTTGGAACATGTGACGGTAAAGTAAAATTAAGTGAAATTTTAAGTCCTGTTGTAAAAGATATATATTTTATTGATTTACCAAGAAATAGTAATTATAAAGAAAATATTGATTTTTGGGAAAATTCTTATTCTGATTTTTATGAATATTTGAAAAAGAAGTTTAATGCAAAACCCACAAGAAAAGACCTCATTAAAGTATGTGAAATTACAAACGAAAGAACAAGAATTTTCAGACAGATATATGATTTAAGAGGGAAAAAAATAGGGATTATGAATTCATTTGATTATTTTATAATGACAAATTCTTCATTTTTTCTTTCACCATACGAATGGGCAGAATATGCAAAGATTCTTTATGAAGAAATGTTAAGAGTAAATACAGAAAAAAATAAATATAAAAAGAAAATTTTGCTTTTAGGTCCCCCAATTATTTTCCCAAATTTTAAAATTCTTGAGATTTTAGAAGAGATAGGTTGTTATGTAGGAGCAGAAATTATGTGTTCTTCTTATGGGTATCTATTTAATCCTGTTGAAATAGATGAAGAAACTGAAAGAAGTATTTTAAGAACCTTAACTCTTAAATATATTGCTCCAAGTTTTTGTCCTTGTTTTCTTGGAATTGATAAAATTATAAATGCAATTTTAGAACTTTTTGAAAAATATAAACTTGACGGAGTTATTTTTTACAATTTGAGATTATGTAATGTTTATGAAATTGAAATACCCATTTTAAGAAATATTCTAAAAGAGAAAGGAATTCCTTTTTTATCAATAAAAACAGACTTAGGGAAAGAAGATATAGGGCAAATTAAAACAAGAATAGAAGCATTTATAGAAATGATTGATTAAAATGGGAATAAATGCAGGAATAGATATTGGCTCTGTAACTACTAAATGTGTGATTATTAAAAATGGAAAAATAATAGGGAAAGCAATTACAAAAACTACTCTTGGAACAGAAAAATGTGCAGAAATTGTTTTAGAAAAAGCGACAGAAGAAAGCCAAATAAAAGAGAGTGAAATTGAAAGTGTTGTTTCAACAGGTTATGGTAGAAGAAACTTTAAAAAAGCAAAAAAAATGATAACAGAAATAACCGCTGTAGCAATAGGTTCATATTATCTTTCTGGGAAGAAAAAATCTCTTATAATTGATGTTGGCGGTCAGGATACAAAAGTTGTTGAAGTAAATGAAAATGGAGAAATAATAGATTTTCTTATGAATGACAAATGTGCTGCAGGGACTGGTAGATTTCTTGAAATGATGTCAAATGTTTTTGGTATGGATTTAGAAAAATTTTCTTATCTTGCTTTACAATCAAAAAAACCAATTAAAATAAATTCAACATGTAGTGTTTTTGCTGAAAGTGAAGTTGTTTCACTTATTACCTCAAATACACCAAAAGAAGATATTGCTGCTGGCCTTTTTTATTCAATTGCTTCAAGAATTGTAACAATGATTAGACAATTTTCTTATAATGACCTTATACTTTTTTGTGGAGGAGGAGCAAATATTCCTGCTTTAAAAATATATATTGAAAAAATAATTGAAAGAGAAATAATTGTTTTACCCAATCCACAATTTGTTGTTGCTTTTGGTGCTGCTTTATCTGGATAATTAATTGTTTGATTATACTCAATTTTATTTTTTAATATTCAAATTTTAAAATTTCATCTATCAGTTTTTCAACTATTTTTTCTTCAACATAAGTTCCTATTATTTTGCCTTTTTTGAATAATGCCCATTTTTTATTTCCACCTGCAATTCCTATATCTGCCTGTTTTGCTTCTCCTGGTCCATTAACTGAACATCCCATAACTGCTATTTTCAATTTTTTAACTTCCGGCCTAATTTTTTCTATCTTTTTTATTTCATTCCTCACATTTTTCAAAATTTTTTCAAGGTCTACTTTCATCCTCCCACAGGTTGGACA
Organism: uncultured bacterium; assembly: GCA_964400565.1. Lineage (GTDB taxonomy): Bacteria > Ratteibacteria > UBA8468 > B48-G9 > JAFGKM01 > JAMWDI01. The sequence continues at coordinate 25,036 of CAYNUP010000094.1, read as the reverse complement.
TGAAATTATTTCTGTTTCAAAAGTTCTTAAATTTAATGATTGCAATATTGACTTTGCCAGTTTTATTTCTTCTTCTGGTGGAGCAGTCAATGAAACTCTTATTGTATCTCCTATCCCCTCATTTAAAAGAATTCCGATACCCAGGATTGACTTTGAAATTCCTAAATATCCTGTCCCTGCTTCTGTTATACCAAGATGTAAAGGATAATCATAAATTTCCGATATTTTTCTATAACATTCTATCGTTTCTTTTACAAATGGTGTTTTGACTGAAATAACAATTGAAAAAAAATCATTATCATGAAAAAACTCAACCGTTTCCTTTGCTGATTCAATAAGAGAATTTACTATATCACCTTTTAATTTCACTGAGCCTGAATTCAAACCAATTCTAATTGGCACATTATATTCTCTCGCAACTTTTATTATTTCTTTCATATATTTCTTTTCTATATTTCCAGGGTTTATTCTTATTTTATCAATTCCCTTTTCAATAGAAATCTTTGCCAATCTCCAATTATAATGGATATCCGCAACAAAAGGAACAGAAAATTCTTTTTTTAAAACAGGAATTGAGTTTGTATCCTCTAAATTTAAAATTGAAAATCTTATTATTTCTGCACCCTCTTTTAACATGTTTTTTATCTGTTTTTTTAAACCAGGTAAATTTGAAGTTGGAACTTTTGTCATTCCCTGAATTGCTATAGGATTATTACCACCTATAAATATATTGCCTATCTTTATAACTTTTGTCTTTTTCATTTAATTTTAAATCTGGACCCTTCAAATATTCTTCCTATGTCCTGATATGTTATATAAATTGCAAAAAGGAGAAGAGAGATTATTCCTATATTCTGGATTATATGCAAAACTTTTTGACTCGGCCTTTTCTTCCTTATCTTTTCAATTAAAAGACCAAAAATATGGCCTCCATCAAGAACAGGATAGGGAATAAGATTTATTATGCCAAGGTTTATACTCAAAATCGCCATAAATTGAAGATAACTTACCAATCCAACCTTCCATACTTTCACTGCTATTTCAGATATTCCAACAGGACCTGTAAAATATTTTATAGAAAGTTTTCTCTGAAAAAGAAGTTTCAGCCCTATGAAAATGTTTACACATATATTATAAAATTCCCCTGCACTCTTTATTACTGCCTTATAAAAAGGATATTTTTCAATTTTTTCCCTTGGCATTATCCCAATTATATATTCAATCTCTTTTTTTCCATTTATTTCTACAATATTTGGTGCAGGTTTTATATTAAAAATCAAAATTTCTTCCCCCCTTTTTACTTTAAGATTTACAGGCATATCCTTATTTTGCTTTGTAAAATTTTTAATTTTCAAAGTTACATCAAGCCAGTTTTTACATTTTTCTCCATTAACTTCCACAATTTCATCCCCTATTTTCAAACCACTTTTTTCAGCAGGAAATCCTTTTAAAAATTCTCCTATTTTTGTTCCATCATAAGTTAAAACTCCCATCATGAATACAGGAATTAAAATGATAAAACCAAAAATTAAGTTATTTAAAGAACCAGCAAATAATATTCTGCTTCTTATACCAGGACTTTTACCCATATATTCCCAGTCTTCAAATTTTTCTTTATCAATTTCTTCTCCTGCAAGTTTAACATATCCTCCAAAAGGAATTATTGAAATTATATATGTGGTATCATTTTTTTTCTTCTCAAAAATTTTAGGACCAAAACCAATTGCAAACTTTTCAACTTTAACCCCATTTCTTTTAGCAACTATAAAATGCCCAAATTCATGTATTGTAATTAAAACTGAAAAAAGAACAATTAATGCAATTATTGAACCAATCATTTTTTCTCTCCTATTATTTTCCCAACTTCATTTCTTGCCCAATTATGAAGATAAAATATGTCTTCAATTGTCAATCTACTTTTATATTCATGTCTCTCTAAAACCTCCTCTATTATATTTATAATATCCCAAAACTTTATTTTACCATTTAAAAAATATTCAACAGCCATTTCATTTGCACCATTTAAAACAACAGGATAAGAACCTTTTTCCCTTATCGCTTCTCTTGCCAAAATAATCCATTTTGAGTTTTTTCTCACCTTATTAAAACTTAACTTTTTTATATTTCCAAAATCAATTTCTTTAAGTCCAATATCTGTTCTATCAGGATAATTTAAAACATAATTTATTGGAAATTTCATATCAGGAAAAAATCCCACACATTTAAATGTTCCATCAATAAACTCAACCATTCCGTGAATAATGGCTTCTGGATGGATAAGAACATCTATCTGGGATTCCTTTAAAGAAAAAAGATAATGGGCTTCTATAATTTCAAATGCCTTATTCATCATTGTTGCAGAATCAATTGTAATTTTTTTACCCATCTTCCATACAGGATGAGCAAGGGCGTCTTCTATCCTTACATTTCTCTTTTTTTTCTTATAAAGAGGCCCTCCTGAAGCAGTAAGATATATTTTTTTAACATTTTTATTCTCATATTTTAAAATTTGAAAAATTGCATTATGTTCACTATCTACAGGTAAAATTTCAAATCTATATTTTTTTTTCAACTTTTCAATAATTTCTCCTCCTGAAACAAGTATTTCTTTAGTAGCAAGTGCAATTATTTTTTTATTTTTTATACATTCAATAAAACTTGGAAGAGTTTTTATTCCGGGGATTGAAAAAAGATAAATATCTCCTTCCTTTAAATTTGCAATTTCAATAAGTCCATCTTCTCCATAAAAAAATTTCACATTTTTATATTTATTTATAAAATCCTCATCCTTTTCTTCAATATAAGCATATTTAGGTTTAAATTCTTCTATCTGTTTTGAAAATAATTCCTTATTTTTTTTACATGCAATACATAAAACATTAAATTTTCCTTTCTGTCTTCTTATAACTTCCAGTGTATTCTGTCCAATTGTTCCTGTAGAACCAAGAATAACAACATTTTTCATTTTATCAAAAATTGTTCTTATATGGCACCAAATTTTCTTTTTCTCTTTTGATAATCAAGAAGTGCTTTTAAAAATTCATTTTCGTCAAAGTCAGGCCAGAGAACATCGGTAAAATAAAATTCTGCATAGGCACTCTGCCACAATAAGAAATTACTCAATCTTTTTTCTCCTGCTGTTCTTATTATCAAATCAGGGTCAGGAACTTCTGGAAGATAAAGAAATCTACTAATCAAACTTTCTTCAATTTCATCTATCTTATATTTCCCTTTTATAATTTCTCTCACACTATCAACAATTTCAGTTCTCCCTCCATAATTTATAGCAAAGATTAAATTAAGACCTGTATTCTCTCTCGTAAGTTCTTCTACTTCATCCATAATCTTAAGGAGGTTTTCAGGTAATCCCTGTCTTCTTCCAGTAAATTTAACTTTAACATTATTCTTATTCAAATTTTCTCCTTCTTTCCTTAAATTTTTTTCCATTAATGAAAAAAGAAATTCTATCTCTTCTTTTGGTCTTTTCCAGTTTTCTGTTGAAAATGAATATAATGTAAGATACTTTATATTGTATTTTCCAGCAGCCTTAACAGTCCTTCTTACAGCCTCTATCCCCTCTGCATGTCCTGCAATTCTTGGCAAATTTCTTTTTTCTGCCCATCTTCCATTTCCATCCATAATAATTCCAATATGTGTTGGAATTATCTTTAGTTCTTCCATTTTTACAATTGAAATTTTTCTCCAAAATATACATCCCTTGATTCAGGGTGATTAAGAATTTCTTCTGGAGTTCCTTCTATTAAAATTTCTCCTTCATAGATTAAATATGCCCTATCAGTAATTTTTAATGCATCTCTAACATTATGGTCTGTTAATAAAATTCCTATATTTTCATTTTTCAAATTTAAAACTATCTCCTGAATTTCTCCCACTGTTTTAGGGTCAATACCTGTAAAAGGTTCATCAAGTAAAAAAAATTTTGGAGAAAGGGTTAAACTTCTTGCTATTTCCAATCTTCTTTTTTCTCCACCTGAAAGATTACCTGCAATTTTATCTTTTAAATGATAAATACCTAATTTTTTCAAACATTCTTCTATAATTTTTTTTCTTTCTTCCCTATCTTTATAAAAATCTTCAAGAACAATTTCACAATTTTCTTCAACTGTCAATTTTTTAAATACAGAGATTTCCTGAGGTAAATAAGTTATACCTTCTCTTGCCCTCTTCCATGTTGGAAAATTGGTTATATCTTTGTTATTCACTATTATATTTCCTGAATCAGGTATAATAAATCCCATAATTATTTCAAAAGTTGTTGTTTTTCCTGCTCCATTTGGTCCTAATAACCCAACAATTTCTCCGTTTTTTACATTCATTGAAATACCTTTTAAAACTACTCTATTCTTAAAAGATTTTTTTATATTTTTTATTTCAAACATTTTTTAAAGTAAAGAGTTAAATTTTTCAGGATATTTATCTATACCAAGATGTTTGTAAGCAAGTTCTGTAGCAACTCTTCCCTGTGGAGTTTTCTTTATAAATCCCTTTCTTAAAAGAAAACTTTCATAAACCTCTTCTATAGTACTTACCTCTTCTCCTACAGCAATAGATAAACTTTTTACTCCTACAGGACCTCCATTAAACTTTGTAATTATAACTTCAAGTATTTTTTTATCCATTTCATCAAGCCCTTCCTCATCCACATCCATTTTATTTAATGCAATTACAGCAATTTCTTTATCTATAATTCCCTTGCCTTTAACCTCTGCATAATCTCTAACTCTCCTTAATAACCTGTTTGCAACTCTTGGAGTTCCCCTTGACCTTTTTGCTATCTCCCCTGCCCCTTCTTCATCTATTTTTATATTAAGAATCCGTGCAGAACGTTTTATAATTTCTTTTAATTCTTCATTTGAATAATAATCAAGACGATGTAATATTCCAAATCTATTTCTTAAAGGAGAAGTTAAAAGACCTATTCTTGTTGTTGCTCCGCATAGAGTAAATGGTTTTAAAGGAATTTTAACACTTCTTGCCTTTGGTCCATCTCCAATAACTATATCTATTCTAAATTCTTCCATTGCACTGTAAAGAAATTCTTCAATATTTCTTGGCAACCTGTGAATTTCATCTATAAATAAAACATCTCCTTCTTCAAGATTTGTTAAAATTCCTGCCAGGTCTCCTATTTTTTCAATTACAGGACCAGATGTTGCCTTTATATTAACTCCGAGTTCATTTGCTATAATATAAGAAAGAGTTGTTTTCCCAATTCCAGGTGGTCCATAAAATAAAACATGATCAAGCACTTCCTTTCTATTTTTTGCTGCTTCAATAAATACCTTTAAATTTTCTTTTACTTTTGTCTGTCCTATAAACTCTTCAAAACTTTTTGGTCTAACTGTATTTTCAAATTTCAAATCTTCATTTTTAATTTCAGGAGATGTCATTCTTTCTTTCATGATAACCTCTTTAATGCTTCTTTTATCAATTCTTCAAGAGTTATATTTTCTTTATTTTCTTTCATTATTTCCATAACAACATTTGCAGCATCTTTTCTTTTATATCCAAGAACTGTTAATGCCTCAATAGCATTTATCAAAATTTCCTTTTCTTTATAATTATCAACCAAAATTGGAATTTTTTCAACTTTTTGTTTTAATTCAACAATCATTCTCTCTGCTGTTTTTTTACCAATACCAGGAACATTTTTAAAAATGGAAACATCTTCAGAAATAATACCCTGATATATTTCTTCTATCGTCAAACCTGAAAGAACTCTAAGAGCAACTTTTGGACCAATCCCTGGAACAGTTATAAGAAGTAAAAATAATTCTCTTTCCTCTTTCTCTTTAAAACCATAAAGATTAATTTTATCCTCTGCAACCTGTTGATATACATAAAGAAGTGTTTCCTCCCCTTCATCAAGTTTTTCAGAAGTTTGAAGAGAGACCTCTACAAAATATCCTACCCCATTACTTTCAATTATCACATAGGTTGGCGTTTTAAAATAAATTTTACCTTTTATAAAGTATAGCATTTTCTTTTATCTTAAATATGGTAGATATTGCTACAGCAATCGCATCCGTCTCTTCAAAATTTCTAAAATTATAAAAATTTGTCAGATTTTCAACCATAAATTTCACCTGTTCTTTTGTTGCTCCACCTCTTCCTGTAATTAATTGTTTAATTTCTCTTGGAGGAATAAGAAAAAACTTTTTATTATTTGAAAGAGCAATCCATATAATTCCACCTATTAAAATTCCAATTTTAAGGGCAATCTGGACATTTTTTGCCACATAAATCTCTTCTATGGATACAAAATCAGGAGAATATTTATCTACAAGAGAACTGAAATTTTGAAGAAGAAACTTAATTTTATCTTCGTAATTCAATTTTAAAGAAGGTTTTATAATCCCGCATTCCAAAATTTTGAAATCCTCCTCAATAACTCCGTACCCCAACTTATTAATTCCCGGGTCTATTCCTATTATCTTCAATTTTATTTTGATATTTTTTCAAGTAATTCATCTGAAATATCAAAATTCGCATAAACATTCTGAACATCTTCTGATTCTTCTAATTCGTCAAGTAATTTTAAAAGTTGCTCTGCTTCTTTCCCTTCAAGACGAACAGTATTTTTGGGAATATAGGTTATACTTGCATTCTCAATAGGAATATTATTTTTCTCTATTGCCTCTTTTACATACTCAAAATTTTCAATATCTGTAATAATCTCGTAAGTATCCTTTTCTGTTCTCATATCTTCTGCACCGGCATCAAGAACAATATCCATTAACTTTTCTTCATCAATAACTTCCTTTTTAACACTTATCAATCCTTTCCTTTCAAAAATCCATGATACACTTCCTGCACCTGCTAAATTACCATTATGTCTTGAAAATATAGACCTTATTTCTGAAGCACTCCTGTTTTTATTATCTGTTAAAACTTCAACAAATATGGCTACTCCTCCTGGACCATATCCTTCATATGTAACCTGTTCATAATTAACTCCTCCTTCTTCACCTGCTCCTTTTTTTATTGCCCTCTGTATATTCTCATTTGGCATATTCACACTTTTTGCTTTCTCTATAGCAATCCTCAATCTTGGATTTGTTTCAGGATTTGGACCTCCAAGTTTAGCAGCGACCATCATTTCTCTTATTATTTTCGTAAATATCTTCCCTCTTCTCGCATCCATAGCCATTTTTTTATGTTTTATACTATGCCATTTTGAATGTCCGGACATTTTCTCACCCTCCTTTTTATCCTTCTTTCATTTTTTTCCAGAACTCTTTTGCACTTATATTTTCAATTATTTTTCTAAATTCTTCTGCTTCTTTTTTATCTATTGGTTTATCAAACTTATTTGACTTAATAAAATCTTTGTTATCATAATATTTTATGATATCTGGCCTTTCAAGTAAATCCTCTGCAGCAAAAATAGGTGCTTGAAATCTCAAAGCAAGGGCAATACCATCACTTGGTCTACAATCAATTTTTTCTATTTTCCCGCTTATTTCAATTATAAGATTTGCATAATAGATATTCTCTTTTAATGTATAAATTTCAAGGCGTTGAAGTTTCCCTTTTAAAGATTCTATTAAATTTTTCATCAAATCATGGGTTAAAGGTCTTGGAAATTCTGCCTTTTCAAGAACAAGCAAAATTGCCTGGGCTTCAAATATTCCTATAACTATTGGTAAAACCTCTCCTTCTTTGCTTCTTAATATAACAATTGGTGTATTGGTCAATACATTAAGAACAACTCCTTCAACATAAACTTCCTTCATAATTATGTTTTCCCCTCTTTTTCTTTTTTTCTCTCCTCAATTATTCTTGCTGCTATATGAGATGGAACTTCTTCGTAATGAGAAAACTCCATAGAATATGTCCCTTTGCCACTCGTTATTGAACGCAATTCATTTGTATAATTTAACATTTCTGCAAGAGGAACCTGTGCTTTTATTATCTGAAAATTACTTGAAGAAATCATATCAAGAACTTTTCCTCTTTTAGAATTTATTGTTCCAATAACATCTCCAACAAATTCAGATGGAACCCTTATTTCTACATTTACAATAGGTTCAAGTAAAGTTGGTTTTGCTTCACTAACTGCTTTTTGAAGTGCCATTGAACCCGCTATCTGAAATGCTATATCTGAAGAATCAACTACATGATAACTACCATCATAAAGTGTAACTTTTATATCTACGATAGGATAATTTGCAAGAACTCCTTTTTTCATTGCTTCTCTAACACCCTTTTCTACGGAAGGGATAAAGTTTCTCGGTATTGCTCCACCTACTATCTGGTCAACAAACTCAAAACCTGCGCCTCTTGGTAGCGGCTCAACCTTTATGAAACAATGTCCATACTGTCCTCTACCCCCTGTCTGTCTTTTATATTTCCCTTCAGCATTTGTACTCACTGTTATTGTTTCTTTATACGGAATTTTAGGAATTCCTTTTTCTACCTCTACACCAAATTTATTTTTAAATTTATTAACTGTAATGTCAATATGTAAATCTCCCATGCCAGATATAATTGTTTCTCCTGTTTCTTCTTCTCTGAAAATTCTTATAGTTAAATCTTCTTCTACAATTCTTCCTATAGCATTACCAAGTTTATCCTCTGTCCCTTTTATTTTTGGAGCAATAGAATAAGAAACCGCACCTTCTGGAATATGTGGTTTTTCAAAAATTATATTTGAATTTAAATCGCATATTGTATCAAATGTCTGAGAATTAAGTTTTGCAGCAGTTACTATTTCTCCTGGATAAGCCACATCAACTGGTTCCTGTTTTTTCCCCAGCATTCTATATATCTGTCCAACTCTTTCTTTCACTCCTTTAGTAGAATTTAAAAATTGGAAATTTGATGAAAATTTACCACTTAAAACTTTTATATAAGAAAGCCTGCCTGCAAAAGGGTCAAAAATTGTTTTAAATATAATACCTGTAAATGGTTGATTTTCTTTCATCTCAATTATTATCTCATTTCCATTCTGGTCCTTACCTTTAAGTGGCGGTATCTCTTCGGTAGAAGGTGTAAATGAAATTATAAAGTCAATCAATTCTTCTATCCCGATTTGATTTATTGCAGAACCAAACAATACAGGAAAAACCTTTCTTTCTATAATCCCCTTTTTCAAAAATTCTGATATTTCCTCTTTTGTCAATTTCTCTCCTTCAAGATATTTCTCCATTATTGAATCATCAAGTTCTGCAAGGGTATCCATTGATTTTTGTATAAATTCTCCCAGTTCTCCCTGTGCATCTATCTCTTCAGTTAAAATATTCTTAACACTTTTAAATTCTCCTTTTTCAAAAAAAGGATAATTTACCAAAATAACTTTATTTCCAAAAAAAGAATAAATTTCCTCTATTATCTTTCTATAGTTTATTTCAGGGACATCAAGTTTATTTACAAAAATAACTGTTGGTAAGTTTTTCTTGCTTATCATATCCCACATTTTTTCAGTCCCTACTTCAATTCCTTCAGTTGCTGAAATATTTAAAATTGCTATATTAGATGCTTCAATACCTGAAATCTGTTCTCCAACAAAATCAATATATCCCGGTACATCCAGAATATAAACCAAATTATCATTTTTTTTAAAATATCCCACTGCTAAATTTATACTTATTAACCTTGTCTTTTCTTCCTCATCAAAATCAAAAGTAGTGTTTCCCTGATTAATATCTCCCATTTTTGAAATCATACCTGTTTTAAAAAGTATTGATTCGCCAAGAATTGTCTTACCGGATTTTGTTGCTCCAAACAATCCAACTGTAAAAATCTTTTTCATCTAAAACTCCTTTTTAAAATAATTATACTACAAAAATTTTAAAAATAAAAATGTCCCTGGCAACACCTACTCTCCCACCCACTCTCGCAGGCAGTACCATCGGCGTCGGGAGGCTTAACGACCGTGTTCGGGATGGGAACGGGTGTTACCCTCCCGCCATGGTTGCCAGGGACATTATAATTATACCCCTTAATTTTTAAAAAGTCAAGAGCCGAATTATCTAAATTAAAAACTCGTTTCAGATTCTATTTTCTTTTTCATTTCTTCAGAAACCATCTTCAGAATTCCTTTGCCATCAGAGGGTATATATTTCAAAAAAATTGATGTAATTTTGCCTTCCCACATCCACTCATCTTCTCCTTTTTTATTTCCTTCTCCAAATCTTTCAAAAGTTGCTTCCTTCAAATTATCAAAATTTCCTCTATCTTTAACTTCAACACTTACACTTTCAAGTTGGTCTTTATAAAAAGAATATACAATTTTTTCAAGTTTGGCTTTCCCTATCTGTAAAGTATCATCGCTCTTAATACACTCTTTATAATTTCCAGATGTTTTGATTATTTTTAAATTACTAATAGAAGAAAAAGGAGTCATCCACTTAATTCCTCTAAAACCATCCGGTTCATTCTTATAACCTTTTTCTACCTTTTCACTACCATACCTATAATAATTTTCAGGAACCATCTTTGATATTTCTTTAACTGCATTGTCAATCATAATCATAACCGCCTGTTCTGTTGGAGTATTTTTATATTGTTCAAATCCTCCACCAAGAATAACTCCTCCAGCATATCCTCCAGCGATTACTCCTGTTTTTGTTTTTGATGCCTTTCCCTCAACGGTTGTAGAATTTATTACCCTTCTTGTTCTTACATCTATTAACCTGATTGTTGCCTGAATATATGCCTCTTCTTTTTTTATAGCAACTCCTGCACCAAATGGCAATGGAATTATAAATCCTCCTCCACCTGCTCCTTCTGCATGTGGTTCAAATCCAGTGATTGCTCCAACAACTATAATATCTGCTGCTTCAAAAGTCCCCTTTTCAGGCGCTTTCTGGCTCAAACCTCTTTCTTTAAGATTAAATTCCTCTTCAAGGTCTTTCAAAGTATCTCCCTTCTCAAGAACTATAAATCTTCCAGATTTAAAAAGAGCATTAATTAACATATCCCTCACCCCTTCACCCATTTCCCATGTTGCCTTTGGAGATTTTACATCAAATCTTGCAACTGCTATTCTTGCTTTAGGACCTTCATATTTTAAAACTTCTTCAACAGATGGACCTTCAGATTTTACCTCTGTTTTTACCTGACAGAAAAGCGGTAAAATTATAAAAAACCAAAAAAGTAAAATTTTTCTCATTTTGTCCCCTCCTCTTTTAATAAAAATTAAACCCAATTTTAAATTTTGTCAAATTTAATCTTAGGGAAAATCCAAAAAACTAAATCAAGAAGAAGTAAGTTTTTCATATAATGATTTTGCTGCTAACATTTCTGCCTCTTTTAAACTACTTCCTCTACCCTTTCCTGTTTTTCTTATCCCTTTTATTTTAACCTTTACTTCAAATTTCCTTTTATGAGCAGGCCCTTCTACTTTTGTAATTTTATATTCAGGTAAAACTACTTTATTTTTTCTTGCATAGTTAAAAAGTAAATTTTTATAGTCCTTTAAAGGTTCAAGTTTTTTATTCAGAATAAATTTTTTTATAAATTTTCCTGCCTTTTTCAATCCACCATCAATATATATTGCTCCAATCAAGGACTCTAAAAATTTATCCGATCTTTTAATTTTCTCTCCTTTATATTTCACAAATTTTTCTAATCTTATTTTACTGGCAATCTCTCTTAAATAATTTTTATTCACATATGCAGATTTTAAATTTGTCAGGAATTCCTCATTTTCATTCTTATATTTTCTATAAATATAAATCCCGACAACCGTGTTAAGGATTAAATCTCCAAGAAATTCAAGCCTTTCATAAGAATTTTCTTTTGAAAAAGAAGGATGAATAAATGCTTGCTCTAAAAGTTTTTTATTTTTAAACTCATACCCTATTACTTTTTCTATTTCCTGCATATTAAAATCCCTGTTAAAATTAAACAGAATAAGAAAAATGGATAAATACCATATTTTGAATAGAGTGTCTCATAAACAAAAATTGATAATGAAGAAAATAGAATACCGCTGGCAAAAAGTTTCTCACCATTTTTCTCAAAAATTTTTTCTATTTTCCCATCTGGATTTATTATACCTGTAATTCCTGTAAGCCCTGCCTGTAAAAAATATCTTCCAGTTTCAATACTTCTAAAAACATTATGGTAAAAATGCTGATAAGGACCTAAAGAATTTTTAAACCATGAATCATTTGTTATTACAATAAAAAAATCAATTCCTTCTTTTGTAAATTTCTCCACCATTTCTGGAAATATATTTTCATAACATATAAGTGTTGCAAATTTTATATTTTTATATTTAAAAACTTTAAATTCTTTTCCCTTTTTTAAATTTGGAGTGTATCCAGCAATTTTTAAAAATATTTTTTTTATGAATTTAAATTTTTCTCCAAGTATAAATTCGCCATATGGAACAAGACGGATTTTATTATAAATTTCTATTTTGTCTCCTTCTATAAACACACCTGAATTATATAAATTTTCTTCTTTTCCTGTAAAGCATCCAATTAAAATCCCACATTTATTTTCTTCAGATATATTTTTCAACTTTTCCAGCAAATCCATATCTTCAAAAATATTACCCTGAAATGTGCCTTCAGGAAAAATTAAAATATCAACATTTTTTATGTCTAAACTTTTTTTCAAAATTGAAAATATTACTTTTTTATTTTCTTCAATAGCAATTTCTGAAGGTAGAAAATTTGGTTGAAAGAGCATAATATTTAAATTTCCTTTAAAAATCTTTTTTTCAGGAATTTTTGTTAAGAAGAGGAAAGATGCAGTAACTAAAAGGAAAAAAATCTGTTGAAAGGAAAAAGTTCTCTTTAAAAAAGTATATATGAATAGATTAAAACCTACCAAAATAAAAGAAATCCCTAAAATACCTGAAAATTTTGCAATTTTTAAAATATAATAATTTCTATATTGAGACAAACCAAGTAAAAGCCATGGAAAACCTGTTAGAAGATTTGTCATTAATATCTCAAGAAAAACCCAGATACAACTTCCTAAAAATATTATCTTTCTATCATCAAAAGAAAAAATTAAAAAAATAAAAATAGCCCAGTAAATTGAAAGATATAAAGCAAGAAGTAGATAAATAAATCCTGATACATTTTTAAGCCAGGATAAGGATAAAGAATAAAATATAAAACCTGAAAGAAGTCCGTAAAAAAAGTTTAGAAAATGTTTTTTCCTGCAGATTAAAAAGAGAGGGATAAATGAAAAAAAAGCAAAATACCATAAACCAAATGGAGGAAATGAAAAAAATAACAGAATAGAAGTTAAAACAGAAGCAACTAAATTTAATAAAAAATTATTTTTTAATTTTATTTTCTTCACCAAGTTCAATTATTTCCATTTTAAAATTACGGACTTTCTCTTCCTCAACAAAAGAAAGACCTAAAATAATTATTTCATCTCCAACTTCAAAAAACCGTGCAGAAGGACCATTTAGACATATTATCCCTGAATCTTCCTCTCCTTCAATAACATATGTGAAAATTCTTGCTCCATTATTTAAATTCAAAACATAAACCATTTCTCCAGGGAAAATATCTGCTTCTTTTATAATTTTTTTGTCAATTGTAATACTTCCTTCATAATATAAATTTTTATCTGTCACCTTTCCGCCCTTAATTTTACATCTTGCCATTACTCTCATCTTTCTACCTTTTTTAATTAAAAAGCATCTTTAATATAATCATTAACCTTTTCAAAATCCACCAATTCTGTTTTATTATATCTCCTTTTCTTAACTTCAATTTTCCCTTCTTTTATCTTTTTACCCACTATAATCTGAAATGGAAAACCACATAAATCAGCATCTTTAAATTTAAAACCTGCACTTTCATCTCTGTCGTCAAGAATAACATCTATACCATTTTCATTCAGTTCATTATAAATTTTTTCACTTGCATTTAAAATAAAACCATCACTCATATTTATTGGTATTATATCAACTGTAAAAGGTGCTACAGATAAAGGCCATATAATTCCCTTATCATCATAATTACCTTCAATAATTGCTGCAATTATCCTGCTTACACCTATTCCATAACATCCCATGTAAATCGGTTTTTCCATACCATATCTATCCATAAAATATGCCTTCATTGATAAACTATATTCTGTACCAAGTTTGAATATATGTCCCACTTCAAGTTCAGTACATTCTCCCTCAGCAACAAATTCCTCAGAAAATTTTCCTCCAATTACACCACTTTCTGCTTCTCTTATTGTAAATTTTAAACCGCACCTTTCAAATATTTTTTTATATGTTTCCTTCATCAAATCATAAGAATTATCAAGACCTTTTTCATCTATATCAAAACTGTATGCATCTTTCATTAAAAATTCCCTTGCTCTTATTATTGCAAACCTTGGTCTTATTTCATCTCTAAATTTTGTCTGAATCTGATAAAGAATAATTGGAAGTTGTTTCCACGATTTTATATGTCTCCTCACAATATCGGTTATCACCTCTTCATGGGTTGGACCAAAAATCATTTCTCTATTATGTCTATCAATAAAACTGATCATGTCTTTTCCCATCTTATCAAACCTTTTTGTCTCCTTCCATAAACTTGCTGGCTGTAAAGATGGCATAAGAAGTTCAACTGCACCTGCTTTATTCATCTCTTCTCTTACAATGTTTTCAACTTTTTTTAGAACCCTTAATCCTGCCGGTAAGTAAGTATAAACACCTGATGCAAGTTTATCTATAAAACCTGCTCTTATAAGAAGTTTATGACTTATTGTTTCTGCTTCTTTCGGATCTTCTTTCTGTGTCGGAATAAAGTATTTTCTCCATTTCATTTTAACACCTTTTTTTTCTATAAATTTTTCCTGGTAATTCTTCAATAATGCCTTTAATTTGTAAATTTGTCAAGAGGGAAAAGAGAAATTCTGGTTGCATATTTGTTTTATTTATTATTTCTTCAAGTTGAAGTGGTTCTTCTAAAATAGTCAAAATTTTTTTTGCCTCTGGTTCAATTTCAATTTCTATTTTTTCTTCTTTCTTTTCAATCTCAATATTTAATGCTTCAAGTACATCTTTTATATCTTCAACCAAAATTGCACCCTCTTTAAGCAATTTATTTGTTCCTTTTGAATATAAACTATCCACTCTCCCTGGTAAGGCAAAAACATCCCTTCCCTGTTCAAGAGCAAAATTTGCAGTTATTAAAGCTCCACTTTTTGGGCCTGCTTCTATTACGATTGTTGCTTTTGACAGACCAGATATAATCCTGTTCCTTCTTGGAAAATTATATTTCTCAGGGATTGTATTTGAAGAAAATTCTGTTATTATTGCCCCATTTTTTATTATCTCAAACCCAAGTTTTTTATTTTCAGGAGGATAAAAATTTTTAAAACCAGAACCAAGAACTCCAATAGTTCTTCCTCCAACCTTTAAAGCACCTGTATGTGAAGCAGTATCAATCCCTCTTGCAAGCCCACTTACAATAATAAATCCTAAAGAGGCAAGATCAGAAGCAAATTTTTCAGCCATTTTTAAACCATAAAAAGATGGATTTCTTGTTCCCACAATACTTATTGAAGGCATATCAAATTTTATATCACCTTTAACATAAAGAATAAAAGGAGGATCATAAATCTGTTTAAGTAAAGAAGGATAATTGTCATCTTCTATTGTTATTAAATTTATCCCCTCATTTTTTATATATTCAATTTCCTCTTTTAAAGGTAATTTTTCCCATCTTATAATCTTTTCTGCTGTTTTTTTTGATATCCCTAATTCAAGTAATTCTGATAAAGAAAATTTGAAAATTCTATCTATACTTTTAAACTTTTCAAACAATCTTTTAACTTTTGCAGGAGACATCCCTATAAGATTTAATGCTATCCAGTATATCTTTTCTTCCATATTAGAAAGTAGATGGGTCAAAAAGTTTCTGATATTCACTTAAAGCAAATCTATCAGTCATTCCAGCAATGTAATCACATATCACTATTTCCTTTGGTTCTTTTTCTAACTTTTTTTGAATATGTAAAGGCAGTTGTCTTGGTTCATTATAATAAGCATAAAAAAGTTCTTTTATAATTCTTCCCGCTTTTTCTGTCATTCTTATTACTTTTGGATGTGTATACATTTTTTCTTCAAGGAATTTCCTTAACCCTGCATGCTTTATTCTTACACTTTCAGAATTTTTAACAATTATCTCAGAATTCCTCACTTCTTCAACTGATTGAGGATTTACCTTCCTCAAATTTTTCTTTGTTTCTTCTACTAAATCAATTACAAGATAGTTTATCAGATTTCTTATCATTATATGTCTTCTGTGTTTTTCAGGATTTTTTTCTATTTCACTTAATTTTTCTATCTCATTCCATATTTCTATATTTTTTAGGTCTTTATAATCAATAATCCCTGACTTGATTCCATCGTCAAGGTCGTGACAGGTATATGCAATTTCATCAGCAACATTAACTATTTGTGCTTCAATAGGTGGAGAAATAAATTTTGTAAACTCTTCATATTCTTTTTCCACTAATGGAATATCATAACTTGTAGTATGTCTTATTATTCCTTCCCTTACTTCAAATGTTAAATTTAAACCGGAAAAATCGGAATACCTTTCTTCCAGAATATCTACTATTCTTAAACCCTGCCTGTTATGTTCAAAACCTGAAAAACCAAGTGATTTCATTATTTCATTTAACACACCTTCTCCTTTATGACCAAATGGAGTATGTCCGAGATCATGAGCAAGAGCAATTGCTTCTACAAGGTCTTCATTGACTTTTAATATCCTCGCAATTGTCCTTGCTATCTGCTGAACTTCAAGTGTATGTGTTAAACGGTTTCTATAATAGTCACCTTCATGATAGATAAAAACCTGTGTTTTATATTCAAGGCGTCTAAATGCAGTTGAGTGAATTATTCTGTCCCTATCTCTTTGAAAAGGAGTTCTTAAAAAGTGTTCTTCCTCTCTATATTTCCTTCCGATTGTCTTATAACTAAAAACTGCATATTTTTCAAGTATTTCTATTTCTCTTTTTTCAATCTCATCTCTTTCCATTTTGTGCTGGAAGATATTCCAGAGGATTTACATAATCATTATCTATTATAATCTCAAAATGAACATATCTTTTTTTCTGTGTACCTGATTTTACAATTCCTATCACATCTCCTTTTTTCACCTTATCTCCATTTTTAACTTTAATTTCAAGGTCATGAGCATAAACAGTATAAAGAGAAGGTGAGTGCTTTAAAATAATTGCTTCATCATATTTTTTAGTTTTACCCACAAAAACAACTTCTCCATCAGAAGAGGCAAGAATATAACTTCCAGGTTCAACCATCAAATCCACTCCTTTATTTCCAAGTTCTCCAAAACCACATATTATTTTTCCTTCAACAGGCCATATCAAGGGACTGTCTTTAATAATAGAAGATTTTGTTTCAGATAATTTTGTTCCAACTGTTTGAGGAATTTGCATTTTAAAATCAGAAGGAGGTAGAAGTGCATAAGAGGGCTGAGTTTTTTTTGTACCCGGAATTAATAATCTTTGTCCGACATATATATTTTCATCTTTTAAATCATTTGCTTTTTTAATTTTTTCCACGCCCTCTTTAATTTTTTCAACACTTTCTTCTTCATAATAATATTTTGAAATCCTGAATAAATTTTCTCCTCTTCTGACCTCATGATATGTATAACTTTCTCTCTCAGGTTTTGTTGCCACAGTTATTCCACATCCACAGATTAAAAATAAAAGAAATCCAATTTCAATTTTTTTTAGTATCCTCATTTTATTTTATCTTCTGCTTCACAAATTTTATAAAGAGGACAGTTCTTGCAATCAGGATTTTTTGCTTTACAAATTTTCCTTCCAAAAAGAATTAATCTAAATGGAAAATCAATCCAGTTTTCCTTTGGAACTATCCTCATAAGGTCTTTTTCTATTTTTTCAGGACCAGTATTTTTTGTAAGTCCAAGACGATTTGACACCCTTTTCACATGAGTATCAACAACTATTCCCTCTGCTTTATTGAATGCCTGTGAAAGAACTACATTTGCTGTTTTTCTCGCAACCCCGGGTAATTTCACAAGTTCGTTCATATTATCAGGAACATTTCCTTTATGCTCCTTTACAAGTATTTCACAAAGTTTTTTAATATTTTTTGCTTTATTTTTGTAAAAATTGATAGATTTTATATACTCCATTATTTCTTCAAGTCCTGCGGAAACAAAATCAAATGGTGTTTTAAATCTCTTAAATAATTTTTCGGTCACCTTATTAACTCTCTCATCTGTTGTTTGAGCAGAAAGAATTGTAGCAATCAACAGTTGAAATGGATCTTCAAATTTTAATGCTGTTTTTGCTTCAGGATAAAGATTCTCCAGAGTTTTTATTATATATTTCAGTTTTTCCATAACTAATTCAATTTTATTAAAAAACATTACTTCTGTCAAAGAACACAATAAAAATAAGGGGAAAGGAAAGTGGAGATAGCCGGACTTGAACCGGCAACCTTCCGCGTGCAAGGCGGACGCTCTCCCATTGAGCTATATCCCCATTTTTGATATATTATATCTAAAATTTTATAATATTGTCAATAAAAATTTTACTTGAAAAAATAAAAATGGTATGTTAAATTTATATGCCATGAAAAAAATTATATATTATTTTTGGGTTTTATTTCTTGGAATTTTTTATATACAATTAAAAGGCGATATTTTTTCTGAATATCCTGAATTGAAGTTATTTGGAGAGGATTTTTTTGAAAATTTTGTTTCATCTTCAAAATTCTATCAATTACCTGTAAGTGAGGATTATATTCTTGGACCTGGTGATTTAATTATTGTTAATATATGGGGATTTTTTGAACAGGAATATCAAAAAGAGATTGAAACTGATGGAAGTATATTTATTCCCGGAATAGGAAAAATTTATATTGGAGGGAAGAAATTATTAGATGCAAAGAAAATAATTGAGGAAAAATTTTACAGGAAATATAAAAATATAAATGTATCAGTATCGTGTGGTAAAGTAAAAACAATCAATATATTTGTTCTTGGAGAAGTAAAAAAACCTGGACTTTATGAAATCTCACCATTCTTTAATATTATAGAGATTTTATCTCTTGCCGGAGGAATTACCAAAAATGGTTCTTTAAGAAAAATAGATATTATAAGGAATGATGGAAGTAAAGAAATCATAGATATTTATCCTTTTTTCTTAAAAGGAGAAAAAATAAAAAGTTTTCAATTTCAATCAGGTGATATAGTTTTTGTCCATAGAGTTGAAAATATAGTTGGGATAACCGGACCTGTTAAAAAACCAGGAATTTATGAATTAAAAGAAATGAAAATAGAAGAAATCATTGAAATGGCCAGTGGTTTCCTTCCTTATGCAGATAAATCTTATGTTCAGATTGAAAGAATAGATAAAGAAAAAGGAAAAATTTTAATTGATCTTAAAGAAAACGAATTTTATAATTTCTCTCTTAAAAATTATGATGTAATAAAGGTTCTTCCTTTGAGTTCCTATCTCTATTATCAAATTTCAATTACAGGGGCTGTAAAAAACCAAAAAGTTTATGGATGGAAAGATGGTCTTACAATAAAAGATGTTTTAAAAGAAGAAGATTTGTTGCCCATGGCAGAAAAAGAAAAAGCAGAAATAGTAAGAACTGAAAATGGAATGAAAAAAATAATAATATTTTCTCCACAAAAAATTTTTTCAGGAGATACTTCTGAAAATTTACATTTATATCCTCAGGATAGAATAGTAATATATTCAAAAGAAAGACCTGAAAAAAAAGTAATAATCACAGGAGAAGTTAAATATCCTGGTGAATATGTAATTGAAAAAGGAGAAAAAATAAGTGATATTATTAAAAGAACAGGAGGTTTTACAAATCTTGCTTATCCTAAAGGAATAATTTTTTCAAGAGAGGCAATTAAAAAACAAAAGAAAAAAGAGATTGAAGAATTTGTTAAAGAAAAAAAAGAAATATTAAAATCTGCTTTAACAAGTACTACCGACGAAGAAGAAAAAAATCTCATAGAAAAAGCACTCTTCTCCCTTGAAAAAATTTCTAATATGGAATTGTCGGGAAGAATTGTTATAAAAATGGAAGATATAGATAAATTTGAAAATAGCATCTATGATATTCAATTAGAAGATGGAGATTTTATCTATATTCCGAAAAAACCTGTTTATGTTTCAATTGTTGGAGAAGTCAATAATCCTACAAATGTTTTATATGAAGAGAGACTTAAAATGAAAGATTATATATCCAGAGTGGGTGGATTTACAAAAAATGCTGACAGAAAAAATATTTTCATTGTGAGAGTTGATGGTTCAAGCGATAAAAATCTTGATAGGATAGAACCTGGAGATACAATTGTTGTTCCTTTTGAAGGAAGAGAAAAAATGATGAAAGTTATCAAAGATGTCATACAGATGTTCTATCAGATATCTGTTGGAGTTGGGGTCTTGATAAAATGAACAAAGAGAGAATAAAAAATGGAATATTAAAAGGCAATTTTTTAAAAAGACATATTATTCTGGTAATTCTTTCCTATATAGCGGTATTAAATCTTGCAATTCTTTTTTATCTTATTTCTCCAAAATACTACAAAGCAACTGCTTCAATTTTACAGCCACCTGAAACAGAAGTAAGCACTGCTTCTTTACAGACATCAAAATTTTCTAAAGAACCGATTTCTCTTATAAGAACAAACACAGAACTTTTTTTCTCAATACTTAACAGTAGAAGAATGAAGGATGATATAATTGAAAAATTTAATCTTAAAAAACATTATAATGTTGCTACAGATGATGAAGCAATAGAAATACATGACAAACTTACAAAAATATATCTTACAAAAGATAAAGTAATTCAAATAGAGGTTATTGATAGAAATCCAGAAATTGCTGCTGGAATAGCCAATTTTTATACTGAAAATCTTGACTTTTTAATTAAAGAACTGACAATAACCACTGCTAAACAGAATAGAATATTTATTGAAAAAAGATTGAAAGAAACTACAGAATTAATTGAACAACTGGAAAGAAGATTAACGGAAATACAGAATGAAAATAAACTTGTTGTAGACCCAAATCTTAATCAAATAGCAGAAAGAGGTGGTAAACTTATGGAACAACTTATAAATAAACAACTTGAACTTGAAAGAGAAAAACAAATACTAAATGAAGGAGACCCTAAAATTGTAATGTTAAAAAATGAAATAAAAGAGATACAAACATCTCTTACAAAATTATTAAGTTCTCAGGATGAATTAACAAAAATTTTAAGAGAATTAAAAGTTCAGGAATCTCTCTATAGTTTTTTAACTTCAAAAATGGAAGAGGCAAAAATAGATGAAACAAAAGATACTCCTGTTGTTCAAGTTTTAGATAAAGCGAAACCTCCATCTAAAGTATATAAGCCAGATTTAAAACTCATAATTATTCTTGTTAGCAGTATCATAGGGGGAATAGGATTTTTAGTTATATTTTTTGATATATTAAGATTTTTGGGAAGTATATAGTTATGGATAAAATTTTAAAATCTTTTTTTACTCTTTTTGTTGCAATGAATGTCATTGGGATTTTGCCTATTTTCCTTCTATTAACAAAAGATTTTTCTATAAAAGAAAAAAACAGAACAATTTTTGAGGGTATTTTAACTGCTTTTATTATAACATTAATTTTTATCCTTATAGGGAACTGGTTATTTAAAATACTTGGAATAGAAACAGGCGACTTTATGATTGCATGTGGAATTGTTTTACTTATTCTTGCAATAATGATGCTAACAGAAACTCTTTATTCAAAAGATATAAAAAAACAAAAAATTTCTGTGGTGCCTCTTGGAACACCTTTGCTTGCTGGACCTGGTCTTTTAACCACTTCAATTATGGCAACCAATTTATATGGATATGCAACAACTTTAATTTCTCTTTTATTTGTTTCAGTTATAAGTGGAATAATACTATTTTCTGCAGAAAAAATTTATGAAATGATTGGAGAAGAAGGAATTAAAGGAATATCTAAAATAGCGAGTTTATTTCTTGCTGGAATAGGAGTAATGATAATAAGAAAAGGAATTTATATTTTTATAAAATAGGAGAAATTATGGAAAAAAGAATTTGTGCTTTTTATAATTATAAAGGCGAAATTTTTGTAGAAGAAGAACCAATTCCAAAGTTAAAAAATGGAGAAGTACTTGTTAAGGTTTATGCAAGTTTAATAAGCCCTGGAACTGAACTGGGAAATATAAAAAAATTGAGAGAAAAACCAGACCCATCAAAATTTTTAAAAAGAGCATTTGGTTATTCAAACACAGGCGAAGTTATTGAAATAGGTAAAGGATGTAAAAATTTAAAAGTGGGAGATAGAGTTGCCTGTATGGGAGCAAGTTATGCATTACATTCAAATTATGCGTGTATTCCACAAAACTTATGTGTAGTTCTTCCCAAAGAAGTAAGTTATGAAGAAGGAAGTTTCTGTCATTTAGCGGCAACATCTTTATGGGCGGTAAGAAGGGGAAAACTTGAAATAGGAGAAAATGTTTTGGTAATAGGTCTTGGTATTATAGGTCAGATAATATGTCAACTTTCTAAAATCTCTGGATCTCATGTTATAGGATGGGATAAATACGAATTAAGATTAAAAAAAGCAAAAGAAAATGGAACTGATGAAGTTATAAATATAGAAAAAGAGAAAAATTTTATTGAAAAAACTATCCAATTCTCAAGAAATTATGGAATTGATACAGGATTTATATGTTTTGGAGGAGAAGCAACAGAAACATTCAATTTACTTATTAAAACAATGAAAACAGCACCTGATACACACAAAATGGGGAAAATAGTAATTGTTGGAGGAGCAGAAATAAATATAAAATTCCCTACATCTTTAGGAAATATAGATATCTATCCTTCTTCAAGAACAGGGCCTGGATATCATGACGAGAAATGGGAATATGGAAACGATTATCCTTCTGTTTTTGTTCAATGGAATACTAAAAGAAATCTTGAAGAAATTTTACTATTAATAAAAGAGAAAAGATTAAATTTAAAATCCCTTATAACTGATAGATTTCCTTTAAGTAAAATCTCAAAGGCATGTGAAAAATTAATTAACCATCCGGATAAAAGTTTAGGTATAGTTTTAATCCCATAGAAAAATATGAAAAAAATACTTGTTGGGCTTTCAGGAGGTATTGATTCATCGGTGACTGCTCTTATTTTAAAAGAAAAGGGATATGATGTAGTTGGTGTTTTTATGAAAGTATTTGAAGAAAAACACAGGGAATTTATTAAAAACAAAAATGCCTGTTATGGACCTGATGAAAAAGACCTAAAAGATATTGAAAAAATATGCGAAATTTTGGGAATACCTCTATATGTATTTGACTTAAAAAATGAATATCATGAAATAGTCTTAAATTATTTCAAAAAAGAATATTTAAGTGGAAGAACTCCAAATCCATGTGTTATATGTAATAGATTTTTAAAATTTGATATTCTATTGAAAAAGGCGTTCTCCTCTGGAATAGATTTTGATTTATTTGCTACAGGACATTATGCAAAAGTTGTATATGATGTGGGAAGAAAAAGATATATCTTGAAAAAAGGGATAGATAAAGAAAAAGACCAGAGTTATTTTTTATTTTTATTGACCCAGGAACAACTTTCCAAAATAATTTTTCCTCTTGGTGATTATACTAAAAGGGAAGTGAAAGAAATAGCAAAAGAATATAATCTTCCCCTAATTGATAAAGAAGAAAGTCAGGATTTTATAAAAGGAGATAGATTTTTTATTTTTGAAGGTGAAAAAAGGGAAGGAGATATTCTTGATAAATATGGAAACTTTATAGGAAAACACAAAGGTATAATATATTATACAATTGGACAGAGAAAAGGATTGAAAATTGCTAAAGGAAAACCACTTTATGTAATTGGTATAGATGGTAAAGAAAACAAAATTATTGTTGGTGAAGAGGAAGACTTATATAAAAAAGAGATTATAGCAGAAGATGTTAACTTTATTTCAATAGAAAAACTTGAAGAACAAATGGTAGTAGAGGCAAAAATAAGGTATAAACACACACCAGCAAAGGCAATAATAAAGCCAATAGATGATAAAAAAGTTAAAGTAATATTTGAAAAACCTCAAAGAGCACCCACTCCGGGTCAGGCAGTAGTTTTTTATAAAAATGATGAAGTTGTAGGAGGTGGTTTTATATCATTAATTCTTTAAACAATATTTTTAACACAAGAGTTTCTATCCGTATTCTTTACAAATTTTAAAATTTGTGATAAACTATTATAAAATAAGGGGAAAATATGGGATTATGGATAATTAGAACTTTTTTCTTGATATTATGTATTCTAACAGGATTTTATAGTTTTCCAAATCAAAAAATATTAGGTATTTTAATAGGGTTCTTCGGTTCTATAGGAGTAATAGGTATTGAAATTCTTATAGGCAAAGCCCCTTGGAGAAAATTAATCCTTGCTGTTGGTGGTTTAATTATCGGTCTTCTCACAGCAATACTTCTTGCAAATTTCTTTCTTTTAATACCTTTTGAAGAACAGAAGACGGAAAATTTAATAAGATTAAGTTTATACTTTGTATTCTCTTATCTTGGAGTTATGGTTGGAATAAAAGGATTTGAAGAACTTGGATTTATATTCCCATTTTTAAGTACTTTAAAAGAAGGAGAAAGATTATTGATAGTTGATACAAGCGTTTTAATTGATGGAAGAGTTTATGAACTTATGAAAAGTGGTTTTATTGATTATAAACTAATAATTCCAAAATTTATAATTAAAGAATTGCATGGACTTGCTGATTGTTCAAGTGACATTAAAAGACAGAGAGGAAGAAGAGGGCTTGAGGTTTTGAATAAATTAAGAGAAGATAAAGAAATAGATGTAAAAGTTTATGATATTGATTATCTTGATATTGAAGAAGTTGATACAAAACTTGTAAAACTTGCCTCTAAGTTAAATGCTGCAATTCTCACAAATGATTTTAATCTTACAAAAGTAGCAGAAGTTCAAAATATTAAAGTTTTAAATTTAAATACTCTTACCAATTT
>CAYNUP010000093.1:0-9811 GCA_964400565.1 uncultured bacterium | reverse complement strand
TTTCAAATCTCCAGTACCTTATTTATATATTGTAAAACACCTCCATTAATAACATCAACTACTGGACCCAATATACCATTTTCTCCACCAATTAAAAGAAGCCCTGTAAAAATACATAAAATTGAAAGAACAATCAGTGGAACAATCATTAAATTTCCAACCTCTTTATAATTTTTGAATTTTTCTTCATCAAACTTTTCTCCTTTTCCATATAATGCATATCTACAAACCTTTGTAAATGAAGAGAGAGTTAATATACTTCCAATAACAGCCCATAGTGCAACAATAGGTCTTCCTGCTTTAATTGCAGCAAGAATTATAATTAATTTTGACCAGAAACCATTTAATGGGGGGATTCCACTTATTGATAAAGAACCAATTAAAGTTGAAAATGAAGTAACCGGCATCTTTTTGTATAATAATCCCATTTTATTTAAATCTCTTGTTCCTGTTTCATATTCAATTGCGCCAGAATCAAGGAATAATAATGACTTAAATAAAGAATGGTTAAAGAGATGAAAAATTCCGCCTAAAATTCCAAGACCATTTCCAAGACCAAGACCAACTACTACATAACCCATCTGACTTATTGAATGGTAGGCAAGAAGTCTTTTAAAATCTGATTGTAATATTGCAAGGCATACACCTGAAATCATTGAAATTATTCCAATATATATTAAAAGATTGCTTGTTATTGAATTGAACCCAAAAAGATTAAAAATTAAACGAGTAATTACATATATGCCAAGTGCTTTTATAACAACTCCTGATAGCATAGCACTTATTGGAGCAGGAGCAGATGGATGAGCATCAGGAAGCCATGCATGAAAAGGAACAAGTGCTGCTTTAACCATATATCCACCAATAAGTAAAACAGATGCAAATCCAATTAAATTATCATATGGTATTTCTCTTATTATTCTTGCAACATCAGCAATATTTAATGAACCTGTTTTTCCATAAAGTAATGCAACACCATAAAGAACAAATAAACTTGCAACATTTCCCATAACAAGATATTTAAAACTTGCTTCAAGTTCTCTTGCCTCACAACCAAAACCAACAAGAGCATAAGATGCAATTGAAGCGATTTCCATAAATACAAAAAGATTAAAAAGGTCTCCTGAAAGAACAGTTCCATTCATTCCGCCTATCATTAAAAGGAAAAGAGAATAATATCTTAATTTTGAAGTATATCTTTTTTCTATATAGTCAATTGAAAATAAAGTAGCCATAAATCCAATCAAGTTAATAATTATAAGTAAAAGACAGGAAAGACCATCAAGAACAAAAACAATTCCAATAGGCGCTTTCCATCCACCAATATGATATACAAATTCCTGATTTAATGTCATAAGTGATAAAAGCAATAGAGTAAAAGTTGTGATATTCCCCAGAACATCTGGAACCCATTTTACTTTCCTTGAAACCATCGGTATAAAGAATGCTACTCCAAAAGGTATTCCAATAAATAATGGTAAAATATTCATTTTTTCATCCTTTTAACTTTCTCATTTCAGTTATATCAAAAGTTCCATATCTCTGATAAAGGCGTATAGCAACTGTTACCATTAAAGCAAGGACTCCAAGACCAATTACAATACTTGTAAGAACCATTGCTTGTGGTAAAGGGTCCACTGCTTTTTGTGCAAATTCAACAATATTATCACCTTTTCTTAAAATAGGCGCAATCCCATTTTTTCTATATCCTAAAAGAATTAAAAATAGATTTACAGAATACTCCATAATCCATAAACCAAGAATAATTTTAACAATATTTTTCTTACAGCACACACCATAAAGACCAATTAAAAATATCACAAAACATAAATAATAAATCATTTTTTATCCTTTTTTTCCGTTGTTATAAGTTTTCCTTTACCATTTTCAAAAACAACCCTTATAACTGCAAGAATTATAAATACCATAAATAAAGATGCTCCAACTTTTATTCCAATGCTTATCTGACATAAAGGAATAGTTCCTGCTGAAAATAATTTGAAATTTACTGTAGGATATCTTTTTTCTATAAAATTTAAAAAGAATGTGCCACCGTAATAAATGCCAAGCAAAGCAATAAGTAAAAATAAAATCGCACCTAAACTATCAAGTTCAGAAGCAAGAATTTTACCCATTTTTCTTAAAGCATATTCTCTTCCAAATGCAAGTGTAATTAAAATAAATGTAGCAGCAAAAACAACTCCTCCTGGAAAACCACCTCCTGGAGATAAATGTCCATAGATAACTATATATGCTCCGAAAAGGAAAATAAAACCTTTAAGCCATCTTGTAACTGTCTTCACTATCAAACTCATTCCTTTTTCTTCATTCATTTTTACTCCTTTTCCTTGCATATATTCTTAAAATTGCAAGTGCACCAAGAATTGCTGTAAATAGAATTGTTGCCTCTCCAAGAGTATCATAGCCTCTATAATCAAGAATAATTGCACTTACAATATTTGCTGCACCTGTTTCTTTTAGTCCATTCAATAAATATCTATTTGAAGGAGCATTATTATTTAATGTAAAAGATGGAGTTCCAAAAGAAGGTAGATGTTTCAATGCTTCCATTGAAAAAATGAAAAATACAAAAATAAATGCAAAAGTTGTTACAAGTCCAAAGAAATCCCTCTCTTCTTCTATTGTTGTTAGGTCCCTTCTTATTGTTGCACGGATTAATATAATTAAAGATAAAACTTCAACAACCATTTGAGTTATTGCTATATCAGGTGCTCCAAGTAAAAGGAAAATTATACCGCAGAAATATCCAACAGGAACAATTGCAATGATTGCAGAAAGTAAATCTTTTGTTTCAAGAGATATTATACTTCCAATTATCATAAAAACAAGCAAAATCCCTATAATTATTTCCATTTTCTACCTTAAAATTTCATAAATAGTATAAACAAAACTATAAAACCAAATAAAATCCATGTCAAATAAGTTGGCAAAACACCTGTATGTGTTTTCCTTATTCCTTCTGAAAAATAGAAAATAATTCTTTTTATATCATCATATAAATCAAATATTTTTTCTCTTGCTCCTTTATACATCTTTGAAAAAAATCCAACTTCTTCAATTGTCTTATAAAACTCTGTTCCACCCATTTCCATTTCTTTTGATTTCTTCTCCCCTCCTACAAAACTTTCAACTTTTCTTCCTTTAATAGAAGCAAATATTCCAAAAATAATAAATCCGATAATTAGAGAAATTAATATAAGTGTTAATGCATAAAGGAAGACACCAAAATCTTTTTCAATAATAAGATTTGTTGAATTTTCAAAAACTCTAACAGGATATAAAAATCCGAAACCAAAAGATATACATAAAAGAGAAAGAATAACTGGTGTAAATCTCATTGAAAAACCAACCTCTTTAATTTCTTTTTCATATTTCTTTATATGTCCTAAAAACACAGAATGAACAATTTTCAAAAAACTTGCAAGAGTTAAAGCAGAACCTATCATCGCACATATTATCCAGACAACCCATGAAAAATCACCTGATTTTGCACCTTCAAAAAGGCCCTGATATATTAAATATTTTGAAAAGAAACCATTAAAAGGAGGAATACCGCTGATTGAAAGAGAACCAATTAAAAATGTTAAAAATGTAATAGGCATAAATCTACCAAGTCCTCCAAGTTTTTCAAGTTCAACTTCTCCTACATTTTTTTCTACATTTCCTGCTCCAAAGAATAGAAGTGATTTATAAATTGCATTGTTTAACATATGAAATAATCCTCCTATAATTCCTGCTGGATTTGCGCTTGCTATACCTAAAACCATATATCCAACCTGACTTACTGCATGGTAAGATAGAAGTTTTTTCATATTATGCTGAACTATTGCCATCAAAACACCAGCAACAATTGTAATAGAACCGAGTAATTTTAATACAAACCAGAGTGATGAATGAAGGTCGGGTTGAAATTCAAATATATTTAATAAAATCCTTGAAAGGAAATAGATACCTAAAAGTTTATCAAGAGAAGCAGGTAAATAAGCCATAATTATTGATGGTGTTTTTTCAGAAATTTCAGGTATCCATGTATGTAATGGCATACATCCTGCTTTTGCAAATGAAGCACATATAAGTGAAAAGAAAATGCCTATTTCAATTCCACTTGCTATTAGAATTTTCATATCACTCATTGAATATTTACCTGTTAAATAAATCAAACCACAAATACCAAAAAGTAAAAAAGAATCACTCCCTCCAACTATAATCATTGTTTTTTTAGCAGGATAGGAATTTTCAGGGTTAAATATATTTAATAGTAAGTAAAGGGTAATTGCTAAAAAACCCCAGAAGACTGCAAAAATGACTAAATTGTTTGAAAAAACAGCACCTATTGAAGAAGAAAGATTCCATAAGATATATGCATAATACCTATTTAAATTTTCAAAATTACCAAGATAGGAAAAACCATATATTAATGTAAGTAATGTGAAAAATGAAATGAATATTGAAATAAAAGAAGAAAGTTTATCAATCCAGAAAAGTTGAGAAGTGTAAGGATAAGAGTAAAACAAAAATGAGAAATATAAATAGAATAAAGAAATTAAAGTGGCAATTATCTCCTTAACAAACTTTACTCTTGAAGGTATAAATCTTATAATAAGTCCTGTAATAAAACCACAAGAGACAAGATTTATAATAATTTTTTCCATAATTTACTTTCTTCCCCTGTTTCTTTTTTTATTTCTTCTGTTTTTTCTATTGATTTTTTTACAAGGTCTTCAAAAGAATACATTTTTTTGTTTTTATCCTTATCATAAACAGCAATTCTTTCAGTACAGCAATAACATGGGTCAACTCCTGCAAGAATTATACAAACATCAGAAATTGTCTCACCTATACAACTCGCCTTAAATGTTGGAATATTTACATAACTTGGTGCTCTTATTTTATGTCTTACAGGTCTATTTGAACCATCACTTCTTACATAATGGAAAACCTCTCCTCTTGGCGCTTCATGACGACCTATTCCTTCTCCTTCTGGTATTTCCCTTACTTCTTTACATATTTCACCTTTTTTACCTTTTATCGCATCAAGTGATTGTTCAATTATCTTTATACTTTCAAAACATTCAAGTAATCTGACAACTGCCTTATCAAAAACATCTCCATTTTCTGTCGTTATTACTTTCCATTCAACAAGATTATATCCTGCATATGAGTCATCCTTTCTTACATCTATATCAACTCCACTTGCCCTTGCTACTGGTCCAACAGCACCATAATTTTTAATATCTTCTTTTGTTAATACACCAATTCCTTTTAATCTTGCAGCCAAAACTGGGTCATCAAGAACTGCCTCTGTTAACATCTGAATTTTTCCTCTTATTTCTTCTAATGTCTTTTTCAAAACAGGTATATCCTCATCCTCAATATCTCTTCTTACTCCACCAATTTTAAGCATAGCATAATGATTTCTATTTCCAGTTATCATTTCAAACATATCAAGAATACCTTCTCTATATTTCCATGCCCACATAAAAACAGTGTTATAACCAAGGAAGTGTCCTGCAAGTCCAACCCATAATAAATGACTGTGAAGCCGTTCAAGTTCTCCAATTATATTTCTTATATATTTTGCCCTTTCAGGTATTTCAATCCCTGCTAAATCCTCAACAGCATTACAATAAGCAATTGGATGTGATGTAGAACAAATACCACATATCCTTTCAACAAGAAATGTTACCTGGTCCCAGTGTTTTGATTCAGATAGTTTTTCAATCCCTCTGTGATTATATCCAGCAATCCATTCTGCATCAATAACCTTTTCTCCATCACAATAAAGTTGGAAATATTCTGGCTCCTCAAGCAAAGGATGATATGGACCAATTGGAACAATAACTTTTTTATTTGCCATCTGTTTTAACTCCCTTTCTTAATGGATATAAATTTTTATCCCAGTCCTCTCTTAATAAAAAATGTTTTAAATCAGGATGTCCAATAAAATTTATTCCAAGCAATTCCCATATTTCTCTTTCAATCCATGCAATCCCTGGTATTAAATTAGTTAAACTTTCAATTTCTGGTTTTTCTTTTTCAATAAATGTTTTTAAAGATACAATAATTCCACCTTCTTTATCAAATGAAAAATGGTATAAAAGTTCATAGTTGTTAAAATTGTCAATACCTGATACTATCTGATACCTTGCACCCATATCTTTAAAAATAATACTTGCTGCTCTTTTTAAATCATTTTTATCAATTGTCAAATAAATCCTTCTCTCATTATGTATTTTTATATCCTTTATTATATCTTTTAGTTTCTCTTTCAATTTTTCTATCATTTCAACTCCTTTAAGAATTTAACTATACCTGCTATTATTGCTTCTGGTTTTGGAGGACATCCTGGAATATAAACATGAACAGGAATAATTTTATCCAGTGGTCCAGCCATCTGATATCCATCTCTAAAAATCCCTCCTGAACATGCACATGCTCCAACTGCAACAACTACACATGGCTTTGGTGTTTGCTCATATACTTCTTTAACTCTTTCAACACATTTTTTATTAACAATCCCTGTGCATAATAAAACATCTGCATGACGGGGACTGCCTGCAAGAATAATTCCAAATCTTTCAACATCAAATCTTGGAGTTAATAAATCAAGAATTTCAATATCACAGTTATTACATGAACCAGAACTTACATGATATACCCATAAACTTTTCTTTAGTGCTTTCAACTTTAAATCCATTTTAAAACCCCATTAATGTAATTAAAATTCCAAGAATTCCTATTAAAGTAAGCCATCCCCAGAAAAATTTTAATGCCTGGTCAATTCTTAATCTTGGATTTGTATTTCTTATCAATGTTATTAAAATTAAAACTATTAAATATTTTAAAACAAAAAACAGAAAACCTCCAAAATTATTTATTTGGGTTCCTCCAAAATATAAAATGACTACAAAAGCAGGAACAACAAAAAGTAAAATTGATTTTGCAAGTTTATAAAATCCAAGTAAAATTCCTGAGTACTCTATTAAAGCACCACCAGCAATTTCTGTTTCTGCTTCAGATAGGTCAAATGGAACAAGTCCAAGTTTTCCTGTTGAAGAAATTAGAATTATTACAAATCCAATTATACCTGATATGGATAAAATATTACTACCTGCCATTTGTTGATGTTTAAGTATTTCAATTAAAGAAGTTGTAGAATTTGCTTTTAATGCAGGAATTATAATACCACATATAAATGGAAGTTCATATGATAGAAGTAATTTTAATTCTCGGCTTATTCCAACAGATGCAAGAACATTTCCTGATGCACTTCCTCCAAGAATTATTGAAAGAGATGGTAAAGTAAGTAAATAAACAAAAAGAATTAAATCTCCTCCAAAACCGAAACTATTTTTTAAAACGAGGAAAAGGATAGTCCCACATACACTTGAAGAAACTACAGCAAGAATTGGAGCAAAAACGAAAATAAATTTATTACTCCCTTCAGAAATTAAAATTTCCTTCCCGGAAAGTTTAATAATATCTGCAAAATTCTGATACCATGGAGGTCCAACTCTCCACTGAATTCTTGCAGTTATTTTTCTATCTATCCAGGAAACAAATAGTCCAATTATGCTTAAAGCAAAAAATGAAATGATAAAATAACCAAAAGTATAAATTATGTTCATTTTTTCAGCCCATATGTTTCAATATAACTAAAAACTTTAACAATTAAATTATCTCCAATTTTATAAATATTCTCCTTTTCTTCAATTTCACTTTCTTCAATAAACTTTATCGCATCATATTTACATGTTTTAACACATAAAGGTATTTCTTCATCTTTCAATCTTCCTTTGCATAAATCACATTTACTTACAAGATAAGGGATTATATCAAAAAGAATTGTTCCAAATGGACATGCAAGCATACAACTTTTACATGATATACATAAAATATTGCTCCTTTTATTTATATCTTTTTCTCTTTTAAGTGCTTCAGTTGGACACACATTTATACATGGATGGTCTTCGCACCTTCTACACGCAAATAAAAATGCAATATCTTCCCTTAAAGAATTTATACCATTATTTTCAGGATGCATAATATAACTACAAGAAACTGTGCATTTTTCACATTTCAAACATTTATCATAATCAATAAATAATTTTTTCATTTTATACCCATATATTTGGTTTATCCTTCAGTTCTTCATATGTAAAAACAGGGCCATCCTTACATACAAATAAATCTCCAATTAAGCAATGTCTACAATGCCCAACTCCACAATACATCTTCCTTTCCATAGATAAATAAATATCCTTTTCAGAAAATCCAATTTCAAGAAGTTTAAGTGTTGTAAATTTCATCATTATAGGAGGACCACATACAACGCTTACAGCATTTTTAACATCAATATCAAGTCCATCAAGTGTGCAGGTTACAACTCCTTCCATATATTTCCATGTCTTATCCTTTTTATCAACTGTTATCCTGAATGAAAGAGGTATTTTTTCACATAAATTTTGCCATTCTCCAAATATTTTATCTTTGTAAATATAATCTTGTGGTGTTCTTGCACCACAACAAAAAACAATTTTTTTATAATCTTTATATGTTTCAACAAGTGCTAAAAATAAAGCCCTTATAGGTGCAAGTCCAACTCCACCACCAACAAGTAAAATTTCTTTTCCTTTAAACTTTTCTAAAGGATATGGTTTTCCATAAGGACCTCTTACTCCAACAATATCACCTTTTTTCAATTGATGTATTTTTTCTGTAACCCTTCCAACTCTCATAACTGTAAATTCTAATTTTTCTCTATCAAATGGAGAAGAAGATGGAGTAAATGGTGCTTCCCCAAAACCAGGGACAGTTAAAGATGCAAATTGTCCTGCAAGGAAAGAAAATTCTTTTTCTGGTTTTAACACAATTGTATTTATTGTTGGTGATTCTTTTATATTGTCAATTACCTCACATTTTATTGGTTTGTATATATTCTGGTCCATTTTAAATTTTCACCTTTTCTCTTAAAATTTCTGTTATCACTTTTCTTTTGTCTATTTTTCCTATACAACCACTTATACACCTTCCACATCCAGTACAACCTAAAATTCCAAAATTTTCCATCATATACCAGTATTTACATAACAATCTATTCCCATATCTTTCAAATAAACTCGGTCTTGGAGTTGCTCCTGAAGCCATTCTTGCATATCCAGGGAAAAGACAACTATCCCATACTTTAACTTTTCTGAAATTTCCTACATCAGTTATATCTTCAAGTAAAAAACATACACAGGTTGGACAGTTAAATGTGCAACTTCCACAAGAAACACAATTTTCTATATCTTTCAATTTTTCCCAGTATTCTTTTTGATAAATTCCTTTTAAATCTTCAATATTTTTGAAATCAAAATCCCTATTCATTTCTTCTATTTTCCTTATAACTTTATTTCTTTCTTCTTCTCTTTCTCTTATCTGGGATTCACTTGCCTGATAAAACCTTGTATCTTTTCCTATAAAATCTCTACCTTTTTCACTTCCGATTTCCACCACAAAACCATTTTCTGTTTTACATAAATTTAAATCAAAATTTTTTTCAGGATATGGTTTAATTCCGACAAGTGAACAAAAACATGTTGGATATGGCTCTTTACAATCAAAACTTATTATAATTATATTTTCTCTCCTTTTTGTATAATTTGGGTCTTTAAAATCTCCTTCTTTAAAAACTCTATCAAGAATTTCAAGTCCTTTTAAATCACAGGCAGTTACTCCCATAACAACAATTTTATCAATATTTTCAACTTCAGGAACAATCCTTTCTTTAAATGGATATAAAAATATT
>CAYNUP010000092.1:0-6680 GCA_964400565.1 uncultured bacterium | reverse complement strand
CTACCTATACATATTATTCCATTAGATTTTTCTGCCAAATCACATAAAATTTCAAGAAATGTCTTTTCTCCAACTTTACCATATATTCCATTATCCTTTGTGGGTATAACTCCTTCAACAACAAGTATAAAATCTTTTTTATAACTTTCTTCTATCATAACCTCAATAACTTTCTCTCCACTACCTGCCATTATTGTTGGTTGGAAAATTAAAGAAATGATTTTACCTGGAACTATTTCATCAAGGAGTAAATTTTTTATTTTTAAAGATGAAGAATTTAAAAGAGAGATTGTGCATCCTGTACATCCACCTGCCTGAAACCATATCACATTAATTTTTTCCATTTATACTCCTTTTTGTAATTTTGCAAGTGAAACTATATTTTTTAATAAAATTGCAGTTGTAATGGGACCCACACCTCCAGGAACAGGTGTAATCCAACTTGCTTTCTCTTTTGCCTTTTCAAATTCAACATCTCCAACTATTTTATCACCGACTCTATTTATTCCAACATCTATTACAATTGCTCCTTCCTTTATCCATTCACCAGGTATTAAATTTGCCTTACCAACAGCAACTATTAAAATTTCTGCTCTTTCTACATGCTCTTTCAGTTTTCCTGCATCAGATGTCCCTATGTGACATATTGTAGTTGTTGCAAATTTATCAACTAAAAGTAAAGCGACAGGTTTTCCAACTATATCAGAGTGCCCTACCATAACAACTTCTTTCCCATACAAATTAATTCCCAGATAATCAATAATTTCCTTAACTGCAAGTGCTGTACATGGAGCAACAAACGGTCTTCCATACAAAATCCATCCCATATTAACAGGGTTTACTCCTTCTACATCCTTAACAGGTGATATCTTTGCCTGAACCTTTCTTGTATCAATTCCTTTTGGTAATGGAAGTTGTAAAATTATTCCTGTAATATCTGAATCTTCATTTAATTTATCAATATTTTCACACAGAGTTTTTTCATCAATATTTTCAGATAATTGTAATATCTCATAATTTATGCCTATCTTTTCACAATTTTTTTTCTGCTGATTCATATAAACTATACTGGCTTGATTTTCACCAACAGATACTGCGACAAGTTTTGGAATTATCCCTTTTGATTTTAATTCTTCCAAATATTTCTTTACCTCATTTTTTATTTTTTCAGCAATCAATTTCCCATCAATTATATTCCCCATTTTATACCCCCATTTTTTCAAAAACTTTTCTGTTAATAAGTTCGCTTTTTTCTTCTATATCATTTTCCATCTTTTCTATTTTTTCTTTTATTTGTCTTTTAAAATCCTCATCCTTCATAAACTTTAAGTTTATGAATATATTTATTTTTGCTCCATAAAAAGCACCCACTGCAAAAATGTTTGAAATACCTGTATCAGAGATTAAATTTTTATTTCCCTTTTCAACAAGTATATCACAGAAATCAACTGTTTTCTTCATATATTCACAAATTTTAAGATGTAGAAAAATAGAATCTTTTAAATATCCTTCTAAATTTTCTTTCTCCTTCATAGCCCTATCAATTTTTTGATAAATCCTGCTATCCTCTTCTATATATTCCATACATTCTTGTAGCATTTTTTCGTTTTCTTCTTTAATCCTTTTTATTTCCTCTTCATACTTCTCATATCCTTTTTTTCCTATTGTATAGTTTATAACCATATTCAAAAGAGATAAAGATAGACAGGCAATGCATCCTGTAGCACTTCCTCCACCAGGAATCGGTGTTTTTGCAGATAAAATTTCAAAATATTTTTTTAATGAGTTTTCAAGAAAATTACACTCCATAAACAAGCCCTTTTAATTTTTTATATTTCTCAAATTCTTCATCCCAAAAGACCACATTTTCTGGTCTGTAAACAATTAAAGGAAATGAATCCCTTATTATTTCTCTGGCCTGATAAATTTCCTTTATGTCTCTTCTGGAAATGACCTGAACAAGAATATTGCCTACAGATGTTACTTCTGAAGGACCAGCAATAACTAATTTTTTTGTGGCAGATGCTGTAAACTGACAAAGAAGAGAATTTTTACTCCCTCCACCAACAATATGTAATATTTCAATATCATATCCAATAACTTCTTCCATCTTTTCTATCACAAATCTATATTCCATCGCTAAACTTTCTAAAATTACTCTTGTTATCTGAGCAATATTATCTGGGCTTTTCTGTCCTGTTCTATGACAGTAATTTTTTATTTTCTCAATCATATTACCTGGATATAAAAAATCAGGACTACTAATATCTATAAGTGAATAAAAAGGTATTGCATTTTTAGCCATTTCCACAAGTTCTTCATATGTATAAATTTTATCCTGTTTATCCCATTCTCTTTTACATTCCTGTAAAATCCATAACCCTACTATATTCTTTAAAAATCTTATCCTTCCTCCAAAACCTCCTTCATTTGTGAAATTATATTCAAAGGATTTTTCATTTATAATGGGATCCTCAATTTCAATTCCAAGAAGTGACCATGTCCCTGACGAAATATATGCCCATCTACCTTCTTTTGCAGGAACTCCAACAACAGCAGAAGCAGTATCATGACAGCAAACTGCAAAAACAGGTATGGGAGGAAGATTTAACTCTTCTTGTAATCTTCTTGTAATATTTCCGATTAAAGTTCCGGGTGAAATTACTTGACAAAGGAAATCAGTTTTTATCCCAAGTTCTTCAAGCAAACCATAACACCAGTTCCCTCTGGGTGCCTTATTCTGTCCTGTGGCAAGAGAATTATACATTTGGGAAGTTGTCGTAATCGTATATTCACAGAATTTTTCTCCTGTTAAAAAGAAATTAAATAAATCAGGCATAAAAAGAAGATACCTACAGTTTTCAATAATAAAAGGGAATTCTTTCTTTGTCGCATATAATTGAAAAAGAGTATTTATAGGCATAAATTGAATACCAGTTTCTCTAAAAATCCTTTCTTTTGGAACAACCTTAAAAACTTCTTCCATTATATTATTTGTTCTCTCATCTCTATAGTGAAATGGATTTGAAAGTAAAAGGTCATTCTCTCCTATATATCCACAATCTATTCCCCATGTTGTTATTCCAACCCCTGCAATTTCTCCTTCATTTTTTGCAATAATTAATATCTTCTTTATCTCCTGAAAAATGGAAAGGACATCCCAGAATCTATGGTTTAAGATTGTAGAATGCGGAGTGTTAAATCTATAAATTTCTTTAATATTGACCTTCTTTCCATCAAACTCACCAATTATCCCCCTTCCTGTTTCAGCCCCTAAATCTATTGCAATATAAATTTTTCCCATTTTTATAACTAAGTTCAATTTTACAATTTTTTAAAATTTCCTGTCAAATAAGTTTATAAAATTTGACCGATTAAGATTTAAATTGTAGAATTTAAAATATGGAGAAAAAAATTATAGAAAGAAAAGATGTTGAGTATTTGAGTAAACTTGCAAGGATAGAGTTAAGCGAAGAAGAAAAAAACAAATTTGAAAAAGATTTAGGAAAAATCCTTGAATATATTTCAAAACTAAATGAAGTAAATACTGAAAATATTGAACCAACCTATCATGTCATTCCTATTAAAAATGTATTCAGAGAGGATTCTCCTGAAAAATCTACATCAAAAAAAGAAATAATTAAAAACGCCCCTGATAGAAACTCTAATTTTTTTAAAGTTCCAAGGATAATCTAATGGAAAAAAAATACCTCCCATTTGAGAAACCCATAGAAGAGATTGAAAAGAAAATAGAGGAACTTGAGAAAAATAAAAAGATGGATGTGGTGAAGAAAAATACTGAAATTTTAAAATTGAAACAGTTATTAGTAGAAAAGAAAAAAGAGATATATTCTAATTTAACACCATGGCAGATTGTCCAGATAGCGAGACATCCAAATAGACCGCATACACTTGACTATCTGGACAATATTTTTGATGAATATTTAGAACTTCATGGAGATAGAGTTTTTAAAGATGATCCTGCTATTGTAGGTGGATTTGGGAAGTTCCTTGGAATGACTGTTGCTTTTGTAGGACACCAGAAGGGAAGAGACACAAAAGAAAATATTGAAAGGAAATTTGGAATGGCACATCCTGAAGGATATAGAAAAGCAATGCGGATAATGAAACTTGCTGAAAAATTTACATACCCTGTCATTACCTTTATTGATACACCAGGAGCACATCCTGATATAGAAGCAGAAGAAAGAGGACAGGCACTATCAATTGCTACAAATCTTTTAGAAATGTCTCTTTTGAAAACTCCGATCTTGTGTGTGATAATAGGAGAAGGTGGAAGTGGTGGAGCACTTGGAATTGGTGTTGGAGATAGAATTTTAATGCAAGAATTTTCTATTTATTCTGTCATTTCTCCTGAGGGATGCGCTTCAATTTTGTGGAAAAGTCAAAATGCAGTAGAAGAAACTTCAAAAGCGTTAAAATTAACTGCCAAGGATTTGTTTGAATTAAAGATTATAGACGAAATAATTCCTGAACCTTGTGGAGGAGCACATAATGACTGGGCAAAAACTTTTGAGTTTGTTAAGGAAACTATAGAGAAGAATTTGAAAGAATTAAAGACAATAAAAATTGAAGAACTTGTTGAATTAAGGTATAAAAAATATAGAGAAATGGGAATTTTTAAAGAAGGAGAGGAAAGTGAATAAAATTAAACTTGTTTTACCAAAGGGTTCTTTACAGGAAACAACTCTGGCAATTTTTAAAAAAGCAGGATTTGAAATATATTTAAACTCAAGAAGTTATTATTTATCAATTGATGACCCTGAAATAGAATGTGTTTTATTACGAACTCAGGAAATTCCAAGATATGTTGAACTTGGTGCTTTTGATGCTGGCATTGCTGGAAAGGACTGGATATTTGAAAATAAGGCAAAAGTTGTTGAAGTATGTGAACTTACTTATTCAAAGATAGGTTTTAAACCTGTTAAAATTGTCCTTGCTGTGCCTGAAAAATCAAATATAAAAAGTGTTAAAGATTTGGAAGGCAAAATAATTTCTACTGAACTTGTAAATTTAACAAAGGAGTATTTGAAAAAAAATAAAGTAAGAGCAAAAGTAGAGTTTTCTTTTGGTGCTACAGAAATTAAAGCGGGTAATCTTGTAGATGCAATTGTTGAAATAACTGAAACTGGTTCTACATTATATTCCCATAATTTAAGGATTGTTGATGTCATTATGGAATCCACTCCAAGATTTATTGCAAATAAAAATTCATGGAAAGATAAATGGAAAAGGGAAAAAATTGAAAATATTGCATTATTACTTCAAGGTGCTTTACAAGCAGAAGGGAAGGTTGGACTTAAAATGAATGTAGAAAAAAAGAATCTCAAAAAAATTTTAAGGATTCTACCCGCTATGAAAAAACCAACTATATCTCCTTTAACAGACGAAAACTGGTATGCTATTGAAACAATAATTGATAAAAATAAAGCCAAGGAATTAATACCAAAATTAAAAAGACTCGGTGCACAGGGGATTGTTGAATATCCATTAAATAAGGTAA
This sequence comes from uncultured bacterium, assembly GCA_964400565.1. Taxonomy (GTDB): domain Bacteria; phylum Ratteibacteria; class UBA8468; order B48-G9; family JAFGKM01; genus JAMWDI01. The sequence goes on along the minus strand of CAYNUP010000092.1, from coordinate 1,156 downwards.
TTTAAAAAGGAGGATTTTATGCCCTGTGGAAGAAAAAGAAAAATAAAAAAAGTCAAAAGGCATAAGTATAAAAAAAGAAGAAAAGCGATGAGATACAAAAAGAGAAAATAAATGAAAAAATTTTTAATATTTTTAATCCCAGTTTTTTTATCAGGATGTTTTCCTTATTTTAAAAAAGATATTGCTTTAAAAGTATACATTTCAGGACTTTTATATGAAAAAGAAGGAGAAAATGAACAGGCAATAGAAAAATTTCAGGAGGCAATTAAAAAAGGTGGAGAAAACGCTTATATATACATAAAAATAGGTGATATATATTTAAAGAAAAAAGAATATTTGAAATCACGGGAATATTTCCAGAAGGCATTAAAACTTAATCCCAAAATTTCCAGTGGTTATTTTGGGATAGGTCTTACCTATTTATTTGAAAAAAAATATAAATATGCTGCAGATTATTTTGAAAAAGGTTTAAATATTGAACCAGAAAAAAATGCTTTTAGATTAATTCTCTGTGATATTTATACAAATTTAAATGATTACAAATCAGCAGAAACACATTATAAAATACTTGTTGAAACATACCCTGCAAACTATATCCTTCATTATAATCTTGCCAGGATTTATGAAGCACAGAAAAAAAATACTGACGCAGAAAAAGAATATCTTGAAAGTATAAAAATTTTGCCAAACTTCTGGCAGGGATATCTTTCTCTCGGAATTTTATACCAGAAGATGGGCGAAATAGAAAAAGCAAAAAGAAATTACGAAAAAAGTTTAGAAATAAATCCACTGGATAAAAACTCTTATTCTCTTCTTGCAATCATATATTACAGTGAGAAAAATCAGGAGAAAACAAAAGAATTGTTATTGAAGGCAATAGAAAATGGTGTAAAAGAAAAAGAACTTTATGATTTTCTTGCTTCAATTTATTTGGAAGAAAAGGATTATTCTCTGGCAGAAAAATATCTTCTTGAAAGTATAAAAATAGAAGATACATCTGATACAAGATTTAAATTAGGTGTTTTATATGATAAAGTTAAAAATTTTGAAAAGATGGAAGAAAATATGAAAAAAGCAATAGAACTTAATCCTGACAACTCTCTTGCTTTAAATTATCTCGGTTATTCATATCTTTTAAAAGATATAAATATAAACC
>CAYNUP010000091.1:0-3338 GCA_964400565.1 uncultured bacterium | reverse complement strand
TTATGGAACAGAAGGAATGATGGAAAATAATAGATGGAAAGAGGTAGATATTTTAAATGTTTATTTTCAAAAATTATTTAAAAAACCAAAAATAAAAAGTTATAGACCAGAATATAAAAAATTTAAAATAGCAAAAAAAACAGGTCATGGTGGTGCTGATTTTTTTGTTCTTTATGAGTTTATTAAAAGTATCAGAAAAAAAGAAAGACCCAAAATAGATGTTTATAAGGCGATGGATATGACTTTGCCTGGAATTATATGATATAAAAGTGCTATTTCTAAAAGTATTCCTATGGAAGTCCCTGATTTTAGAAAAGAAGAAATTAGAAAAAAATATGAAAATGATAACTGGTCTCCTGACCCAAAAGATAGAAATTTACAGGAAAATCAACCATATCCTTCAATACTTGGTGATATTAAGATAAAAAAACAAGTATATGAAAAAATTTATGGTAAAATATAAAAATGGAACTTATAGAAGGTGTAAAAATAAAAATTCTTAAATATATACCTGATGAGAGAGGGAAATTGATGGAGATTTTAAGAAGTGATGATGAAATTTTTGAAAAATTCGGTCAGGTATATATCACAACTGCATATCCAGGAGTTATTAAAGCATGGCATTCTCATAAGTTTCAGGATGATAATTTAACATGTATAAAAGGAATGGCAAAAATTGTTTTGTGTGATTTAAGAGAAGGGAGTCCAACATATAAAAAAATAAATGAGTTTTTTGCTGGTGAATATAATCCCATTTTAATTCACATACCGAGATTGGTCTGGCATGGATTTAAATGTATAAGTGAGGAAGAATGTATTGTTTTAAATATCCCTACAAATGTTTATAATTACCAAAATCCAGACGAAATGAGATTGCCATTTGATACAGAAAAAATACCTTATAACTGGGAAAGGGAAAATTATTAAAAATGAAAAAAAGAATTGTGAAAGAATACATAGATGAAGAAAAAATTGGGGAAAAAATTCAATATGTAAGAGATATTTCATCTCCATTTGAAATTGATAAAAGAAAAAGAAGAGAGTTTGGAATACATCTTACCTCTTCTGAAATATTTAAAAAATATATTTTTCCAGAGATAAAGGATTTTCTTTATAATTATATCTTTATTGACCTTTTTTGTGGAGAAGGAAATTTAATTTTACCAATTTTAGAGTTTATTCCTGAAAAAGAAAGAATAGAATATTTTAAAAAACATATTTATCTATTTGATATTCAAAAAGATATGGTAGAAAAATCTAAATTTAATGCTGAAAAATATGGAATCCCAAAGGAAATAGCAGGAAAAAATATAATACAAAAAGACACTTTAGAAAACTATCCAAATTTTATTAAAAATCTTGGATTACCTATTTGGCATATTACCAATCCTCCTTATCTTTACATTGGATATATTGTTAAAAATTCTCAAAGAAATTTGAAATATTTTACAGGCGAAAATTTGGGATATCAGGACTTATACCAGATTGCTTTAATGAATGATTTAAGAAATAGAATTCCCAAACTTACCTATATTATTCCTACAAATTTTTTATTTGGCTTTTCTGTCTCTAATAAAATAAGAATGGACTTTTTGCCTTTTTATAGTATTAAAAAAGCAATAATTTTTGAAAGTAAAGTTTTTGAATATACAGGCACAAATGTATGTATTCTATTTTTTGAAAGGAAAAAGACATCTATAAAAGAAGATATTCATTTTCAAGCAATTAAGATAGGAAGGGACAAAGAAATTAAAAAAAATTATATTTTAACTCCAAAAAATTTCTACAGAGCAGGAAATGAGTTTGAAGAGTTTGTTTCTTCTTATAATATAAAAAATGGGCTTAAAATTGAATTTTATTTGACACTTGAAGAATTGAAAAAAAACAAAGGAGAATATTCTGTGAAACTTTTAGATGTTAACAGTTTTTCTAATGGATGTTATAAAGTGGATGCTTATAAAGTTAACCAATTTTTGTATAATAAAATAAAAAATAATCCTTTATTTGTAAGAACACTTGATACAGGAAAATGGGAAGGACGTGCAGGAATTTATGATTTAGGAGAAATTTGGGGCATAGATGGAATTTTAGTCACAAAAGAAAAATATAGAACTCATCCAATCCAAATTTTTATTGAGCCAACTTTAAGCAAGGAAGACCTAAATTTATTAAAAAATTATTTTAATTTAATGCTTGAGTATTTCAGGGACATAACAGATAGTGAATTTTTAACAACTTTCAAATATTCCAATTCTACTTATGTAAGGAAATATTTAGGACTATCGCAGGTAAAAAAACTTATTGAAACTTTGCCTTTGAATTTAATAGAAGAAGAGGAAAAACAAATTTTGAGAATATTAATATTACAAAAAAATGTTGAAAAAATTAAAGAATTTTTATTACAATTTAAAGAAAAAGAAGAGAGGATTTTGTTTAATTTAAAAAATGAATAAATATCTTGAAGAAACACTAAAAATTGCAGAAAAAACTCCTTATCTTGATAATTTACTTGAAGTTTATCCTTCTGAAGAAATTGAAAGAGGGAAAAAAGTTGAGGATTTTTCTCCTAATTTAAAAGAAATTTTTGAGAAGAAAAAAAGTGAAAAATTAATTGAAGAATTGATAAAATTGAAAAAGGAGGGTTTTAAATTTCCTATTGAAGACCCATATGTTAGCATTTTATCTTATGCACCACAAATTATAGAAAGAAACTCAAAAACAATAAATAAAATATGCGAAAAACTGTATAAATTAAGTTATGAAAAAATTAAGGAAAATCTTGAAATTCCTAAAAAAGCAAGTAGAAGAATAGGACCCATGTTTAGAGAATGGTTAAAGAGAAAATATAAATTTGTAGAAGAGAAAGATATTGAAAAAGAATATTTTGTTTTTTTAAATGGAGGAGATAAAAAATTAAAAAGTTTTGCTATTGAAAATTTAAAATGTAAATTTGAAGATTTAACAAAAGGAGTGGATTTTATAGCAAAAATTGACAAAAATTATATTATTGGAACAGCAAAATTTATTACTGATTTTGGTGGTTCTCAAACAGGTTCTTTTTACGAAGCTCTTAATTTTGTGAGAAAAACCGAAGTTCCTGAAAATGTAATTAAGATTGGAGTTGTTGATGGGATTATCTGGTTTGCGAAAGAAGGGCAACTTAAAGAAGAAATCTTAAAAATAAAAGATGAAGAATTTATTTTTAGTGTTTTATTGTTAGATAAATTTTTAAAAGAAAGGAGGAATTATTGAAAGGAGTGGTTCTTGCTGGTGGGCTTGGGACACGTTTATATCCATTAACAAAGGTAACAAATAAACATCTTCTTCCTGTATATAAT
>CAYNUP010000090.1:0-7784 GCA_964400565.1 uncultured bacterium | reverse complement strand
CCCTATAGTAGTTACCCCTTACATTTTTTGGTAATCCTAATTTCCATGTACATTTCCAGGGGATTTTACCCTTTTCAAGTTTATTTAGAATTTTTTCTGTTACAATTTTATAGATAAGATTTTTGTTATCCTTCATTTTATTCCCTCCCTCTTTTATTTCTTTAAATATATTATAATACTTTTTAAAGTATTTGTCAAGTGTTTTTTTTGTCTTTTGTAAAAAAAATATTGAGGAGAAGTTATACTAGAATTCAATATTAATTGTAAATCTTACTGGATAGTTAAGTTTATTACCCCAGCTCATAGCACCATAAAAATGACCTGTTCTTGCTAGAAGACAAGGTAATTTATTGTAAGGCTCAAGTAAAGATTTTTCTAGTATATATTCTGATCCTGCTAAAAATATTAGATATAGACTACCAGCAATATCAAGTAATTGTTTGTCTTGTTCTATTTTTTCAAATATAAACCTTGCTACAGGATTTGCTTCAACCATTGCACCGTACTTCAATACATATATTTCTGTAACTTGGTAGTCCGAATATGCATTAAAGAGCATTTCAGTTCTGTCATGTTTATATGGAAGTAATATTAATATTAACATTAATATTATTTCTTTCATTTTAGGTTACCTACCATTTTTTTTTATTTTTTCTGCGTTTTAAGAAGCTTTATGTATGTATTTAATACATCAAATTGTGTATTTCTTTTAATTAATTCATCTTTAAGCTTATTTTTTCTAGCAAAAACTATATGTTTTTTTAGAAATTTTTTAAATTGTTTAAAAATTCTTAAAGAATTTTTATTTGAGTTGGTTTTTACACCATAATTTTTTATTAAATTGTTTATTATGAACATAAAATCAATTTGATTTGCCATATTTTACCTCAATTTATTGTGTTATTTTTTTATTTTCCCACCAAGATTGGGAAACTTTCGAGAAGTCTTTCTTTTAAATCTGGGTTCCATCTCAATTTGTTCTCGAGTATTATTCTAGTAAATGGATGATATTTAAGTGTTAAATGTGGTGTGTTATGTATCTTGAAAAGAAAAGAATCTTTCAGTATAGTTGCTTCTATTCCATAGATTTCTTCGTCTATTAATATATTAAAGTACTCTTTCTTAATTGCCATTTTTTTCTCCTTATTTTTATTTATACTTCTTCATGATCTTTCTCATAACGCAGGTAATTAACATCAAAAAGTTCAAGAATAATTTTTATTGAGTTTTCAGAGCTAGCACCTGCAGAGTCAGTTAAGTAAGGTATTATTCTGAAAGACTCACACCTTGCTTTAATAAGTACCATACCTTTGGTTGCATCACATTTATTAATGTCTAAAGTTACATCATACATTTTTATCACCTTCTTCCTGAACTTTTTGGGGAATATCAATAGGAGTAGTCATTTCATGAGTAAAATCTATCATGAAACGCTGCCCACATTGTCGGCATTGGTAATCTCCTGTCCATCGATTGAAAAGGAAATTCTTTGACCCGCACTGGGGACAGTGCATCCATTTATTAATACTATGAGGTTTTGAGTTATTTAACATTTTGCGCTTCCTTACTTGAGAGTGTAGACTTAAGATGTTCTAAAAATATTCTTAGAACACTAAAATGAACATTAAAATCATAGTTGAAAAATAAAAATAAATCGGGCTATCCTCAAGTGGTAACACTAACACACCACAGGGAGGATGAGCCCAATTTTTTATGTTTGCTTTACAATGTAAACCTTCTGTGAGGGTATGTCATACTTAACATACCCAACTGGTACATTCTCCTTTTCTTGGAGTTCCCTTTCGCATTCGAATACAACCTCTTCCTCAATTAGTGATCTTGCCTTCTCTCTGTTCTTATTATGAATTTCAATAGCCTCTTCACATCCATCCTCCGCTGCTTCCAACACGTCACACGCATATGCTCCGTAATCCATGTTAATTACGGAGCAAAAAATTTGTTGCCATGTTCTTCCCTGACTTTCGAGGATTTTATAATCCTCCTCCCTTACATAATATACCGGGACCACAGCACTCCTTATGTTATTTTCCCCTCTCATTTCATCCCCGTACCACCAAGTGGTTTCTAATCTCTTAATATAGTTTACTCTCATTTTTTCCCTCCTTCTTTCTTATTTTACCTATATTATACCACATTTTTAAAACTTTGTCAAGTACTTTTTGAAAATTCCTATCTTATATTATTCCTATCCTATTTTTTATTTCTTCTATTTTTATTTTCCCCTTCAAACTTTTTTAACCTCGATCAGACCAACTTCAATTTTAACCTCACCTTCAATTTTAATATCTTGCTCTTCCTCTGAGTTTTTTATAGGTTCAGATCATTTCCTTCTTTCCAGAATATCCCTCAGAGTCTGGAGAAAAATCTCCATACTCTCTTCAAGTCCATCACGGTATCCAAGCCCGTATGCAGCTGCGACGGACTCCTCCTTCCTAAGCATTTCTTGGGATACTTTTTCCCTCGCTTTTTCTACGGCAGCGAGGAAATTTCCTGTAATTTTTTCATCCATCTTTTTTCCCCTTATTTTGTCTATATTTTAACATATTTTTAAAAATTTGTCAAGTACTTTTTAAAGGATTTTTAATATTTTTATTACTATTTTTTGGTGAAACATATTTTTAACAATAAAAATCTTTTCTTAAACTAATCTTTTTCTAGTTAAATTTAAATTCTTAATATAATTTTATATAAACTTTTACCCTTTTACCCCATTATTTTGTTCTTTATTATGTTCTGCACTTCTCCTTATACCTTTTCACACCTCTCTTATAAATTCTTTTTACTAGAATTGTATTTTATCTATATCAGGATTTCTAAATTATCAATTGTTAAAGTATAATTTTTATAAACATTAGTTAACATATCTATTTGGGTAATATCCTTATAACTTGATAATAATAATACACTATATCTTATATTTAGTATATTCATACCTTTAACTAAAGAGGAAATTCTTTAATCCACACCGGGGACAGTGTATCCAGTCATCGGTGTCACGGGGTTTTAAGTTATTTGGCATTATCTTTCATCTCCTTACTTACTAAACTTTCATGGAAAAAGATTATCACATAGAAGCAAATGTAAAATTATAAATATACTCTATACCTTAAGAGTCAGGAATATTAGTAATAAATCATTTGAAAATAATTCAGCTTTTTGCAAAGTCAGTTATCAATTGTGGTGCTACTGTATCAAATCCCACAACATCCATCATTCCAAAATCATTTGGATCAGCTATAGAGAAATCAGTTGCTGTCATACCTACAACCACTAACTTTGCAGGTATGCCAGTCTTTCTTCTGTAGAGTTGAAGGGCTTGAAATGGGTGTATTTTACCGGCCCATGTTTCATTATCAGTATAAATTATAAATATATCAACGGGAATATTATATTTATCAGCATATAGAATTGGAAGTGCACAATCTGTGTCACCCCATTCTAAATTATCAATTTTTTTAAGAATATCATCTAATCTTTGCTTTGGTGAAATATCCAATGGTACAAATTCGTGACAGAATGCCATTATGCTATATTTTTCTTCTACTGCAGCAGTAACTAGTGAAAGAGCGGCGCTTGCAACTCGTGGATTTAACCCAGGGATTCCAGCAATCGAACCTCGTGTCATAGACGCTGATACATCCAAACCAATCATTATTCTTTTATTAGAAGACTCTACAAAATTAAAAGCCTTATAGAATGCATCATTGAGCGCATCTACTATTTGCATAACAGGTACCCACTGGCCTTGCCCTTTTACTCCATACCCGGCCTGGTAAACATTTAAAGCTGATAGTAGTGCAAGAGGGTGAATACGTGCCTTTTGAAGAGTTTCTATATTGGTTAGAGCATTTATAACCTTATTAGTAGCATTGTTCATCGGTACTAAAAGCCCAACTTTTGTCATAGTGGCTAGATTTCTAATCATGGCTGTCATTGGCATATTTTCTAACAAAGCTTCCCATACACATGCTTCCCTTAACCATTCTGTTGGTATCATTTCACGTGTTAGGGAAAAATTATTAATTAGTTTAACTTTTTCTTTATTATTTGTTATTGATTTGGCTTTTTCAAAAATCTTGATTAATTCAGGAGTGCTTTCTGAGACTTCTTTTTTTGTAATATATCTGTAAATAGCATTATATGTATTATCAATTGGTTTTGGGTGTGACAAGCGTAGCAAATCTCTGTGAGACCATCCATCCCTATTTTGGTATTTGAGTACCTGATATACTAATGTATCTACTGACTTGGTTTGATACCATTGTTTTATTGCATTTGATAGACTTCGTCCCCAACCACGAAACTGTTCTATATAAGATACAAAGTGAAATAAATGTGTACCTATTCTTGCGATAGAGGGTAAGGCCTTGAATGCCTCTCTTTTTGTTTCATTATTTCCAAAGCTGGCACATAAAGCCAAAGCAAATAAAGCTGGATCATTTTTAGGTGCTCTGCCACTATTAGAGATTTCCAATATAGTATTAACAGTACGAGATCCGTCTTCATTGATACATCTTATTACACACTCAGCATTTTTTCTGGTTAGTTCTTTTTCTGAAGCATAATAGGTTCCACCATCTGTGCCTAATATAAGAAATCGTTTCAGGCGCTCCCAGTTAGTAATTTCAAAAATATATCCTTCGGCGCTGTTTTTAATCATCTTCTTGCCATAGACCAGTTCGCTTTGAGGGGTCTGTCTTGTTGAAAATGACTTATAGGTTTTCATTGAAAACCTCCCAAAAAAAAGTGAGCTAGAATTGGCTTAAGGATGGTTTTCATTTGCTCTCCTTGAGCGATAACCTTAAGCCAGTCGGCTCACTAATGTGTGAATTACTCTACCCAATCAAAGATTGGTTAGGGTTTTTCAATTTAATAAGGGGTCTTGATGTGTTATCCCTTATTTTAATATTAATATATCATATTTTGAAGTATTTGTTAAGTACTTTTTTGATAAGATTCTTAATATTTTTTATTATTATTTTTTTGTCATTTTTGTAATCTCTACATTTCCCTGTACAAATAACTTTTTTTAACACAATAATTTTTAGATACAGAAAGACTTTCTCAGTACCAGTAATAGCAATCTATTTTTGGTCTATTTTTTTCCATTTATTATTACCTCTTACCTTTTTCAAGCAATCTCTAAGTCTTCCATGGTCAATTCTTCATGTACATAAAGATTTAAAGTAATTGAAGTATCAGAATGAGCAAGGTATTTGCTTACTGCTTTAATCTTTCCTGTTTTCTTTATCATGTATGTTGCAAAACTATGCCTAAGTGAATGTGCTGATATTTCTTTTCCCAGTATTTTCAAACTTCCCCGTCTTATTCTGTTTGTAATATGTATTCTATTATATTTCCCACCCTCTGGTTTTTCAAATAGAAATTCTTTTCCCTTATAAAAATCTCTTATTTTTCTGTATGTTTCAATGTCAAGTTTTATAGTATGCTCTTTTCCACCCTTTGTTAACATTCTAATCTTAACGCCATCTTTATATTCTTCAATATTTCTAAGTCTTATATTTAAGGTCTCGCTTATTCTACATCCAGTTTTAAAAAGAAATTCTATAATAAGTTTTACAAAGTCGGGTATTTTGTCACTAGTAATAAGCTTCCTGAATTCTTCAACAGAGATAATTTTGTCTTTATCAACAAAAATGTCTTCTTTTTTCAGAAGCTTGATTTCATTTAAGGCTCTATCAAGATGATACTTTTTTACAATATCAAGCTCAGAAACATTTTTTTCAAAAAGCTGTCTTATTCTTTTTTTTATAGCACAAATTCTTTTATTTGCTGTCCTTACAGGAGTTCCCTGTAGTTTTAATTCTTCTATATAAGCTTTAAAACTTTCAAAAGTAAATTGTAAATTATTTTTATCAAGGTAGTTAATAAAATGTTTAATATCACTTGTGTAAGCATCCTTGATAGATAAACAGAATTGTCTTATTTCAATATCTCTTGAATTAATAAGTGAGGGTAGATTTTGATTTTCCATTTTTTGTTTCCCCCCATTTTATTGAAAATTGAAACATAATTTTAGATATGTTTCAATATTAATGTATCACACTTTAAAGTATCTGTCAAGTACTTCTTTAAATAAAATGAAAAAAAATAAGCTTATTGCCTTGTGAGTAGATTTTCTAATTATTAGATAAAAAAGCTTCCTGACATTAAAAAAATCAGGAAGCTTTTATAATGGGAGGGTTAAAAATGAAAAAGATGAATAAATCTGTTAAAAATATAATAGTAGCTTTTACCAAAATCAAATAAAACAAATATTATTTTATTTAAAGGGACTCATATATGGAGTGTATGATTCTATCATATTAACTAATTTAACACGCTCAAACATTTTTGTCCCTTTGTGCCATATAGCATCAAAGGATGGATGTAATTCACCAAGTTCAAGGTATTTAATATCCATAGGTTCTGGAAGTTGTATCTCATTTTCACAAACACACTCCCAAAGTGAAAGCCATCTAATATGAAATTCATATACTATCATTAAAAAATCTACTGCACTTTCAGGACTATCAAATACAGTTAGATGATAACCCTGTGATGCTAACCAATCTGGTGCTTTAGAAAATTTATTCTGTTCATATTTAACTTGAGCTGGTTGGGGAACAAGAGCACTAAAATATGGTGGTTTTGTTCTCACAGTAACTTTGTAATATGTTTTCATTTTATTTTTCCTTTATCATAAGATAAAATTTTTGTTAATCTTATCTGATGCTTACTTATATAATTTTTTATAATTAAAATACATTCTAAAATATTTGTCAAGTGTTTTTTGTAGATTGATAAAAGCTGATTTTTCTATTAAACTTTGCTAAATCTTTAAAAATATAAGGTAACTTTTTAATTTCATCTTTAAAATTTATTGTTAGTTCATCTTGCTTAATAATTTCGAAAGTTGTATCCTGAAAAATAACATTTTGACTAATTCCAAGCTTCTCTTTTATAATCGATAAAAACTTATCATTTATTTCATATCCAATAGAATTTCTATTTAAAGTTTTAGAAACTAAAATTGTAGTTCCACTACCAAGGAATGGGTCAAGTACAGTTTCACCAACAAAACTAAACATTTTAATAAGTCTTTTTGGTAATTCTACAGGAAACATTGCTGAGTGTTTATTTTGTTTTTCACCTGGAAAATTCCAGTGCCCCGAAAAATACTGGTTCCATTCTTTTTGTGTTAATTTTGATTGTTCTTTAACTTCATTATCTATTTTTGGAGGTTTTCCATTTTTTCTAAAAATTAGAATAAATTCATAATCTAATTTAAGAATTCCGTTTCGTGGATAGGGATAGGAGCCCATTACAAATGCTCCACCAGTTGTATGGCAAGTAGTAACTTTTTGCCAGATAACAGCACCCATGTAGTCAAAGCCTATAGCTTCACAAAATTTAATAATTTCTGTCCTTATTGGGATTACTTTGTACCTACCATAAAAAATGGAACGGGAAAATTGGTCACCGATATTAATGCACAATCTACAACCTTTGTGAAGTACTCTATAACATTCATTCCATACCAAGTTGAGATTGTTTATATATTCTTCATATGTGTCGTTGAAACCAATTTGTTTGTTATTTCCATAATCTTTCAATTGCCAGTATGGTGGTGATGTAATGATAAGATGGACTGATTCATTATCAACTTCTCTCATCCACCTTGAGTCACCAATAATTATTTTGTGATTAGTTTTCATAGGTAGTATAATTAAAAAACTACTAATCTAATATATGTTTAATAT
>CAYNUP010000089.1:0-1788 GCA_964400565.1 uncultured bacterium | reverse complement strand
GTGTAACTTTATCTGGTTCAGTAATCTCAATTAATACCCAACTTTTCCCTAAAGAATCTATAGCATAAGATGTAAAATCTTTGCTTTTTTCCCACTTTTCTTTAAACCAATCTAAAAGTTCTTTGTGGTAATCAGAATATAAAGTAATATTAAGTTCTGTATTTAATTTCAATCCACTTAAAGATAAATTGCTTGAACCAAGAAAAGCGACTCCGCTTCCATATTTTGTTTCTTTAAAATCAAGTATATAAAGTTTGGCGTGTAAGGGTTCAAAAGGATATATTTTTATTTCAATTTTTTTCTCTCTTAACTTTTCCCAGAACCACTTTATAAATTCGATATTTTCTCTTGTGGGTTCAATATAACTAATTAAATCTGTTAAAGTATTTGCCTCTTTTTCAAAAAGTTCTTTAATTTTATAATCTGGCAAATATCTATTTTTATTTATTATTTCATTTACTGCTTCTTCATATTTTTTTGCTAATAAAAGGGTTTCAGCAGTGTCTTTATGAACTTTAGAGCCAATTAAAATTTGTAATTTTTCTAAATTTTCAATTTCCTCTTTAATTTCTTTTAATCCAGTCAAGAAAAACCAACCTACGACAAAATGTGCTTGTTTAGAAACTGATAGTTTTTCTTTAAGAACATCTGCTAACTTTACATTTACATTATCTATTATTTTATGTTCCATTTAAAATTTAAATTCCTGTTGGGGACTTTCCTTTTTAATAAATTCAGATATAATTTTAACAAAATTTTCTGCAGTTTTTAAAGCATTTTCTGCTTCTTCTTTTGAAACAGGTAAAAATGGGTCATAAGTAAATTGATGTCTTTTCCTTCTCATCCTATCAAATTTTTCTATAATGTCTTTAAATTCATCACCAAGAATAAGAGAAACGATTTCTATAACTGTTTTGTGCTGTTGACCATCTGTGGGTCTAAAACCTTTTAAAAATAATAACGCTCTTCCACATCTGAGCATAGAAAGATATGCATAATTATATGCTACTTCTTCGTCAATTTTTAAGTTTATTCTTGCAACATTTAAATCTTTATAAGCCCTGATAATAAGTTTTTCAATCTGACTAAAATTTCTTTCCTGAGATTTTATTAACCCTCTGTTTAAAAAATCTTCTAATTTTTCTTTATAATTCATTTTCATTTCCAATTAAAAATATTTTTGGTGACTTTATTACATCTAAAATAAATGGGTCTTTTTCTTGTTTTTTCATTTTAAAACTCTTTTTGCTATATATTGTATAATTTATTTCCCTTTGGATTTTCTTTTCTATTTGGTTAAGTTTCTTTATTAATTCTATCTCATCAGGTTTTCCAATTATAAACAAATCAATATCACTTGTGCTTTTTTCTTCTCCTTTAGCAAACGACCCATATATAAATGCAACTTTTATATTTTTCAAATATTCCAAAGCATCTTTTATAAGTGCGGGTATTCCAGAAGTTTTAGTGATAATATTTTTTATTTCAAAAAAAAGAGGATAGGAAGAATTCAAAAAATAGAATTTTAAATTTCCTTTTTTTTCTGACAGGAATAATCCTATTTTTTCTAATTTAACCAACTCTCTTCTTATATTTGCAACAGGAAAATTTAAAATTCTTTCAAGTTCTCTTAAATAAAATTTTCTTTCCGGGTTGGTAAAATAAAGATTAAAAATTTCTCTTCTTATCTTAGACCTTGTTATTTCCAGTAATTCCATTTGTAATCCTTTTTGACTACAATTGTATCATATTTTTACTACAAAATCAACAATTTTTACTTCAGTATAT
>CAYNUP010000088.1:0-4472 GCA_964400565.1 uncultured bacterium | reverse complement strand
TGGGATGGTTTCGGTATAACTGAGGCATCAAGAAAAAACAGAGGAAATAAAAACCAACCTCAGTATAAGGAGACAAATTTTAGAATAGGAGAAACAATCCCACCCCCTCCGCTTAGCAATCTTCCTCTGTGGTGGGATGGTTTCGGTATAACTGAGGCATCAAGAAAAAACAGAGGAAATAAAAACCAACCTCAGTATAAGGAGACAAATTTTAGAATAGGAGAAACAATCCCACCCCCTCCGCTTAGCAATCTCTCCTTCCACCTCCAAATTCCCTTCTCCCCTCCGCGGGAGAAGGTCAGGATGAGGGGGAAATTATTTTCTCATTCTATTCCAACGCCTCTTCTGATATAGGAAGAACTAACTAAAATAAGGAAGATGCCATTTATATTTTATAGCCATCAATCTTGTAAAAAAAACAATTAAAACACATATTAAAGCAGAAAGAGATAAAGAAATACCAGAAATTACACAAATCCAGAAAAATAAACTTCCTAAAATAGAACAACTTGCATAAAATTCTTTACATAGAACAAGAGGGATGTCTCCTGAAAGTATATCCCTCAATATCCCTCCACCAATTGCAGTTGAAAGTCCAAGTAAAACTATTCCTATTATACCAAGAGAGTTCTCTACTGCTACAATACATCCAGTTGCAGTAAATGAAGATAGCCCAATAGCATCTGAAATAAGAAATATCTTTTCAATAATGGGTGTGGTTTTTTTTCTTGAAATAATTGCTATTAAAACACCCAAAAGAGAAAATCCTGTATATGAAAAATCTGTCATCATTTTTGGTACCAGATTTACAAGAATATCTCTTATCACTCCACCACCTAAAGCAGTAATTATACCAAGAACAATCACACCGAATAAATCAAATTTTTTATAAATCCCTTTAATTGCTCCTGAGAAAGAAAATGTGATAAGACCAATAATATTTAAAAGATAGAACATTTTAGAAGGAAGTTTTATTTTTAAGACGGACTGCTGTTTCTATCCTCATTGGCACCATTTTTTTCATTGCTGGATTTGTTGATTTTCCGATAAGAATTATTTTTACAAGTGTTATTTTGTTTACATCTGTCCCCCGAGTTCCATCAGGATAATAATATTCAAATTTAGAGTCATCAAGAATTTCTACTTTATTATTTGGGTCAAGGTTATAATTACCTGAAGGAGTTGTTAATTCTAAAGAGCCATTATTTATTGTATAAGTAAAAGTATTCCCATCCATAGAAAAAGATAGTGATTTATCTTCTGCATTTGTTAAATTTGCCAGTTGTTTTAATCCTACAATATCCTGACCAAGAAACTTTTTTCTCCCATTTGCAATTGTATCTGTCATTTGAGATAAAACTTCTCCTACTTCATTATATGCATTTATTATATTCCTTATTCTTGCTCCTCTAACATAAAGAAGTGTTATTAATGTAAATGTAATAACAAGAATAGTAAGTGCAATTAAAATTTCAAGTATTGTAAAACCTTTTCTCATTTTCCTCCTTTTTAGTACATCCCATTTCTTGTTCTATAAACTGTCGCCTTTGTTACAACATAATTGCCTCTTTTTCTCAAAACATAAATATCAATCCTGTGAATTGCTGTAAGGTCTGTATCTTCTACCGCTGGATCTAAAAGAAGATTTCCATTAGGGTCATACCTAAAATCAAATCTTTTTACAGTAAAATCATTTTTATAATCTGTTGGAGTCCAATCATTTCCATCTGAAGAAAGTTCTATTTCATCAGGTCCTTTATAATTTGTTCCATTGTTAGGTCTATCTCCAAAATTACCCTGTCTATCATAATAAATTGGTGGGAAATCAATATTTTTAACATCTTCAATCATACACTGTAAAATTGCATTTGCTATTGTTAATTCATTTGCTTTTTTTATAACATTTAGATTATAAGAGAGTAAAAGAAGACCACCAGCAATAACAATCGCCATTAAAAATATAGCCACAACAACTTCTATTAAAGTCAATCCTTTTTTCACCATTCTATTCTCCAACCACCAAGTAAATATTTTTTCTCACCTAAATTCATCTTTATTTCAATTTTTCAAAATCAGAATATTTTAAACCAAGTTTTAAGATTATATCTCTTGTCTCTTTTTTTAAACTTTCTTCAATTTCATGGGATTTTTTCTTTTTAGTGTTTTTATAATGCTCTTCTCTTATTTTATGAATTATTTTCATTACTTTTGATTCAAAATTCATAAAGTACCTCCTCCGGTGTTAATATTTCTATTTTTTTAAACCCATTAAGAATACAAACTGCTTCCACTATTTTTCTTGTACTAAATTTTACAATATGCTTCATATTCCAACTAATAATTCCATCAAGTTCATAAAAAATAGCATAACTGATATGTCTTGCATCATCTACAAATTTTTCAGGAATTGTACCCATTTCAATTATTTTTTTTGCCAAATCTTCTATTTTAGAATTATATCTTAAAATATATGGATTTACAGTTCTTATTTTATTCATAATTTTGAACTTTAAATTTTCATCAGATATTTTATTTATTTCAAAAAGAACAAGTTCTGAAATATATAATGAATCTTTTTTTTGTTTTTCTCTCTCAAAAAATTCTTCTGTAATTCTCTTCTTTTCAGGGATATTGTTTTCAAGTAAAAATCCCCACACTGAAGTTTCAATATATAGTTCTAATTTCACCATTCTATTCTCCAACTCCCTATAACAGGCACATAAACCCTTCTTCCTCCAACAAATCCCTTATACACTTCTGAATTTTTTTTATATGGCTCAGAGTCATAAGTTAAATTTCCTCCATTTAAATTAACGGTCCCATTTGCTATTAAACATCCATTTATATTTCCAGAATTTAAAGTTATATTTCCATTATTGTTATTGCCTTTAGAAAAAATACCTCTTGGAATATTCCCACTTATATTTATATCACATCTACCACCTTTATTATATCCTATTATTGCAAGTTGATTTGTTTCCCCAAAAGTGAAATTTGGAGAAGAGTTTATATTTATAGAGTGGTCTCCTGTATCTGCATACAATAAGATAGCAGATATCTGATTGTTCCCAATTGTAATATTTACGGAAGAAGATGATGATATTGTCAAATCTCCATTATATAAAATAATCGCTCCCTTTTTATCACTATTTGTTGCATTTATATTTATTATTAAATCTGATGGAATTGTAATTGTGCCTTTGGTATTTATTGAACCATTTAAGTTTACTTGATTTGGACCAGTAAATTCCACTTTATTTATTCCTATTATATCTCCTTTAATTTGAGGAGTTGTTATTATTAAATTTCTTCCAGCCCATAAAATAACTAAACCTTCTGTCCCAATAGGATTTGGGTTTGGATTTTCCGTTTCTATAATTATGTCTCTTTCTGCTACCAATTGACCTTGTATATTTGGATTGTTACTTCCTGAAAAATCTACTTCTAAATCTGCATTATCTCCATCTGCTCCACTTTTTATAATCGCTTTATCAGATACAGTCGTTGGTCCAGTAATTTTTACAGTCAAAGTACCTGATGCTGCTTTTTCAAATATCCATTTTTTTTCTTCTCCTATTGATGCTCCATTAATTGTATATTCTTCATATGTGCCATTTACCTTATAGGTTACCTCAGAAGGTAATGTGGGTACATAAGGAGGAGAAGAAGAATATGGAAATTGCCCATCGTCATCTTTAAATCTCATATCCCAACTAGAAGGCGATGGTTTTAAATTTAGTGGATCTTGTGGTATATCTTTTAAATTTGGAATACTCACATTACTTGTTTTTGTCAATGTTGCTTCTGATGGTAATGTGCCTGTAAAATCTGTTGTTGTTATATTTCCTTTAATACTTCCTGTCCCTGAAACATAGGTTGCATAAATTACATGTTTATTAAATGCTTCAGATATTCCACAACTTCCATATGTCCTGTTTGTATTTTTAACTTTAAAATCTCCATAAAAATAATTTTTATTAGGATCTGTCCATATCTCACCTGCTCCTCTTAATAAACAACTTATTGTTGCTGTCCTACCTCTATAACTTCCTTTACAAACTATAAGGTCTGTCTCTGAAGCAGTTGCTGAATCTGCATCAATAAAATACAGAATATATTTCCCTTTTCCTCCATATTCTGGCAAAGAAATTTCTATTTCATATTTTGTTAAATCACTTTCTGAAAGCCTTTTTGAATTAATTAAATTTCTATACCATTCAGGAATTGAATAGTTAGATGACCTAAAATCAGAACCTATTAAAGACCTTCTCGTCCATCCTCCTGCTCCAGTATCATCTTCCTCATATCTATAATTTAAATTATAAAAAAGTTTCTGAATTCCTGTTTCTGCTATTTCTAATGCTATAAGTTTATCATAATAAAAATTTGCTCTTTTTATGGCGATGGTAGAAGTAAGAACAACAGCAAGAATAATGGAGGAAAACAAAATAATCATTACAATTACTGCTATT
>CAYNUP010000087.1:0-6323 GCA_964400565.1 uncultured bacterium | reverse complement strand
GAGTTATAAAATCCCATTCGTCTTCAAGGTCAAGTCGGTTATTTATTAAGATATGTGGTTGTAATTTTCTTATCATTTTAACAAGATTTTCACTGTCCCAATCATCTTTCCCTTTTCCATCAGCTCCTGGATAACTAAAATCAAGCCACATAATATCAATCTTACCAAATTCAGTTAAAAGTTCCTTAATTTGTCCATGTAAATATTCCCTGTATTTTGACATATCTCTGTTTCTATTCAATTTTTCTTTTTCAGGATGGTTTCTTAGTGGATGGCGTGAGTCAATTGTAAAATCTGGATGGTGCCAGTCAATTAAAGAATAATAAAACCCAATTTTAAAATCCTCTTTCCTAAATGCATCTACAAACTCTCTTAATAAATCCCTTTTTGCAGGTGTATTTGTTGCTTTATAATCAGTAAGTTTTGAATCCCATAGACAGAAACCTTCATGATGTTTTGTTGTTATTACTGCATATTTCATACCCGCTTTCTTTGCTATCTTTGCCCATTGGTCTGGATTATAAAGGTCTGGATTAAATCTTGTAAAATATTTCTCATCATAAATTTCATCTGGTATTTCTTCATAATTCTTTACCCATTCATGTCTTGCAGGAAGTGAATATAATCCCCAGTGAATAAATAAACCAAACCTTGCTTTAAAAAACCATTCCCAATCACCTTTCCCTTTTCTTATTTCTTCCATTTGGTCTCTCCCTCTCTTAACAAATCTGTCATTTTTTTCACTTTTGATTTTTCTATTATTATATAGTAATTAAAAAAAAATCACAATTTTATTTTTAAAAATTTTCTTGACAAAATTTTTCAACAATGTTAAATATATACGATAATGATAAAATGGAAAGAAAAATAAAGGTTGTTGAGAAAATAATGGGAATTTTAAATGTTCTGGCAAGTGGAGAAAAAAGGGAATATAGTGTGGGAGAAATATCAAAAATTTTAAATTTAAAAGTATCAACAACATATTCTCTTCTTTCAACACTTTATAATCTTGGGTATCTTGAAAAGGATGAAAAAAGTAAAAAATATAGAATTGGAGAAAAACTTTTAAGTTTATTTTTACCTCTTTTAGAAAGAAATATTTTACTAAAAGTTTCTGAATCAGTAATTAAATCACTTGCTGAAAATATAAAAGAATCAGTTGTTCTTGGTATTTTTTATAAGGGTGAAAGATATACGATAGCAACTGCTAAATATGAAGGTCATATTTTAAATGTAAATTTAAATATGTTTGAAGAAAGTGCCTGTTATACAACAGCAACCGGAAGAATTTTACTTTCATATTTACCGGAAAAGGATGTTAAAGATTATGTAAAGAAAGAAGGTTATCCAGGAGAAAAATGGAAAAATATTAATAATTATGATGCACTAAAAAAAGAAATGGAAAAAATAAGAAAAAGGAAAATTGAAATAATAGAAAAGGAAAATACAGTTGTTATTGGAGTTCCTATTTTTGGACCAGACGGAAAAATTGTTGCCTCTCTTGGTGTCTATCTTCCAGAAATAAGGTTTAAAGGAGAAAATAAAGAAAAAATAATAAGAGAATTGAAAAAAGCAGGAGAAGAAATAACATTAAAACTAGGAGGAAAATATGAATGAATTAAAGGAAGAAATTAAAAAATATGCAAAAAAACTTGGAGCAGATATTGTTGGTATTGCTCCTGTATCAAGATGGAAAAAAGCTCCAGTTGAGCATAGTCCAAAAGGAATTTTCCCAAAAGCAAAATCAGTAATAGTATGTGCAGTCCACATTCCAGATGCATGTGTTGAATTGGGAGCAGAAAAAGACGTAAGAGAGCCTGGACCAGGACTGGTTCAGATTAATGTGGGTAATAATTTGAATCGTATTGGATACTGGATGGCGAAATTTCTTGAGGAGTTAGGATGGAATGCTTTAACAGTTCCCAGTACTGGATACTGGGTATATAGAAAACAACCAGGAGCAGAAAGAGGATGGATGGCAGACATGTGTCATTATTATGCAGCAGCGGCTGCAGGACTTGGAGAAATTGGATGGCACAATATCTGTATTACTCCTGAATTTGGACCCAGACAGAGATTTATAAGTATATTAACAGATGCCCCTTTAAGGCCAGACCCACTATATTCAGGAGAACCTCTATGTGATAAATGTCTTTTGTGTGCAAAACACTGTCCAACAAAATCATTTGAGAAAGAAGTATCAGGAAATTGTGTAATTGAAATTGAAAATAAGAAGTTTGTTTTTCCGAAAAGAAATCTCTGGAGATGTGCAATAGGAGAAAATTTCCAGTTAGATGTATTGAAAGAATGGCCAGAGAAAATTAATGAAGAAACAATTTTAAAAATGGAAGAAATTGCCTGTACAAAACATCCTGAATGGATACGTGGATGGAAAATGGGAATCTGCCTTAAATGGTGTGTAAATCCTCAGAGAAGGTATTTTGACCGTAATTATTCATCTTCTCCAAGAAGAAAAAGAGATATTCTTCCGGATACTTCTCCTGAAATGGTGAATAGAATTATAGAAGAGGTAATATTTCTTGCTTACGAAAAGGGAACAGATTTCCTGGCTACAATTGATGCGAATTTTTTGAAAGAAAATAACCTGGAGATAAAAAAAGAACTTCCTGATGGAGAGGGAGCAATTCTTCTGGGAATAGATTATCCAGAAAGGTGTGAAGTATTAAATCCTTTTGTAAAAGCATATTATATAGAATTGCTTGTTGCAAATTTTATCGAAAAGTATGGATATTCTGTTTTGCTCTGGTCCAATATAAACCCCGAAGATGTTGCTGAATTATTTGATATCAAAAAGAAAAATAGAATATATCGGCTCATTTTAACACAACTCCCCCTTAAAACAAGCATTCAGAAAAAGGAAGAGAAAAGTAATTATTCAAGAAAACTATCGCCAGAGGAACTAACAGCAAAGATAAAAAAACAGACTTTCAATACAGGAGCAGATCTTGTTGGAATTACTTCTATTTCAAGAGTTGAAAAACTTATTTTACAACTGAATGAAGTGTTAGACAAAGAAAAAAATTACTTTACTGTGAAAAACCTTCCACCTGTAGAGGTGAAAAAAAGAAATGTATGGGCATTTCAGGCTATGCCTTTCAATCCTCAGGTGGAGAAGAAAGAACTAAAAATGAAAAAACCATCAGAATATCTGAAAGAGGTAAAATCTGCAATCGTAATAGGAATAAAAATACCTGATGCATCTGTTGACTGGGCTGGAAAAGGGAAAGGGAAAAAAGCAGGTCATTATGAGTTTATGGCACACTGGGGAGCAAAAATGGTTTTATCCAGCATTTTACTGGAAACGGCAAAATTCCTTGATTATTTTGGATATAAAGTATTTCCATTACTCGATGAAACAGATAGTCATTCTCTTACAGCAAACCGAATTTATGCTATCAGTGCTGGACTTGGTGAAATTGGATGGAATGGAATGGTATTAACTCCCCAGTTTGGGGCAAGACAGTGTTTTGGAGTTATTCTTACAGATGCTATTTTAATTGAAGATAAACTTTACGAAGGAAAATCCTTATGTAAAAGATGTTATAAATGTGTTGAATTATGTCCAGCAGATGCAATATCAAAAAATGAAAATATAAGCATTTCAATAGAAGGAAAGACGTTTACATGGGGTAAAATAAACCGGTTAAGATGTGATTGGGCATGTAAATATGGACTCCTTGGAGATGCAGGCCCGAAATACTTTCATTCCAAAAACAATTTTTCCATTCCTGAAAATATTACACCGGAAATACTCTGTGAAGCGATAAAGAAATCTGACCGTTTACAAAGACCAGGATACACGGGAATAGTTGAAAAATGTTTTATAGAATGTCCTGCTGGTAAAGAATAAATAAAATTGAAAAAAAAGGTGAAAATGAATAAAAAATTAACTGAAAATGTAAAAAATATGCAAAAAAAACTTGGAGCAGATTTTGTAGGAATAGCAAATGTTGAAAGATTTAAAAATGCACCATTAAGAATGAGCCCAAAAGGATTATTACCAGAAGCAAAAAGTGTTATTGTCTGTGGTATTCATCATCTTGATGCTTCTGTTGAACTTGGAGGAGAACCAACACCACATAATATGGGACCATATGGAAGCCAGAGTTCTGTTATGAATCCAAAACTTGATGATATTTCTTTTCTTATAGCAAGATTTCTTGAAGATAAAGGATATAAAACACTTCCAATTGTTTCAAGTAATATATGGAGATATAAGGGTTATAAGGATTTAAAAGTTCATTTTGCTCCTGATATTGCCCATAGATATGCAGCAGCGGCTGCAGGACTTGGAGAAATTGGATGGAGTGGTTTATTTTTACATCCTGAATTTGGTCCAAGAGTGCGTCTTGTTACAATAATAACAGAAGCAGAACTTGAACCAGACCCTATGTATGATGGAGAAAAATTATGTGATAGATGTATGGAATGTGTTAAAAATTGTCCTGTTGATGCATTCAGAAAAGAGGTTAAAAAAATAAATGAAATTGAGATAGGAGGTAAAGTTTTTAAGTTTCCTGATACAAATAAATGGAGATGTGGATGGGCTGAAAATTTACATTTAAATCTATTTTTAAAAATTCCTGAAAAGGTTGATGAAGATGTAATTCTTGAAAATTTAGAAAAATATGGATTATTTGCTGGTGAAGAAGGTTGCTGTCTTAAATTCTGTATGGTTCCTGAAAAAAGATATTATGATAAAAATTATTCAAGAGCACCAAGAAGAAAAAAGGAGAAGAAAAAACTGGAAATTGAGAAATTAAAAGAAATATTTAAAAAGTATCTGATTGATTATGTGGTGATAAAAAATAAAAATTTCTTTAAAAACGATTCTCAAATTCATCCTGAATTTCATTTACCTGATGCTTCCTCAATAATTTCAATAGGGATAAAAACACTGAATAAAAATACAACAGAGGCAGAAAATTATATTAAAAATCGGTTAATAAAATATGCCGCCTTTGATGTAGCACATTACCTTGATATAAATGGATATTCAGCAATCACAGGAACAAAAATAGATGATAATATTGTTGCTCACAAATTTGGTCTATGGAATGAAGATACAATTTTTACAACAGTTTTAACAAGTGCAAAATTACCTGAAATAAAATTTATAAGAAAAAGAAAGAAGGAAAAAATTGAAAAGGGAAAATTTAGAGATTTCTGCAAGGAGTGTGGAGCAGACATTGTAGGATTTTTTAATATAAAAAGATTTGAGGAATTTAAAAGAGAATTTTTAAGTAAATTTAAGTTGGACGAAAAAGAAATTGTTTATGATAATGGTCACATTTATGCCCCTTATAGTCCTGTTATTAAAAAGGAAAAAATAAAATTAAAAGAGTTAAAGGATTATATTGAAGATGCAAAATCAGTTATTGTTATAGGAATTCATTTTCCTGACGCATCTCTTGATACTGCAAAAATTACTCCTTCTGAAACAGTTGGACCATATGCATTTTCTCAATTTGAAACATTAAATTTACTTACTGATACTGCTTATAAGATTATTAAAAAACTTAATGATTGTGGATATAAAGGTGTCTTTTCTTATGATTTAACAGGCACTGCTTCTTATGTTTTAAGTTCAAGAGGTCTTTTACCAGATGCAAGAGCCAATTCTTTTGCTTCTTTACTTTCAGGTCTTTCATATATAGGAAAGAATGGAGTCCCTATAACAAGAGAATTTGGACAGAGACAGAAATTTTTAAGTATAATAACCGATTTTTATTTTGATAATGACCCTTTATATGATGGAGAAAATTACTGTAAAAATTGTGATATATGTATAAAGAATTGTCCAACTGAAGCAATAAAAGGAAAAGCAAAGAAGATAAAGATAGAAAATAAAGAGTTTGAAATACCTGAAATTGATAGTTTTTCATGTGATTTGGCAAAAAGATATGGACTTGTTGGAAAAGAAGGACCAGAATATATGGGAATTGATGTAAATTTTAAAGTTCCTGAAAGAGAAAAAATAAAAAAATTATGTGAAAATTTAATGAAGGTAAAATGGGGAGTTCAGAAAAGACATATAAATATTTGTGAAGAATGTATAAGAATTTGTCCTATAAAAAAAGGAGGAGAAAATGGTAAAGATGGAAAAAGGTAAAATGAAGTTTGAAGGAGAAGTTGATGTTAAATATGAAGTAGATGTTCTTGTTGTTGGAGGGGGTTCTGCTGGATTTGGTGCTGCGATAAGTGCTTCAAGAAATGGAGCAAAAACAATGCTTGTTGAAAAATATGGATGTCTTGGAGGGCTTGTTACTCTTGGTCTTGTATGTTATATGGCAGGTTATCCA